>JASMLT010000010.1 GCA_030748555.1 Acidimicrobiales bacterium
TAGTGAGTCATCATGAAAAGCGAAAACTTTTCCGTCTTTACTCGCATGCACGTCCGTTTCTAGATATTTATAACCCATATCCACCGCATTTTGAAATGCTGGCATTGTATTTTCTGGGAACACCCCAGCTCCGCCTCTATGAGCGAAAGGTATAGGTCCAAGATGGTCTAGAAATGGTAATGATCTAGGATTCAATAAAGGGTTCATATGAAAAGATTACTCAATCTTCACTGAGTATTAACATTATGGGCTATTACTCGGGAGTAACCTTTAATAGATGGCGAGAAGAACCAAAATAATTGCGACGATCGGTCCAGCTTCAGAGTCTGAAACAGTCCTTCGCGAGATGATTAGATCCGGAATGGACGTAGCTCGCCTTGGCTTAGCGCATGGAAGCATAGAAGATGCTATAGGTCGACTAAAAATGATTCGCAGTATCGCTAAAGAAGAAAGTAGAACTGTAGGTATTTTAGTGGATCTACCAGGCCCCAAGATCCGGTTGGCGTCTTTTGGCGATTCGCCTGTTCTTTTGGCTGAAGACTCCGAGATAAAAGTTCAAATTGGCAATTCATCCAGCAATGGTCAAGTTATTCAGGTCGATTATGAAAACTTGTTTAACGACGTTGAGCTGGGTGACCGTCTCATCGTGGGTGATGGCCGCGGAGTTATACAGATAGAAGAAAGACATGACACCCATTTAGATGCGCGCGTTATACATGGAGGAGTGATGAGCGGGCGACCAGGTCTTTATATACCTGCTAGCCGGTTGTCGATTTCCGCTCCAACAGAATGGGACTTACAAGCACTTGAAAGATTTCTGGAAATGGATGTCGATATGGTTGCTCTGTCATTTGTGCGCTCTGCATCAGATCTGGCCAAACTTTCACTAGACCCACATCCAAGCGGACCGTTGGTTGTAGCAAAAATTGAGACCAGAGACGCTGTCGAAGATCTTACCGGGATCATTGAAGCCTCTGGTGCTGTGATGGTAGCAAGAGGTGATCTAGGAAACGAGTGGCCCATACAGGAACTTCCCATTCTGCAAAAAGAAATAATTCGCAGGTGTATAGCTCTTGGACGTCCTGCAATCACAGCAACACAAATGTTGGAGTCGATGATTATCGCACCTGACCCGACTCGAGCCGAGGTCTCTGACGTAGCGAACGCAGTTTGGGATGGGACAAGTGCATTGATGCTTTCAGGGGAGACAGCAGTTGGGGCGGATCCGGTAAATGCCCTCGAAGCAATGTCGCGGATAGCTGAAAGGGCTGATGATGTGTTCGATCATCGCTCATGGGGGGAAGAGTTGTCAGAAATGAGACTAACGGACGCCGATGATCCAAATACCTCTGTAACTGATGCGATGACACAGGCAACCTATAGGGCAGTTACTGAATTGGGAGTCGAGACGATTCTCTGCATATCCGGAACTGGCTTTACGGTTAGATCGATGGCTCGATTTAGACCCACTGCAAGGATAATTGGCTTAACTTCGAACTCTAGAACGGTTGGACAACTGTCACTTAGCTGGGGAACGGAATCAATACATCTTCAAGAAGGGGGGGATGTGGAATCGCGCATTAACGCCGCATTGCATCTTGTTCGAGACGGAGCAGGTTTAAAAGCAGGGGAACTTGTAGCAGTTTTAGCGGGCACTAATGCCAATGCGAGAGCAACTAATGTTTTGAGAATTGAACAAATTCCCCACGCTTGATATTTTCTCTAGGATTCATCGCAGAAAGGGTTTTTTCCCGATGGAATCTGAAGTTTCTGCCCGAAAATCTCACAGTCACAAGTATTAATACATCCAGATAAGTCTGATCGCTCACTCCAGATTCCTAACGCTAAAGCAAGAATAATTAACATAAAAGCGAGCTTGAGTATAATTTTGCTTATAAATCTAAGAACTAAAAGCAGGAGTATTCCTAAAACTACTAGCGCGACAATGCTTAAATGTTCAGAAATTTCTGGCGAGAGCCAGTCAGGGAGAGAATTCGAAAAAGTAATTTCAGGGATCGCATCGGACACATACGAAGATTAGTCAGACTCGCTTGAAGATATGTGGAGGGCTCCGAAAATAGGAGGATTGCAGATGTTAACGGTTGAAAGTAAATAGAGTAAAAAGATGAATAAAAGTCGCGTTACTGAATTTGGAGGAGCTGTTTTAGCAGGCGGGGCGAGTAAAAGAATGGGTTTCAATAAGGCTTTAGTTGAGATTAATGGCGAACCCCTGATTAGCAAGGTTGCTAAAACTCTAAATAGGGCGGGAGTAATGAATTTAAAGATCGTAGGGGGAGACAGTAAAACTTTTACGCTTTTAGGTCATGAGTGTTTAGCAGATGAACATCCCGATGAAGGGCCACTTGGAGGAATAATCACAGCGCTAAATCACTTTAATAATATAGGTAAAAAGCATGTTCTTGTAGTTGCTTGCGATCTCCCAAATATTTCAGAAGATCTCATTAGAAAGATGATTGAACATTCACTGAAGGAACCGAAATCGATCGTCATACCATTAGTAGATGGTCATTTACAGTGGATGCATGTTTTATGGCCAACAAGTGTTTTGCCTACTTTATTGAGATCGTTTTCGAATGGGGTGAGAGCCCCATGGAAGGCGAGTAAAGGTTTACCAATATTAAGAATTGAAGGAATCAATCCCCATGTTTTATTCGATGTTGATCGGCCCGAAGATCTAACAAATATATTGTGAGAACCGACTCCTGGAAGGAAGATTGAACTGAGCTCGAAAAGGGAAGAATTTCAGTTAATTGATTCAAATAGTGGTGTCGAAAAACTATTTGCTGAAATAAAAAATGAGAAAGTATTAGCTATTGATACTGAATTTCATCGCGAAGGAACCTATTTTCCAAAAGTGGCTTTAATACAAATAGCGTGGGCTGAAGGCAATGTTGCGTTATTAGATCCACTGTCTTGTGATTTATCTTCATTGTCAGAACTTTTTAAAAGTAAAATAAAATTTGTAATGCACGCCGCCGCACAAGACTTGGAGGTTTTTTCTAGGGTTTGCGGAAGCGTTCCACAGAGATTATTTGATACTCAGATTGCTGCTGGATTCTTAGGGCTCTCAACCCCATCGCTGGCGGTTTTATATCAGAAATATTTGGGAATCGACCTTCCAAAAGAAGACAGAATGACCAATTGGTTATCCCGCCCATTAACTGAAAGACAAAAATCTTATGCAGCGTCAGACGTTAAAGAATTGATTAAAATCTACAATTTTCAAATTGGTCGCTTGAATCAATTGGGACGCTTTTCTTGGGTTGAAGATGAGTGCAGAGCCTTTCTTGATAAAGAGTCGATGCGTCGTTCACCTGATGAAGCGTGGAAAAGGATAAAAGAGTTGAAGCGTTTAAAAGGTAAAGCAAAAGATGCAGCGTGCTCGCTTGCAAAATGGCGTGAAATAGAAGCAGCACGGTTGGATGTCCCAGTTCGGAGAGTTGTATCCGATTTGGCAGTTGTTTCCATCTCACAACAACTTCCAAAATCGATACAAGAACTCTCCAAAGTTCGTGGAATGGAAAAACATAAAATCAACAATGAAACATCGGAAGAAATTTTGCGTGTTATATCAGATCCCCCTAAGGCACCCCCAGAAGAAAACCCTAAAGAGATTATGTCAAAAAATTCAGATTCAAGAGCTGCTGTTGCTCTGGTGACCGCTTATATACATCAACTGGCACGTGATGTGGAGATCGATCCTTCTTTGCTCGGAACGCGAAATGATATCGAAGCTTTAATAGGTGGTGACATTAACTCAAAACTCTCCAAGGGTTGGAGAGGCGAAGTTGTAGGAGAAGTGGTTAGAAATATCTTGGAAGGTACGGTTTCATTGGTTTTTGATGGCCAAAATAGAATATTATTGGAACCCCGTAATTAGAAAAGGTAACGCATTTGCTTTGCAGTATTCGCTATGATTGCTTTTTGTTGAATTGTAAGTGGAGGTTTCAAGTTGAAAAAAGGACGCCACCGTCGTTTTGAAGAAGCGAGAGCTTTAAAACGAAACCAAGAAATGGATATTGACTCAATTTTGGAGAGCCTCGCCAGCGACGACGATGAATCCCAAATTGAGGATGAAGGGCATTCACCTGCATTTGAAGCTTGGGCATCAGACTTCGAAGATGGGGAAAATAGTCTCGATGAAGAGAATAAGAACTAAGCCCCTGTCTCCTCTAAAATTTCATCGAGTTTCAAAATATCGTCTGCCCGTAGGACTCCTATGAATGACCCGGCAGGATCAGTTACAGCGAGAATATCTGTGTGCGTGCTTTCCATTGCAGCTATTGCATCCCTCAGAGACCATGACGGCATAGCAGCGGGTAGTTCGGTTTGAATCAGGTCCACAACCTTTGTTTTATCCCAGTCATCCCGATCAATGTTTGAGACATCACTGAGGCTGATAATCCCGAGATATTTCTCCTTGTCGACTACTGGGACTGAAAGTTCTCGTCTTCCCAAAATATGTGAATAGACGAATTCTGATACGGAAGCATCTGGTGGGACAGTTAAAACGTCTGTTGTCAAAGCGGAGGTTACAGGGAGTGTAAACCGTCTCTCGAGGTGACCAAGGCGCACACTATGTTGATGTTCAGCGACAGATGATTTTCCGGCGACAAGCTGACTGACAGCTGCAGCAATCAAAGCGGGTACAACAAATGTCCCAGCTGTTGATTCTGCAACGAACATCACAGCAGAAATAGGTGCCCTGTAACCAGCACCCAAAAAAGCAGCAAGTCCAAGCGTGGGGTATAGGCCAGGCCTGTCTGAGCCAATTAATTGTCCGGTGAATTGACCTAAAATCACTCCTTGTGCGGCTAGCGGTATGAAAAGACCTCCTACACCACCAGCGGCTAAGGTCACAAGTGTTGCTGAAATCCTAAGCCCGAACAGCAAAGCGATTAAACCCAGACCATTTTCCGGCGACACAACCCATTCCATAGCTTCTATTCCTGGGCCTATAGTCAACGGAGAGCCGAAGGCTGCATCAGCAGAAATAGCGAGTGCAGCTAGAAGGATTCCTCCGAAGGCAACTCGGGGTATGAAAGAGGTTTTCCGCGACTGGCTTTTTGACCACCTGACCAACCAAGCCATTGAGCGACCCCCCAAGCCAGCAAGAACACCTAAGAGGAGAGCTCCGAACAGGTCACCTGTTTCAACACCCGTGAATAAGTCTGCGAGTTTAGATGCATCAAACCATGCCATGCTTTGATCGGATCCCACTTGCACACTTTTGAGGTCAATACCTATTCGATATTCGGGATCATTTAAGAAGGGGACGACAGGTTTAGTGCCCACGAGATTAATGTAGGTCACATAACTGGTAGCAGCAGCAAAAAGTGACGGAAGCAGGGCACGTCTATTTACATCGTCGCGGTAGGGTGCTTCAAGAGCAAACAAGACGCCAGTTGCTGGGGCTTTGAAAACCGCTGCAACTCCAGCTGCAGCACCGGCAGTAAGTAGGACTTGAATATCTTCTCTTCGAAGCCAATTTTTGAAACGTTCTGAAAGAGTGATACCTGTTGTGGCACCCGCATAAATTGATGGCCCCTCTAATCCCAGTGAGCCACCCAACCCTATAGTCGCCGCTCCAGCTAAGAGTTTTATTGGCAAGTCCCTCAAAGGTAGTCGGGGTTTTCTTTCGTGAAATGCTCTTACGAATTCATCTGATGTACCTGCTCCGGAATTCTTTCCGAAAAAATGGATAATGGATACAGCCAAAAGCAAACCTATGCCAGGCGCTATAGCGATTTGCCATAACGGACGGCTAGAAATCTCTGATAACAGAAGGTCATCTGTTAGTATCTCAAAACCGGCTATCAGAAACGCAACTATAAAACCAGTTGCGATTGACAAAAGGAGAACTGGACTATTTCCCGTTGGTAGTAGTTTTTTTAGTTTCTCCATTAGATCATTCATACAGGTAGTCAGCGCCTGATCCTCATGTGTGGGAAGATTGACTTGAATTCTTAAAAATAAGAGGCAGAATTAGTTATGCGAAAAAGGCAGCGTAAAGTTAAAGACCCGCTTCTGATTTCTTTAATAGAAGCATTGAGTGAAGACAGGGTCACAGATGGGGCTTCTGCCAGGCGTATATACAGTAAAGACGGTTCAGTTATGGAAGGAGGTCGTGCTGGGATCATATGCTTCCCGGAAGACACTTCAGAAGTAGCAAAATGCGTCTCTATAGCTAATGAACATGATCGAGAGTTTGTGACCCGAGGAGCAGGAACAGGTCTGGCGGGAGGATCTGTTCCTTGCAATGATCCAATAATGATTGTTACGACCCGGATGAATAAGATCATTGATGTTGATTTAGAAAAGAGAATTGCCTGGGTTCAACCAGGGGTTGTTAATTTAGATCTTTCAAATTCCTTAAAAGGCACCGGGCTACATTTTGCTCCTGACCCTTCGAGTCAGCAGGCATGCACAATAGGTGGGAATGTTGCTAACAATTCAGGTGGCCCGCACTGTTTGGCTTATGGGGTTACTAATTCACATGTAGCGGCTCTAGAGGTAGTGCTTCCTGATGCTTCGATTGTGCAAATGGGATCCACCGAAGGGGAGGCGTGTGGTTATGACCTGAGAGGTGTCTTTGTTGGAGGTGAGGGTACTTTAGGTGTAGCTACACAAATAGCAGTTCGGCTAACTGAGGATCCGCCTGAGATAGCCACATTGCTTCTTGATTTCTCCAAAATTACTGATGCTGCTGAAACGGTAAGTCAAATAATTGCAAACGGTGTGTTGCCGGCAGCGTTGGAATTAATGGATAGGAATGTTGTAGCCGCAGTTGAACCTTTTGCTAAAGCGGGATATCCGTTGGATGCTGAGGCGGTATTGATAGCGGAAGTCGATGGGCTGCCGGACGGTGTCGCTCAAGAGGTAGACATTATTTCGGAGATAGCGATGAATAATGGGGCGAGGGAAGTGCGAATAGCTCTCGACCAAGAAGAGCGTGAACGCATCTGGAAAGGCAGGAAAAGCGCTTTTGGGGCAATAGCTAAAATAAAACCTGATTACTACCTGCATGACACTGTAATACCTAGAGGACGTCTGGCTGAAGTTGTCGAAAAGGTCTATGAAATTGCAGAAAGATATGACTTATTAGTCATGAATGTTTTTCATGCAGGAGATGGAAATCTGCACCCATTGTTAGTTTTCGATGCTCGAATCCCAGGGACGTTAGAAAAAGTAAGACAGGCCGGTGAAGAAATCGTAAGGATTTCTCTGGAAGCGGGAGGAGTTCTTTCCGGCGAGCATGGTATAGGACTCGAGAAGCAGAGATTCATGTCACAGCAATTTTCAGAACGAGACTTAGAGGCACAAGACGCCCTTCGCCGCTCGTTTGACCCAGATAACCGATCGAACCCACATAAGGTTCTTCCAAGTGGTGCTTCTTGTGGAGAATTGAATTCTTTGAACGAAATTCCAGAGGGTATTTGGGTATGAAAAGCATGCAAGAGTTCACAGAAGAAATCGGCGATACTTCTTTTGTGTCAGTTCGTGGTGGAGGGACTCGTTGGGATCTGGGCGGGCCTTTAAAAGAAGGAACAATTGAAGTTGAGGCACCACAAGGCGTGATTGACTTCAAACCTGAAGAAATGATTGTTCGGGTAGGTGCTGGAACTAAATTAAGCAAATTGCAGAATGATTTGACTGAATTAAGACAGGAAATCGCTCTTGCAGGTCCTCCCGGCTCCACTGTCGGAGGAAGCCTCGCAGTCGGGTCGAGTAGCCACAGGAGCGCGCGTATCGGGAGAGCGTGCGACGTTCTCCTTCAAGCTGATTGTGTTGGTGCTGATGGGAAACAATTCGTAGCAGGGGGTCCAACCGTAAAGAACGTGACTGGATACGACATTTGTAGACTTTTGGTTTCCTCTCTGGGAACCCTTGCGTTAATGGGGGTAGTAACTTTGCGAACTAGACCTAAACCAGAAACTGGAGTCTGGTTAAGAGGAGAACTCGCTCTTGAAGAAATCAGAAAACACTGCTACCGACCTGCCAGTGTTTTACACGACGGTTCTAAAACGTTTTTACTCATAGAAGGTTACGAAAAGGATGTTGAAAAAGAGAAAGCATCTCTGGAGAAAATAGGAATGGAAGTTCTGGATGGGCAGTTGGAAATTCCCCCTCTGCAAAAAGGAGCAACAAAAGAAGATTTGAACGGAGGATTCTTGGATCTTCAAGTCGGTGCAGTTTATTCAAATACTCCCCATTGCACTAACCAGATATCAGAAGAGGTGCAGAGACTGTCGAGGCGAATTAAGAAAAATTTTGATCCAACTGGCAGACTGAATCCCGGCAGAATGCCTTATTGATATGAGTGGGAATACGGAAACCGATTTAAGTAAAGAACTATTTCTTTTGGAACCTGAAGCACTTAATGCCTGCGTTTCTTGTGGTTTATGTCTCCCATATTGCCCTACATACCGTGTAACTGGGGATGAACGCATGTCGCCGAGAGGAAGAATTGCATTAATGCGTTCAGCCGGAACAAACGAGTTCCACCCCACAGACGAATGGATTCATTCCATGGACACTTGCGTCCAGTGTCGAGGATGTGAAACTGCATGTCCTTCAGCAGTTCCTTTCGGAGAGTTGATGAGCGACACAAAAAAAGCACTTGCAAGTGTTAGGAAATTACCATTAGCGGTCCGAATTGGACTTTCAATCCTTAATAAACCGCTGTTACTCGCAGGAGCTACTTTCTTGATTGGGACTTTGCAAAAATTAGGTTTCATGCGGAATTCTCCTTACATTCCCTCGGGAGTGCCACTTTTGCGACGTAAATTTAAGACAACTTATTCTTCAGTTGAGCCTGTTCTTTTTACAGGTTGCGTGATGGAAGCTTGGACTCCATGGGTGCACGACGCCGCGTTGAAAACACTTGATTTTTTTGGTGTAAATGTTGCCATATCAGGTAAAAGAGTTGGTTGTTGTGGGGCTCTGCATGAACATTCAGGTTTAAGGTCAGTTTCAGTAAAAATGGCAGAAAACGTAATTGATGGAATTCCGACCACCGGACCGGTACTCGTCAATTCGGCCGGCTGCGGGGCAATGTTGAAAGAATATGGAAAATTATTAGGAACAGAGGAAGCTAAGAGATTCTCGGAGAGGGTATTCGATGTGCACGAATGGATTGCTGAAAATTACCAGTTGCCAAAAAGAACTGAAAAGAAAGAACGTGTTGTGATTCAAGACCCTTGCCATCTTAGGCACGTGCAAAATTCTCACCAGTATGTACGAGAAGTACTGAGCCCCCTGGTGGAAATAATCGAATTGCCGGATGAAGGGCTCTGTTGCGGTGCTGGTGGAGCATTTTCTGTTTCACAAAAAGAACTCTCTACTGAAATTCGAAAATTAAAAAGCATAGCTTTGACAGAGGTCACCACTGAAGGAGAAAAATATCGTGTTGTTAGTGCCAATCCTGGGTGTGTTACCCACCTTCAGGCGGCAGGTTTTGAGATCAAACACCCCCTTGAAGTAGTCGCAGAGTATTTAAACCAAATAAGTGAGAGTGACGAAATGGACAGATTTTAGATGAGTAGCGAAATAGAAGAAATAAGATCCCAAATCGAAGGTCTAGTTGAAAAAATAGCAGATCTTGCTATGCAAGACTTAAGAGAAACAATCGAAGCTGGCGAAGAGAAGTCTTCTTCGAAAGAGAAACAACTTATTCGAGCGAGGAGGTCGTTGGAAAAAGCCTCCCATCTTCTTTCAGACCTGGGGGACTGACTTAGGCATTAACCACCGGTAGAAGGAGGCGACCTTTTCTATTCACATTCAAAATTTGGTCAGAATTTAAAGTCCCGTAAAGAGTATTCCGTTGTACAAGTTCTCTTCCTAAGGGTGCCACAAGATCTTCAAAGTCAGATCTTTTAACCATTTGCCCATGTTGAGCACCGGCGGCTCTAGAGATATTCTCGTCAATCAATGTGCCACCCAGGTCGTTGACCCCTGATTGAAGCAGTTGGCGAACTCCTTCAAAACCTATTTTCACCCAAGAGGCTTGAATGTTTGGGATTAGTTTGTTGTAAGCGATTCTTGCCACAGCATGCAATAAGAGAGTTTCGCGAAAAGTAGGTCCTCGCCTAGATTTTTCTTGCAGGTAAATTGGTGAAGCCATATGGACGAATGGCAAACCGACAAATTCTGTAAAACCGCCAGTTTCTTTTTGCAGATCCCTGCAAAGAAGTAAGTGCTTGACCCAGTGTCTGGGATGTTCGATTGAGCCAAACATCATTGTGACATTGGAACGAAGACCAATTTTATGAGCGGTACGGTGGACTTCTAACCATTCTTCAGTGTTTATTTTGTCGGGACACAGGTCTTTGCGGATCTCATCATCAAGAATTTCTGCTGCCGTTCCAGGCAGTGAAGCTAGACCAGCTTCCATTAGACGCTTTAGGTAAGATTCGAGCGGTTCATCTAAGCGTCTAGCACCCTCGAGGACTTCAAGAGCAGTAAAACCATGAATATGCATGCCTGGGACAGCATCATGAACTGTTTTTGCAACTTCTATATAATAGTTGCCGTCGAAATCTGGATGGATGCCTCCTTGAAGACATACTTCAGTAGCCCCAGCGCGAGCCGCTTCAGCAACTCGTGAGGCTATTTCTTCCATTTCGAGCAAATAAGGTTTACCACGAAGATTGAGCGATAACGGTCCCTTTGAAAAGCCACAAAAGCGGCACTTGAAAGTGCAGACATTTGTATAGTTGATATTTCTGTTTGCAACCCAAGTGACCTTATTGCCAACTGCTTCGCAGCGGAGAGAGTCAGCCAGTCCGGCAACTGCAGACACTTCTGAACCTCGTGCTGAAAGAAAAAGTTCGAGTGTTCCTGCATCCGCTTCTTCGCCAGATTTTATTGCTTCAATTGCATCATTGATCGCTCCAGTAGGTTTCCTATTTGAGCTAACAAGATTCGGGAGAGACCCCGGGGAACCAGAAAACCAGACATCTTGAGACACTTCTTCTGTTTCAGAGGCGGATGAGTGTCCTTCAATAAACTCATGGCCACGACTAAGAGGATCAGAACGTGCATACCCAGACGAGTCACTTAATTCCATCACCGGAAAAGAAACCTCAGGAGCAACCCACTTTTCTAAGTTGGAAGCGAATTCTGGGTAAATTGTCAAACGCGGAACCAGTTCAAAACCTTCCGATTCGGTTACTTGCTTCAGTTTTTCCAAATCAGGCCAAGGTCGTTCCGGATTAACGTAATCTTTCGTCACAGGTGACACCCCACCCCAGTCATCGATACCCACTGAAAGCAATTTCTTGAAATCATCAGAAAGGTTAGGTGGAGCCTGGACATGGATCTCTTTTGGAAGAATAATGCGCGCCAAAGCAATTGTTTCCAAAAAATCACCTTCCGGACAAGGTGGATGTTTGCGCATAGCGGTGCCCGCTTTCGGAAGAAAATTTTGAATTATAACTTCCTGTATATGCCCAAAAGTTTTTTGAATTTGAGCGATAACTTTCAAACTTTCTATTCTTGAACCTCTACTTTCCCCCATGCCGACGAGAATTCCAGTAGTGAAAGGAATTTCCAATTCACCGGCATCTTTGAGAGTAGAGATGCGTCTTTCGGGTGTTTTATCAGGAGAGTTGCGGTGGCAGGCGAGATCGGGATCGACACTCTCTAACATCATGCCCTGCGAGGCAGAAACATCTCTCAGAGCGAGCAACTCTTCGCGGTAGAGGGCACCCGCATTTGCATGTGGCAAAAGTCCCGTTTCTTCTAATACGAGTTTTGACATCTCGACTAGATAATCAATAGTGGAAGAGTAGCCTTTTGCTGATAGCCATTCCTTAGCGTAGGGGTAGCGCAATTCAGGTCGTTCTCCGAGTGTGAAAAGAGCTTCATGGCAGCCTGCCTGCTTGCCGGCTTTTGCCACCGTTAAAATTTCTTCTGGCTCCATGTAAGGAGCTTCGAGACGAGCTGGCGGTTCAGCGAAAGTGCAGTATCCACATCGATCTCGACAAAGCTTTGTAAGAGGGATGAAAACCTTAGGACTATAAGTGATCGTATTCCGGTAAGTTTCTTTTCTGATTGTGTCAGCTAGCTCAAAGAGAGTTTCGGTAGGGAGATTTTCAATCTCATCAACTTGCATTAGAGACCCCGCTATCAATTTCATGTTTACTGGATTTATCGAGACTGCGAATTTCATTTGCCCTAACATCCGTTTCGCAAGTGTTGCACTTGACGGAATGCGTAAGTGGGGAACCACAATTGTCATGTATCAGTTCAACAGGAGGTTCTTCTGAGGAGCACCATTGATCACCCCACTGCATGAGGGCAATAAGTGAAGGGGACAGCGCTCGTCCTTTATCTGTCAATCTGTATTCATAACGGTCAGGTTTTTCTTGGTATAAGAAGCGTTCGAGTACACCATTTTCGACTAGATGGTGAAGTCTTTTACTGAGAAGGTTTCTCGCGATGCCAAGGTCTCGTTGAATTGTTTCAAAGCGTTTGATACCTCTAAAAATGTTTCTCAATATAAGGAGCGTCCATCGGTCACCAACGATCCTTATAGTGGCTTCGATTGAACATCCTGCAGCTTGCATTCAACCAAAATAGCACTAAGTTTCATAATTAAACTGACTGAGCGTCAATTTTTAAGTAGCGCCACTTTTTGATCAAGAGTTCCCAAGAGGTCATTAAATGATTCGATGAATGATGAGACTCCTTGTTCCTCCAGCAGTTCAGCAACTTCCCGAAGATCCACACCCTCTTTTTGAATTTGTTCCAGTATTGAAGAATCATGCTCAGCAGAATCTATGGTACGAGCTACTTTCCCATGGTCGATGAAAGCCTCCAGAGTTGAATCAGGAATAGTGTTGACTGTTTCAGGTCCTATTAGTTCATCAACGTACAAAGTATCTGAAAATTCCGGATTCTTAGTTGATGTCGAAGCCCATAGAGGTCGTTGTGGTCGCGCTCCTCGTTCTTGAAGTGCAATCCACCTCGGTCCGCTGAAACTGCTCTTGAAGATTTGATATGCAGCTCGCCCTTGAGCAATAGCTGCTTTTCCTTGAAGGGCGAGAGCATTATCAGATCCGATAACTTGAAGCCTTTTATCAACTTCTGTATCAGTACGACTTATAAAAAAAGACGCGACTGAAGAAATGTTAGACAAGTCACCTTCACAGGACTCAAGTCCAGATAAGTAAGCTTCAATGACTTCCTCATACCTTTCAAGAGAAAAAATTAGGGTGACATTAACACTCTTGCCATCAGAAATAAGTTGTTGTATCGCTGGGATACCTGCAGAAGTGGCAGGTATTTTAACGTATAAGTTTGGCTTGTCTATAAGCGAATGGAGATGACGAGCTGCCGTTATTGTTTCTGAAGTGTCATGCGCTAACGAAGGGTCAACTTCGAGAGAAACAAAGCCATCTAATCCCTCTGATTCATCATAAAGCGGGCGGAGTATCTCGAGGGCACCGTTTATATCGTCTACAACAAGTTCCCAATAACTCTCTTCAATTGACTTACCCGAGGCAATCAATTCCATTAATTGTGAATCGTAGTCGTTTGTGTCGGTCATTGCTTTTTGGAAAATTGTCGGATTTGAGGTAATTCCGCGCACTCCACTGTTGATCCAATTCTCCAGTTCACCCGTTGCTATCCAAGATCTGCGCAAATTATCGAGCCACGGACTTTGGTTTTCTGACGAAAATAGATCGATGAGTCTCGTCATGCATTCTCTCCATTTTTAAGTAAATTAACTGCAGCTTCTAGAAGAGTTTCGGAAGTAATACCGAATTCAGCAAGAGCAATGTCGCCCGGAGCAGAAGTTCCGAAAGAGTCGATACCAATCGTCACCTCTGCCCACTTACTCCAGCCGTATGTTGAACCAGCTTCAATCGAAATTGATGGAATTATAGGACTGATGACACTCTTCTGATATTCAACTGTTTGACGTTCGAATCTTTCCATGCAAGGCATTGATACCACACAAACACCCAAATCAAGCTCTCTCTCGATTTTCTCCGCAGCTATGCATGCAACTGAAACTTCACTCCCAGTTGCAATAATGGTCAGGGCTTTTTCTGTAGAAGACTCTCGAATAATGTATGCACCTTTTGAAACACCGTCCGTGTTCCTGGCGTTCGTGATCACCGGAGTATCTTGACGGGTCAGAAGCATTGCACTTGGTCCGTCATGTGTGACGGCAATCTCCCACGCAGACGAAGTTTCGTTTGCATCAGCTGGGCGGAATACATCAAGATTCGGTATTGCACGCAAGGAAACGGCATGTTCAACAGGTTGGTGCGTGGGACCGTCCTCTCCAACAGCAACAGAATCGTGACTCCAAACAAAGACACTTCTAGCATTACTCAGAGCGGCTAATCTGACAGAACCTCTCATGTAGTCACTGAAAACAAGAAAAGTTCCTGTCACAGGGAATAAGGTTCCATGCAGGGCGATGCCATTACTGATTGCACCCATAGCATGTTCCCTTACACCAAAAAATATTTGTCTGCCCTCCGGCTCTTCATGCGATTGAATTCCATAGTTTGAAATTGAGGTGCCTGTATTGCCGGTGAGATCCGCACCACCTCCCATAAGCCCCGGCATGCACTCCATCAAAGACTGGATGCATTCGTTGCTTGCCTTTCTAGTAGCAACAGTTGATCCTTGTTCCCAGCAAGGGAGAGACTCTTCCCAGTTCGGCGCAAGACCCGAACCCGAGAGAGTGGCCCAAGTTTCACTTCTCTCATCATCCAATGAAGGAAATAATTCTTCCCATTTTTTACGTGTTTCTTCGCCTCGATTACCAGCAGCTCGGTAATGCTCCAAGACATCGTCCGGTATCCAAAAGGTTTTATCTTCTGGTATTTCTAAAATTCTTTTTGTTTCTTTTATTTCATCATCTTTTAGAGAGTAACCGTGCACAGCGGCAGTGTCAGTGTGCGGCGAAGGGTTCCCAATAAGTGTCTTCAAAATTATGATAGAAGGTTTTCGACCTTCATTTTTAGCGTCAAGCAGTGCAGATTCAATTGAATCAAGGTCATTACTTTTGTCACCTAATTCAATCACGTTCCATCCGTAGGACTTGAAACGTAAAGGAGCGTCATCGGAAAGTGCTAAATCAGTTCTTCCGTCAATAGTTATTTGATTATCGTCATAAATAACAGTTAAACGGGACAACTTAAGATGTCCAGCCAGTGAAGCTGCTTCGTGACTCACTCCTTCAGAAAGGTCTCCATCTCCACATACGACCCAAATGTTGTGGTCACAAATTTCGTTTCCAAGACGCGCCCTGAGGTTTCGTTCAGCTATCGCCATTCCAACCCCGTTAGCAAAACCTTGTCCCAAAGGTCCCGTAGTGACTTCAACACCGGCAGTGTGGCCACGTTCGGGGTGTCCAGGTGTGAGGGAACCTAATTGCCTGAATTGTTTAAGGTCCTCCAATGAGAGTTCATATCCAGTGAGGTGAAGCATCGAATATAGCAAAATAGATGCGTGACCAGCTGAAAGAATGAATCGATCCCTATTAGGCCAAAGAGGGGCTTTAGCGTCATAGGTCATTACTCGAGTCCAAAGTACATGGGCAAGAGGCGCAAGAGCCATTGCTGTTCCCTGATGCCCGGATTTTGCAGCATGGGGAGCGTCCATTGCAAGACCTTTAACTACTGCAATTGAGCGGTGGTCAATTTCACTAAAAGGCATATTTCTATTCTTCAAAGTCAACAACTAGCATGTACGACTTACCGTATACGCCGCAGTGTGTTCAGTAGGGTATTTTCATTAAAGTCTGAGGAAATAATCCAACAGTTATTGCAAATTGATTCTCATAACACACGACGGCATCTGGGGGGAATACCATGAATCTGATGCTTAAGAAAATGGCTGTTCCTTTACTTCTTTTAATCGTTTCTGTGTTCGCGTGGTTTAATGCGGCGTCACTAGACAGCCAAAGTGGAAAAGAATTAGTGCCTGTAGTTTCTGACAATGAAAGCTCACTGTTAACTCCTTTACTGTCAGCTCGAAGGGTGCCAGTCTTCCTGCAAGCTCCCATCGCTGATAGAGAGCTCAAAAATGAACTGGAAAACCTTGTAGCTCAACTTCCTGGACTGTCTTGCATTAATTTGCTAGAAGACGGAAGAGTGATCTTCGAACAGCTATCTAATGAACCTATAATTCCAGCAAGCACCCAGAAACTATTAACAGCAGTCGCCCTTCTGGAGAATTTCGGGCCTGAGTACAAGTTTTCTACCAAAATAATTTCTGAAACGCAGCCAGTAAACGGAACTTTAAAAGGGGATTTATGGGTCATCGGAGGAGGGGATCCTCTCTTGATGACCTCTAAATATGCTGAGCGTTATAAAGATGCATTTCCTTATACAAACATTAAAGACTTTGCTCTAAAAGTTGTTTCTTCGGGTATAAATCACATTGAAGGGTCAATTATTGGCGATGAGAGCCTTTTTGATGAAATGAGATTTGTAGATACTTGGCCGGAGAGATTTAGATATACGGATCAAAAGCAATCTGGGCCAATAAGCGCCCTTTCTTTAAACGCAGGGTTTATCCGTTGGGATCCCGTAAAAGAGTCAAATGGATTTAACACTCCGGCAGAGGAACCAGCAGAATACACAGCGAGAGTGTTGATGGGAATTTTAGAAGACAATGGAATCACAGTAAGTGGTGATTCTTCGACTGGCCAAGCTCCAGAAACCGCTTTTTTTGAAGTCGCCACGATCGAATCACCGCCGATGTCGGAAATCATTTCCAAAATGCTCCTGGGAAGCGATAATACAACAGCCGAAATATTACTCAAGGGTCTTTCAGCACGTGTTGAAAGACCTGGAACTTCGCGCGCGGGCGCCACTATTGTAGCTGAGTCATTGAGACTTTTAGGGTACAACATGGAACAAGTCGAGGTTATGGATGCGTCAGGTCTTGATTATGGAAATCGAGTCACTTGTAAACTCCTAACGGAATTGTTGGACAGTGGTGCACATTCGAATGAATTAAAACAAAGTTTGCCAGTAACTGGTAAAAGTGGCACTCTACGTAAGAGACTGTTAGATACACCCGCCGAGGGACTGGTGAGTGGAAAAACAGGCTCTTTGAATGGTGTTATAAGTCTTGCCGGTACAGTCGACACTATTTCCGACAGGAGTTTAAGTTTTGCTTTTGTAACTAATTTCGAGGGAGATAAGGCTCGTATCAAATATCTACATGATCAGATATTGCTCGAAATGATCAAATACCCGCAAGGTCCTTCAATTGATTTGTTAAAACCGGTTCTTCGCAATGGGTTATAGAACGATTCCGATGTTTCCTCTTGGTCTTGTTCTTTTCCCCGGGCAGGTCTTGCCATTGCATGTTTTCGAAGATCGATACCGAATAATGGTTGAGGAAATAATCGACAAAGATAGAGAGTTTGGTGTCGTTTTAATTGAACGTGGAAGTGAAGTAGGGGGCGGCGATACTCGCAAGAACGTGGGGACTCTTGCCGAAATAATTGATTCTGAAAAATCCAACGATGGAAGATGGTTGCTTTTAACTGAGGGAACGAAACGAATTGAGACTTCTAGGTGGCTTGAAGATTCCCCTTACCCAAGAGCAGAAGTTTCATTTTTAGATGAAGATAAGTTTCTTCCGCACGATACACAGGACTGGCTTAAAATCGTGACTCATATGAGAAGGGTGTTGGCTGTTCTCGCTGAGTTAGGAGATGACGTTGCACCAATTTCCATCGATATCTCCGAAGATCCTCATTTGGGATCTTTCCAGATGAGCTCCATTCTTCCAATTACACCGTTTGATTCTCAGAAATTGTTAGAAGTTGATTCAGTAAGAGAACGGTGCACTCTGTTGAAAAGATTTCTAGCAAATCTTGAAGAAACTGCTAGTTCTCGCCTGCTCGAATAAGAGGATCTGAGGCTTCTCACAAGATAGCGTTGTTGTATGAGTTCAAAAGGAAAATTTGAAAACATGCTGGACTTGCTCCGCGACTACATTCGTCAAGAAACCATAGAACCAGTCAAATCTCTCTTTGGTTCCGTTCTTTTCCTTTTCATAGGGTCTCTATTCATTTCGCTCGGATTTATTTCCATTTCAATTGGCTTAGTCACTTTTCTTCAAAGATTCGATGGGTTGCAGGCGTGGTTTTCATGGGTTCCTTACTTGTCTGGCTCATTGTCTCTCTTATGTATGGCATTTTTCGGCATCAGAATACTAATCGTTAAAAAAGGTAAAGATGTCTAGTAAAAGAATTTCTGAAGCGGATCTTGAGGAAGCTTTTGAAGATTTTATTGGGGAGTCTCTTCCCAGCGAGGCTGATGCACCATCTTTACTTATCATTGGTGCGACAGTATTAGCAGCTGCCGTGGTTTTCGGTATTTTCACTGCTGGAAAACGTTCAGGCAGACTCCTGTCAACTGTTGTTGAAATTAAAAGGTCGTAACAATGTCATTTCGCAAGTTGCTTCTACGGATTACATTACGCTTTTTAAAGCGAAGAAATAGATTGTTCGCACCAATAGTTTTTTTCGGTTGGATCATTTCGTTTTTACGTTGGCTTTCGAGGAG
This sequence comes from Acidimicrobiales bacterium, assembly GCA_030748555.1. Taxonomy (GTDB): domain Bacteria; phylum Actinomycetota; class Acidimicrobiia; order Acidimicrobiales; family MedAcidi-G1; genus MedAcidi-G1. The sequence continues at coordinate 18,573 of JASMLT010000010.1, forward strand.
AGAGAAAAAATCAAATCACTTAATCGAAGATCTCAGAATAGGGGAAAATATTTCGATATCACATTTGAACAGCCACAACGATTCGGAAACTGATGAATAAGACTTATCAGATTGGAGATCAAGTTTTACTCATAGATACCAAAAGAAGACAGTATCTAGTAACTCTTAAAGAGGGGGGTGAATTTCATACTCATTCTGGTGTCGTCTTTCACGACAAACTGATAGATGTCCCTGAGGGGACGTCGGTAGTATCAAGTTCAAATTCTGTTTACATGTCATTCAGACCGTCTATGTCTGAATATATAAAAAAGATGCCGAGAGGTGCACAGGTTATATACCCCAAAGATATAGGTGCGATACTGATGACCGCTGATGTTTACCCCGGGGCGAAAGTATTTGAGACAGGCGTTGGTTCAGGTGCTCTTTCTATGGCGCTATTAAGAAATGGGGCAAATGTATTTGGATACGAAATTAGGGAGGATTTTGCTAATCGAGCTCAAGAGAACGTCAGAGTTATGCTTGGAGAGGATGCGCTGAAAAGATACAACGTAGAACTCAGAGACTCTTACGAAAAGATAGAAGAGCAAGATTTCAATCGCGCAATTATAGACCTGCCAGAACCGTGGCTAGTCGTACCCCATCTGAAGAAAACCCTTTTAAGCGGAGGAATTGTTGTCGCTTACACCCCGTCGATAAAACAAGCAATAAAGTTCCGCGAAGCTATAGCAAGTAACGGGTTTTCATTGGCAGAAACTATTGAGGTTTTACACCGTGGATGGCATATTGATGGGGAAGCAGTTAGGCCTGACCATCGTATGGTTGCCCATACGGGTTTTATCAGTTCAGGACGACTACTTAACAAGTGAAAATAAACTCGATAATTTTGCTGAAATTTCTTCTTGTGATGCTTGCTTCATGCGCCTCTTCAGAAAAAGAACAAACAAATGAATCGTTCAACACGAACAACGAAGAATATTCCCAACTTCATAACGAGATAGCGGGTTCAGATCAGCGAAACTCCATATTTCAGATAAAAGGCTTAGGTTGCAACTCCTTGCAATACGGAACAGGATTTTTCATCGAAGAAAATACTATTGTTACTAATGCCCATGTGGTTGCTGGCGTGAATTCCCCGAGAATTATTCATAACGGTGAAGGGTATGATCTCGATTTTATTTCACTTGACCCCAATAGTGATTTAGCAATCTTGAGAAGTGAAAACTTTTCACATCAACCGTTGAAACTGGATGAAGCAGAAGAAGGGGAATTAGGGACAGTTGTAGCTTTTGTCAAAGACGGACAGAAAGTTACAACTGAAGTCAAAATTCGAGAAAAAATACTAGCCGTCGGTAAAGATATTTTTGGCCAACCGGGGGAATCCAGAGAAGCATTATCCTTGGAAGCAAGAATCGAATCAGGTTTTTCCGGTGCACCCGTTCTTAATGAGGACTTTGACGTAGTGGGGGTAATATTTTCACGTTCCAGAGGGGGAAGTTCGACAGCTTATGCAGTCCAGTCCTCAGAGGTAGAAAAAATATTGGAAAAAGAACCTGACTTAAGTAGTTCCACTAACTGCGTTCCCTAATCAACTAGTCAGCTTCTAAAAAGATGCACTCCCCAGGACATTCTTCAGCAGATTCGATACAGGCTTCCACCTGATCATCTGGAACATTTGCAAGACCTTCAGGTCCCGCTCCAAAAACCTTTTCTCCTTCTTTCACATAAGCAAGTCCATCGTCGAGGAGTACGAAAACGTCAGGTGCTATTTCCTCGCATAACCCATCTCCTGTGCAGAGATCTTGGTCAATCCAAACTTTCATTTATATTTCCTCCTGGGTAAAGTAAAGATTTCTCCTATGTAAATAGTAACAATTCTGTAGCAAATTTTGCCGAATGTTACACATAAATTTTAGAATGTATTATTGTGAACCACTTCATAGTGAGAAACGAATTTTAGGAGCAAAAATGACAGATTCAAAGGATGTTTCAGGTCAGTCATTTGAAATGGACGATGAGAACGTTTCGCAAGCCTTCTTGAAGGAAAGTAAAGCAGTGCTTGAAGAAGTGAAAGAGTTGCGTAAACACAGATTAGAGAACGCACAAAAAATTAATGAACTTAGAAAACAAAATCGCGAAATTCTTTCTTCTTTAGATCAAGAAAAAACAAGAAATAGCAAACTAGCTGACACGCTTGAATCAGTTCGAGAGCAAGTTCTCAGTCTCCGAAATGAAATAGAGAATCTTTCGAAACCACCTTCCGCTTATGGCACCATAGTGAAGATAAATGATGATGAAACCATCGACGTTACTTCTTCAGGAAGGAAAATGAAGTTAAATGTTCTCCCATCTGTAATCGAAACTTTAAAAATTGGTGATGAGGTAGTTCTGAATGAATCAATGGTTGTAGTCGACTCGCGCGAACCCGAAGTCAGTGGTGAAATAGTCAGAGTGAAAGAGATTCTGGAAGCTGGAAAGAGAGCAGTAGTCGTTGGGCGAACCGACGAAGAGCGCGTAGTGGAAATGGCTAAAGGCCTCCATGAGTCCGGCCTTAGGAGTGGTGATCATGTCCGAGTAGATGAAAGATCCGGAATTCTTTTGGAACGACTACCTCGACCTGAGGTCGAAGATCTGGTTTTGGAGCAAATACCGAAAGAAACTTACGAAGATGTGGGAGGCCTGGACCGTGAAATCGAGATGATCGTAGACGCTGTCGAACTCCCCTTCATGCATAAGGAGCTTTTTTCTCTGTATGAATTACCAGCACCAAAAGGAATTTTGTTATATGGACCACCCGGATGTGGCAAAACTCTCATAGCTAAAGCGGTTGCAAATTCACTTGCCTTAAAAGTTGCGGAAGTGACTGGAGATCACGCAGCGCGTAGTTACTTTTTGAATATCAAAGGCCCAGAACTTCTTAATAAATACGTAGGTGAAACAGAAAGACAAATACGACTCGTATTTCAACGAGCGCGAGAAAAATCTGAGCAAGGGTGGCCTGTAATTGTTTTTTTTGATGAAATGGAATCCCTTTTCAGAACTCGTGGGACTGGTATTAGCTCTGATATGGAATCAACGATTGTTCCACAGCTTTTAGCGGAGATTGATGGAGTGGAAACCCTGCAAAATGTGATTGTTATAGGAGCGTCTAACCGTGAAGACCTCATAGATCCTGCAATTCTTAGACCAGGTCGACTAGACGTGAAAATCAAAATAAAGAGACCAGATGAAGTTGCTGCCGCTCAGATTTTTAGTAGGTATCTCACAACAGATCTGCCTGTAGATGCCGGTCTAATTGAATCGCTCGGAGGAGGGGATGAAGATAAAGCACTTAAAGCCATGACTGATGAAGCAGTTGCTGCGATGTACAGCACTGAAGAAGCCAATCAATTCCTCGAAGTCACCTACCAAAATGGGGAAAAAGAAGTTTTATACTTCAAAGATTTCGCATCAGGAGCGATGATTGAAAACATAGTCAGACGGGCGAAAAAGTTGGCTATAAAAAGAGACCTTGCCGATGGTGCAAAAGGTTTACAGGTTGAAGACCTCCTTACCGCCGTAAGACAAGAGTTCAGGGAACATGAAGATCTACCTAACACCACTAACCCTGATGACTGGGCCAAAATTTCTGGAAAGAAAGGCGAAAGAATTGTATATGTCAGGACTTTAGCTCCGGATGCTCCAGAAGACAGCGGAGGGCGTTCTATCGAAGCCGTTACGACTGGCCAATACCTGTAACCTGCACGTTCTTTTACCTCAAGGCAAATTTCTTATTTTCTTAGGTTAAAGTCCGATTGTGGCACTCCGAAGAATTTATGGAACTGAAACCGAATATGGGATTATTCATCGTGGAGTTAAGGAATCGAATCCTATAAGCGCATCATCTTTTTTAATTAACGCCTACTTAAGCAAGACATCTGATCCGGGTGTTGGCCCGAATTCGCCCAGAGTCGGCTGGGATTTCATAGACGAAACTCCTGATATCGACATACGCGGGTTTGCTCCAATCGGTTCATTGCCGCCAGAAATAGAACCAAATTTAGTTAACGCAGTTCTAGTTAACGGTTCTCGTTATTACGTTGATCACGCACATCCTGAACTCAGCACTCCGGAATGCTTGGATCCACTTTCTTTACTCAAATGGGACAGAGCAGGTGATGAAATACTCATCAACTCCATGTCAGCTGCTAACGAGGCACTCCCCGAAGGCGAGGAAATCATCATCTATAAGAACAACTCTGATGGCAAGGGCAACAGCTATGGTTGTCATGAAAATTACCTCGTGAGTAGAGAAACCCCATTTGGGCGGATAATTCAACACGCAACCACACATTTTATAACTAGGCAGATCTTTACTGGAGCCGGAAAAGTAGGAAGTGAAGCTGCAGGTGATAAAAGGATGGAGACGCCTTTCCAGTTGACACAGAGAGCAGATTTTTTCGAAGAAGAAGTTGGTTTAGAAACAACCTTGAAAAGACCAATCATCAACACAAGAGATGAACCTCACGCTGATCCTCTTAAGTATCGACGCCTTCATGTGATCATTGGAGATGCTAATTTGTGCGAAGTCGCTACCTTCTTGAAGTTAGGAACAACAGGAATTGTTATGGCGATGATCGAGGACGATTTTTTAGATAATCGAGTAAAAATAGCAGACCCTGTTTACGCACTACGGGAAGTTTCACGAGACCTGTCGCTAGAAGCACCTATTCGTTTAGAAGATGGTAGAACTGTGACAGCTTTGTCCTTGCAATGGGAGATTTTCGAACGATCTGATAAGTACATAAATGAATTCGGGTATGAAAATGTTGGTGGTGAAAATGCACTAAAAGTTATGGATTATTGGGAAAAAGTCTTGTCAGCTTTAAGTTCAAATCCTGACCAATTATTTGGTGTTTTGGACTGGGTCACAAAGAAAAAAATCATTGATTCATATGCTCATAGGCACAACCTAGAAGTTGACGATTACAAATTGTCGGCTCTCGATTTGCAATACCACGATCTCCGACCAGAAATGTCACTTTTTTCTCGTATTTCAGCCGAGAAAATCGTCTCACCTGAAGAAGTTGCTTTCGCCATAGAAAATCCACCAGAAGAAACTAGAGCCTTTTTTCGCGGCAAATGCTTACAAAAATGGCCTGAGAACGTGATAATTGCGAACTGGGATTCGATAGTTTTCGATACTGGAGGTCAAAACCTTCACCGTGTGCCGATGATGGAACCTTTAAAAGGAAGTGCCCAACATGTGGGAGATCTGATTGATAACTGTGAAACGGTAATAGAGTTAATTCAAAGCATTTCAGAAACGGTCAAATAACTGAGGTTTATAACAATGGCTGAGAGAGAACTAAAGAAACGTAAAACACCTGAAAGTGATAAAAACGCTGGAGAATCAAGCGAACTTGCTCCAACCCGTAATGAAGAACTTTCATCAGAGCTAGATGAACTCCTTGATGAGATCGACGAAGTGTTGGAAACAAATGCGGAAGAATTTGTGAAGAACTATGTCCAAAAAGGCGGGGAGTAGGCGCACGTATTCGCCTTGTAGAGTTTTATTGTGACACTTCCAATTTTTACCCCAACAGAAGATCCAGGACCAAGTTTTTTCAGTCTGCTGCAAAAACTTGGAATCCAACAAAATCCCTCTGAAAAAATCGCAAATAATGATTCAATCACACACGGGACAACCATTGTTGCGATTCGCTATAAAGGCGGTGTCCTTATGGCGGGAGATAGAAGGGCGACAAGCGGGCACTTAATCAGTCATCGAACCATGGAAAAAGTTTTCCCCGCGGATGCATTTTCAGGTGTGGGGATATCAGGTGCTGCGGGACCAGCTATGGAAATGGTGAGGTTGTTTCAATTGCAACTTGAACATTATGAAAAAGTTGAAGGTTCACCATTGAGTCTTGAGGGAAAGGCTAATCAGTTGAGTCTCATGCTAAAAGGCAACTTTCCTGCGGCATTGCAGGGCTTAGGAGTCATACCAATTTTCGCGGGGTATGAAGAAAAAACAACCGAAGGAAGATTATTTCAATTTGATATAACGGGTGGGCGATATGAGGAGAAGGATTTCGTATCTACTGGATCTGGAAGTCTTCACGCTTCAACGGTCGTGAAACTACGGCATTCATCCTCTGTGGAACTCAGCGAAGCAATTGATATCGCTTTAGAAGCACTTTTAGAAGCATCTGAAGAAGATAGCGCTACTGGTGGACCTGATCTCTTAAGAGGAATTTTCCCGGTCGTAGCAAAAATCGACTCAAATGGCTTTGAACGCATATCCGATGATGAACTAGAGGGTCGCACTGAAACGATAGTTCAGAATATTTCACAAAGAGGAAACTCGTAGCTATGACTATGCCAATGTATGTCTCACCTGAGCAACTTATGAAAGATCGCGCTGATTATGCGCGGAAAGGAATTTCGCGAGGAAGAGCCGCAGTCGCTTGCACATATTCTGAGGGAGTTTTATTGTGTGCGGAAAACCCCTCCAAAACTCTGCGAAAAGCTGGTGAGATATATGACAAAATCGGCTTCATGGGAGTCGGAAAATACAGTGAATTTGATCAATTACGAATAGCAGGAATACGACATGCCGATCTAAAAGGTTATTCCTTCAGTCGTGATGATGTAGATGCGCGTTGGTTGGCCAATCAATACGCGCAGATATTGGGCCAGTATTTCACTCACGAGATGAAACCACTAGAGGTCGAAATGATTGTTGCAGAAATCGGCGATTCTGCAGAAGATGATCAACTTTTTCATTTACTTTATGACGGGACGGTTATGGATACTTCTTCCTTCGTGGTGATAGGTGGAGAGGCTGAAGTTATAAGGGATCGAGTTCAGGAGAATTGGGAACCAGGTTCCTCGTTGAAAGAGAGCATTAAGTTAACTACCCGTGCATTATCCGGGCCAGAAAAAAGTTTCTCCGCAGATGAATTGGAAGTGGCTCTCCTTTCGCGCGGGAATGGTAGGAGAGCTTTTTCTCGGATAGAAGGTGAAGAGTTAAACGGGCTTCTTGCCTAAAGCCCGCTTAGTCTCACAAACAAATGCAGAGACGAATATATGGGATCGAAAGCGAGTACGGAGTTACTTGTACAGTTGATGGTCAAAGACGCTTAAGCCCAGATGAAGTAGCCCGATACTTATTTAGAAGAGTTGTTTCTTGGGGTAGAAGTTCAAATGTCTTCCTGCAAAACGGAGCTCGCCTTTACTTGGATGTTGGTTCTCATCCTGAATATGCTACGCCCGAATGTGATTCCGTTCGGTCTGTAATCGCATACGAAAAAGCCGGCGAGCGAATATTAGAACAACTTTCAAAGAGTGCAGAAAATCGTTTAAACGAAGAAGGTGTTGAGGGGAAGATATACCTTTTTAAAAACAACACAGACTCTGCTGGTAATTCTTATGGGTGTCATGAGAATTATTTAACAAATCGGCGTGATGAATCGCTTCAATACTCTGAAGTTCTAATTCCTTTCTTGATAAGTCGACAGATATATGCAGGTGCCGGAAAAATTTTACAAAGCGGAAACGGGGCTATGTATTGTTTAAGTCAAAGGGCAGAACATATTTGGGAGGGAGTTTCAAGCGCGACTACAAGGTCGCGACCGATTATTAATTCACGAGATGAACCTCATGCTGACGCGGAGAGATTTCGGCGTCTGCACGTAATAGTGGGGGATTCAAATATGAGTGAATACGCATCCTTTTTAAAAGTTGGGGCATGTGGATTGCTTTTACGAATGTTGGAAGAGCCGAACATGATTTTTCGCGATATGACCTTAGAGAATCCAATAAGCGCGATTCGACAAATCAGCCACGATCTTACTTGCAGAAGAAAAGTACGGTTAACTAACGGACGTGAAATGTCAGCTCTTGAAATGCAAAAGGAATTTTTAGGAAAAGCTCATCGTTTTTCTGAGATGAGGGAATTAAACGATGAAGAGCAAGAGGTTATGAAAATGTGGGAACATTGTCTGGACCGTTTAGAGGATGATCCGCTTTCCTTATCCGCTGAATGTGACTGGGTTGCAAAATACCATTTGGTGGAAAAGTACCGAACGCGCAATAATCTTTCGCTTGCCGATTCACGAGTAGCTCTACTTGATCTTCAATACCATGACATCAACACACATAGAAGCTTGTTTTATCACATGGATAGAAAAGGTTTAACTAAGAGCATTTTAGATGAAGAAGAAATCAGACACTCTGTCGAGGAACCCCCTGCGACAACTCGCGCAAGACTACGAGGTGAATTTATCCGACGCGCTAAAGAGAAGAAACGGGACTACACGGTGGACTGGGTTCACCTAAAACTAAACGACCAAGCTCAAAGAACTGTTCTATGCAAGGATCCGTTTCGCTTTGAGGACGAAAGAGTCCAAAAGCTTATTGATTCCCTATAGGACCGTAACGGTCTAACATGTTTCAGTGAAGAAAATCGAAAGACTATTAAATCTAATTTCTGCTCTATTAGCGACAGAAAGGCCACTGAGCAGACATCAGATACGCGAGAAGATACCGGGAGCGTATGCAGAAAACGATGAGTCTTTCAGGCGAACTTTTGAACGTGACAAAGACGAATTGAGAGCTCTAGGCCTCCCTATTTCTATGGAAGAAGTTCCAGGCACTGATCCACCTTTAAAAGGTTACCTAATACGACGAAGCGACTATGAAGCGAATCACCCAGTATTAGATGCTGAAGAGATAGCAGCGTTACATTTGGCGTCAAATTTAATTCATTTACAAGGCGATGATATTGATTCACCCTTTCACAAAATGGGAGGTGTCTTGCGGGATAAAGCACCTGCAATGGGTGAAATACCAAGAGAAAAACTTATCGATACTTGCATGCACGCCCTAATTGAACGTCTAGCCATCTTGTTTAGTTATAAGAATGACAAACGCGAAGTTAATCCAATCCGACTAGTTTTTTCAGGTAGCAACTGGTATTTAATCGCTTATGACAAAGACCGTCAAGCTATTAGACATTTTCGGTTAGACCGTATTGAAGGACAAATTGAATTAACCAATGAAAAATTCGAAACGCATCCAGAAGCTTCAGAAATAACACAAGAGCCACCTTGGCGATTCGGGGAGGAAGAAAAATCAGTTGAACTGAAAATCGATAAAAGCCATGCGGCATGGGCTTTGGAAACGGTAGGTGAGAGAGCTGTTTACGACGAATTGTCTGACGGATCTATAATCCTGCATGAAGTAGTGCGTGACTGGAAAATTTTTCGCTCTTTCATATTATCCTTTCTCGGCTCAGCTGAAGTAATGAAACCCCCTGAATCTCGCAAAGCGATAACCGATTGGCTGGAGTCGATGCAATGAGCAAGATGACTTCATTGGAAAGAATCAAACGCTTATTGTCAGTAATACCTTGGATTGAAAGTCAAAAAGGTCCTTACATAGAAGAAGTGGCGTCAAGGTTCGATTACCCACAGAAAGAGTTGATTGAAGATCTTGAAAATGTAGTTTTTTTTGTTGGTGTTTACCCATTTACACCAGACTGTTTGATTGAAGTCTTCATCACTGAAGAAAGAGTATGGGTTCGTTACGCAGATTGGTTCAGACAGCCAATGAAATTAAATAAAAAAGAGTTGACATCATTACGTGCAGCTGGGGAATCTCTTATTGAATTTAGCGAGTCACTAACAGGTGGCATAGAAGAAGAGTTGGGACCTTTAGAGAGAGCTGTAACGAAATTGTCAACTTTCGAAGATGGAATGGAAAATATTGTAGAAATAAAGTTGGCAACACCGACAAAACACCTCCTTGGGGTGCGGAACTCCATTCAGGACAAAACTGTTATCCAAATTGAATATTTAGTCGGCTCTCGAAATGAGCTTTCTACACGCAAAATAGAACCTGAAAAAATCTTCACCATAGGGGGCAACTGGTACGTTGATGCCTATTGTAAAAACTCATCTGCAAAGAAGACTTTTCGCGTAGACAGGATCAAAGATTTCAAAACCCTAGATGAGATGAGGGAAACACATTCAGGTGGCGATTCACCCAGTAAAGACTTCTTTGATTTAGCTGAATTTCCAAATGCGATCATTGAAATCCCAGTTCGAGACAAACCACTTATTGATGGTTTCCCGAATATAGAAGTTGAAGAAATTCCAGGTGAAAAAGTGAGACTAGTATGCCCGGTTGCGTCGGAAGCGTGGTTTAAACATTTATTGGTGGTTTTGGGAGAAAATGCTGAAATTCAAAAAGTTCCGGAAGGGATAGACGGAAACATTCGGTCAGAAGCGGCTAACGAAATATTAAAAAGATATAACGCATAACGGCCACACCTGCTTTGTGAACGCGACTAAGTTATCCATGTGGACGGTGAAAATAATAACGAAGAATCGAATAAAAGTTTCGCTGAAACTGAAAAGTGGGCAGAAGAAATTTTGGAGCGTGCTAGAAACCGGTCCGAAGAAACTTTCGAAATGGAAGACTTTCTTATTAATGAAAATTCACCACCAGAAGACAAAAATCTTGGTGAAATCCTCGTAGAAGAAATTCAAGAACACGAAGAGGACTCTTTCCGTGGATCAATCGTGACTCTAGAAGACATTGAAGGCAAGCAAGCAGTGACTCCATTGCCGCGTGAGAAGGGTTCAAAAATTTCTAAGAATGACGATTTTTTCCCCTCAGTAGTTAAGAGAACTAGAAACTCAGTAGTGGAGTGGGCGGTAGTTTTAGTAGGAGCGGTCGGTCTAGCTTTATTAATAAAAGCTTTCCTTTTTCAGGCGTACTATATCCCATCACCGTCCATGAACCCCACACTCCTTGAGGGTGATCGAATATTGGTAAATAAGCTGAGTTACAATCTTCACTCCGTTAATAGAGGGGACTTGGTGGTCTTCTCGGCACAGGAAGAAAACGGAGGGGAAGACGATTTGATAAAGCGCGTAATCGGATTGCCTGGAGAATTTGTAACCGTCGGAGATGGAAAAATAGAAATCAATGGTGGTTTGCTACTCGAACCCTACCTCCCCTTGCAGATTGAAATCAATCCATTTGCTACACCCATTAATTGTGTGAATCGGCCAGAAGAAATTTCCGGTTGCAGAGTTCCTGGAGATCATGTTTTTGTAATGGGTGACAATAGAAGCAACTCGCGCGACAGTAGATTTTTCGGACCAGTTCCTATAGAAGATATTGAAGGAAGAGCATTTATCCGTATTTGGCCCCTTGGCGATATGAAGAGGCTTTAATCTCTATTTTTCATACTCTCCTAAGTTTTTATACCTCTCCCAAGCGCTAGTCATTCTTTTCACATGGTCGCTGAAGACTCCGTCGATTCCGATACTGAAAAGCCAGTGAATTTGCCTCTCTTCCTGAGCGTCCCAAGCGAAACTTCTAATTTTAAATCGATGACATAGTGACACAAGCGCTTCATTCCATTCAGAAAAATGCATGTTAAAAGCGTCGACGCCAATCTGACTTAGAGTAGCGATCCTTCTTTCAGGTCCTTCTTTCAGGTGTTCAATTGTTGTTGAATTTACAAGCCTCACTGTCGAATCCAAATTACGCCATAACGACAGCTTTTCGAGGCTTGGATGACACAGCCATAGGTTTTCGAGCGGGAACGAAAATTCTTTTGAAACCTCTAGAACCTTTTTTACTGCTCTCGGGTTTTTTATATCGATAGAAAAATCGTATTCCCCGACAATTTTTGAAAAGAAAGACTGCAGCGATGGGATGCTGGACGGAAGAGAATCTAGTTCGCACCTGTTGATTGCTTTACGCTTGAAAAGTGAGCCAAAGTGATGATCGTGATGGAGGACAACGTGGCCGCATTTGGTGACCTGCACATCACTTTCCAGTCCATTAGATCCATTCGAAAGAGCTTTCTTAAATGCCTCGATCGTATTTTCGGGAGCATCAGCCTTTCCGCCCCGATGAGCGAAAAGAAATGGAGTTGGTTCGATTCTATTTAATGCCTCCATACAGTAAGCATGCCTTAAAGGGTCATCTATGTCATCCATTTGAACCTTATTATGTAGGATCACAATATGGGAAATATCGGTAGCGGAGAAGTTCTAGTTATTCTGGTGCTTGGCCTCTTAGTGCTTGGCCCTGAACGACTTCCAGAATTTGCTAGAAAAATTGGAAATTTTTTAAAAGAAGCAAAAAGAATGAGTAGAAGTTTTCAAGAGGAACTTCGGAGCGCTGTAGAGGATCCTGATATTGAAATAAAAGCGAGAGCTGAAGGTGCTTTATTGTCTCAAGAGACACCGAATAACCACGATTCAGAGAACCAGAGCACCTAAGTGGCAACTGTAGAAAAAGATCGAATGCCTTTACTGGGTCACCTGCAAGAGTTGAGGAAGAGGTTGCTGATTTCTTTTCTTTCGGTTTGCGTGGGAGGGATAGCATGCTGGTTCTTGTACGACATGATTCTCGAGTTGTTATTAGAGCCGTATTGTCAAATACGAGACGATTCAAATCCTGAGCGTATTTTCGGAAGTGGTTGTGAGTTATTAGTGACTGACCCCCTAGAACCATTTGGGGTAAGATTGACAGTTGCAGGATACGGAGGGGTCATTCTTTCAATTCCTATGCTGCTTTGGCAAGCATGGCGTTTTATTGCACCAGGTCTACTCTCAAAAGAGAAAAAATGGGCGATACCTTTTGTGCTCTCAGGTCTACTTTTGTTCGTTATGGGTTCATTTCTCGCTTATTGGAGCATCCCACGGGCTTTGGATTTTTTAGTAGAAATCGGAGGACCTGATCTCGTCAGTGTATTTTCACCTGCTAAGTACATCGGTTTCGTTATAAAGATGGTTGTCGCTTTTGGTATTGGATTTGAATTTCCGTTATTTTTGATATTTTTACAGTTGCTCGGTGTGTTGACACCGGCTGCTTTACGAAAGAGTCGTAGATATGCAATTGTGGGAATCGTTGCACTGGTTGCTGTTTTAACCCCGAGCGGAGACCCTTTTACACTATTAATACTTTCTCTTCCCATGTTGCTATTTTATGAGATAGCAATACTTGTAGGTTCTTTACGGAATCGCAGAACGTTGACAAAGGCGTGAAAACAAATTTCCCATACAAGTTAGATCAATTTCAAAAAAAGGCATTCGAATCGTTGGATGCTGAAAATTCAGTTTTGATAACAGCTCCAACTTCTAGCGGGAAGACTCTCGTAGCAGAGTACGCAATCGGAAAAGCCCTTGAAGAATCTAAATGCCTTTACTACACCGCGCCGATAAAAGCTTTATGTAATCAAAAATTCCGTGATTTCTCGTATCAGTTCGGCGAAGAAAATGTAGGTCTCGTAACGGGAGATCATTCAATAAGGAACGATTCAAAAATTCTTGTAATGACTACTGAGGTTTTACGGAACATGCTTTACACAACAAAAGGAGTTCCCGAAGATCTTTACTGTGTGGTTCTCGATGAGATTCACTTCTTGGAAGACCCATATCGCGGAGCTGTCTGGGAAGAGATTATTTTGACGTTACCAAGAAGAGTCCTACTTGTTGCTCTATCGGCAACGGTGTCAAATGCGGACGAACTTACCGATTGGATACGTTCAGTTAGGGGGGATATCGACCAAATAAGCCGCGATGTCCGCCCTGTCCCTTTAAAGAGTCATTTTCTAGCTTCTGAAAAGCGGAAAAATTTTCAATTAACCAACATTGAAATACTGAAAAATGGGAAACCCAATACTAAAGGGCAAATGTTTAAGAATATGTATAAGGGGAGAGAAAGGCGACATTCTAAACTTTGGACGGTTCCGCGTAGAAGTGAGATTGTGGCCGAGTTGAATAAGTTGGGAATGCTGCCGTCGATTTTTTTCATCTTCAGCAGAAAGGGATGTGATGAAGCTAGGGATTTAATGGTTCGATACGTCGGGTCACTCAACAATAAAGATGAAGGGAATAAAGCCAGAGCTTATGCTGAAGAAAAGTTTCGTTCACTCACGGCAGAGGAAAAGAAAGTTTTAAGCGTTGATTCTCTTTTGGAGGGTATTGAAAAAGGTTTCGCTTCTCATCATGCTGGACTACTACCAGTGTTTAAACAAACGATTGAAGAATTATTTTCTTTGGGTTTACTCAAATTGGTATTTGCTACAGAAACCCTAGCTGTCGGAGTGAATCTGCCTGCAAAATCAGTAGTCCTAGAAAAGTTAACCAAATTCAATGGTGAAAGTCATGACCTGCTCAAACCGAGTCAATTCACACAATTGACCGGTAGAGCAGGGAGGCGAGGAATAGATGACGAAGGGCACAGCTTTACGTGCTGGTCTCCATTTGTGCCTTTTAGTGAAGTTGCGGATCTGGTCATGAGCAAAGAATTTGCCCTGACTTCTGCTTTTACGCCGACTTATAACATGTTGGCAAACCTGCTATCGACTCGCACTGAAGTGGAAGCTGCAGAATTGTTAGCGAATTCCTTCGCACAATTCCAATGGGTCAGAAATACCAGAAACATAAATTCTGGACTCCTCGAAGAAGTAGCACTTCGTAGAAATGTATTAGAAGCAACTGGGTTAGCTGATGGTTGGAGTTTAACTGAGGAGGGTATGCCGTTAAAAAAGATCTTTAATGAATCTGACCTGTTAGTCACACGTGCTATCTCTGATGGGATCTTTGAAGGATTAGAACCCGCAGAATTGGCTGCTCTTGTTTCGTGCTTGATTTTCAGAAATAGGCGGCATGATTCAAAGGCAGGGAAAAGGCGAAATGGAGAACGTTATACAAATAGCCGGATCGACGACTTGATATTGTTAAGTGCTGAAATTGAAAGAATAGAAACTGGATACGGGCTTGAACCAGTCACCTCTCCTGATGCAGGGTTCGCTAAAGTTGTATTTGATTGGGTATCCGGTAGGACTTTAAGTGAAGTTTTAACGAGAGAGTTCACGGGAGGAGAGTTTGTAAGAAACGTGAGGCTCTCAATTGATTTACTGCATCAAATTTCTAATGTTTCAAGCCCTGAGACATCAGAACTGGCTAGACAGGCGATTGGATCAATGGAGCGAGGTGTTGTTTCCTTAAGTGGAGAATTTGAATCAGAACTCCTACAAGGAGAAAGTTCGTAGATGAGCCTAAAAAAAGGTCAAAGTTGGGGATTTCCAGCTCCGCTACCCAGCGATGGTGTGATTGTGTATAGCAACAAAGAGCTATTAGAGAAAGTCATTAGCCACAAAAGAGCTGGGGTGAGTTTGCCTGTCTTCGGCTTGTTGGGTGGAGATTTGTGGCGCACTCTTGGGGGACGTCATGAGGAGAATCGACTATATAACGAAAACGCTATTACCGTGAATGTAGATCTTGGTTGTGTTTTGCTTGATGGAAAAATCTACTGGTTCTGTGCTCACATGCTCATCGGCAACAAGTTTTTTGGAAACAAGGTTTTCGTTTCAAATGCTGCACATTATGGAAAAAGTAATCCCGCACCGAAAGCCCATCCAGGGGATGGGAAATTCGACATACTGAAAGTTGAATTATCTGCGATGCAGACCATTAAGGCTCTGAAACGAATTTCAGCAGGTTCTCATGTCCCTCATCCTGGGATTACGTACGAAAGAGTCGAATCTATACAATTTTCATTCGATCAAAAGATGAAAGTTGAAATCGATGGACAAAGGATCGGCAAATTCGCAAATATGTCATTACGTATTGAAAATGAAGCGTTAAGAGTAGTCGTTTAAATGATGGTTGAGTGTTAATAAAATGATTTCACAGTTTGTAAATGAAACAACTTTCGAAAGAGAAAACGAAGATTCTTGGACGGGAAAATTGAATGAAAACTGGAATATCGGCGATACCCCAAATGGTGGTTATTTGTTGTCAGTTGTTTTAAGGGCAATGCAAGAGCAAGCAGGATCTGAAAATTTACTTTCGGCAAATGCACACTACTTGCGGCCTGGATCCACACATGAGGAAGCAAAAATTGATTCAATACTCCTTCGCAAGGGAAGCAGCATCTCAACTAGCAGCGGATCACTCACACAGAATGGCAAACTGTCCTTGCAAGTGCTAGCAGCGTTTGGTGACTTGACTGCTAAAAGGGATTCTTTTGAAGAAATTCAAAAAGAGCCACCTCAAATACCTCCTCCAGATGCATGTCAGAAGAGATCAGCTGAAAACCAGGGTATAAAATTACCAATTCAACAAAGAGTGGATGTAAGAATCGCTGAATTGGAGCAGGATTCAGAAAGGTCGGATCTGTACGGTTGGATTAAATTTTGTGACTCTTCCCCCGTTGATTCACTAGCATTAGCACTTTTCTCTGATGCCTTTCCGCCGTCAATATTTGCGAAACTTGGGCGAGTCGGATGGGTGCCGACAGTTGAGTTAACTGTGCAAGTGCGATGCATTCCCGTAGAAGGTTGGATAATGGGTCATTTTTTCACTGACGACTTGCAAAACGGCACTATGGTTGAGACGGGTTGTCTTTGGGACAGCGAAGGCACCCTTGTGGCACAAAGTAGACAACTAGCTTTGATTAAGGGCCTCTCCGAGGGTTAATATTCTTCTCAATCTGATTTTCGTGCTAGTTCTATGAGGAAGATGCTGAGTGATGTAATACCTGCCAAGATCACAGAAAGTGCCATTGCCTGACCGCGTAGTTCTTCCCCTGGCGTACTTAAAAGCCTGTAAATTACCAGCGGGGCGGTAAGAGTGTCGGGGTTCCTTGGCAGAAATGAAGTTGCTCCGAATTCCCCTAACGAGATAGCAAAGGAAAACCCGCCCCCGACTAAAAATGAACGGTAAGACAGTTTGAAATCAATATTAAACCAACTCTTAAGAGGGTTTACGCCGAGAAGTTTCGAGTTCTCATAGAACAATGTTGGAATGCGGCGCATTGAAGGGACAACACTCCTGACAACAAATGGGACACCTAGAAGTGCATGCAGAATCGGTATCATCCACTGGGAGGATCGTAAATCCGCTAAAGGTCCATTGAAAGCAAGAAAAATACCAAACCCTATTGTTACCGCGGAGACTCCCAGAGGAATTGATGCTGACACATTTAAAAAAGTTGAAAGTATTTTACTCCCGCGAACTACAACGATGGAGGTAAGTATTCCAATGAGAACTGCTATGAGTGCTGCTAGCAGGGCGAAGTGCAGCGAGTTCCATAAGGAAGAAATTGGAGTTATAGGGATGACATTTGTTTGTTTTGTTAATCCTGTGAAAAAAGCAAAAATATTTGAGTTGCCATGGTTTAGAGATCGTTCAAGAAGAATGAAAATAGGTAAACCAAATAAAGAAAAAAGGTAAGTGAAATGGAAAACTATAGTTCTTTTCCGTGGTTTTCTTTTGATCTTGTTAGCGAGGTTCTCATCAGAAGTTGTCTTTTTCTCGGCTTGTATAAGGATCGACGACAATAAAATTACAAAAAGCAATTGGAGTAGAGCAAAAACACTTGCTGTGCTTATATCACCACGCCATATAGCTTGTCGCCAGATTTCTGTTTCGATAGTTGAGTTTTTTGGACCTCCAAGAATGAGAATTATCCCAAATGACGTAAGACAGAAAAGAAATATCGTAGTTGCAGCAGAGAATATTGCAGGGCGTAAACGCGGGAGAGTAATTTGACAAAATGTACCTAGTCTGCTGACTCCAAGAATTCGAGACTGATTTTCAGGGTTTTCGTTCAAACCTTCCCAAAAAGTAGAAATTATTCGGATTGCGATAGAGGCATTGAAAAAAGTATGTGCAATTAAAATGGCCCATACGGTATGCCGCAAGTTGAGCGCACCGCCATCTAGATTGAGCCTCGTGAATACAGCAGTGAATGCACTTCCTACTACAACAGTTGGCAGCACAAAAGGAATTGTTACTAAGGATCTAAGGATCCTGCTTCCTTTAAATTCATATTTTGCAAATAGATAAATAACTGGAAAAGCAAAAGCGATTGAAAAAACAGTTGAAAGAAAAGCTTGCCAAAGAGTGAACCAAGCAATAGACCAAAACCTTGTAGTGGTGAAAATCTCACGGATTGGACTGAAAGAATAATCGAAAGCCTCTTTCAAAATATGGAAAACCGGTAGGAAAAATAAAAGCGAAAAGAAGGAAATAGGCAATAGTGCAATTCCCCATGCCTTCAAAGGTAGAGAAGATTTCAGCGAAGCACCGTTTCTGTCCATATTTCAGTCCAATTGTTACGATTGGCGTCGATTTCGGCAGAAGTTATGGAGTTCAAATGACTAGGGATTGTTGGATAAGTCGAAAAAGCGGCTGGCAGAACGGCTTTCTCCAAAACCGGCATCATAAACATATTAAGGGGGATATCTTCTTGAAAGTCCTGCGATAATAAAAAGTCAAGTAAAGCCTCAGCTTCAGGTATATTTTGCGAGTTCTTCAAAATCCCCGCGTATTCAATTTGTTTAAAACAACTGTCTTCAATTATTCCGGTCGGAGGGGTTTGAGATGGAGGATTAGAATAGATAAGTTCTGCTATCGGACTAGAGGCATAAGAAACAACTATTGATTTTTCTCCGCCTCCTGCAATGAAGTCCCCGTAGTATGAACTTTCCCAATCACTTGTTACAGAAACACCATTTTGCTCTAGAGTTTTCCAAAAATTTTCCCAATTGTTCCCAAAGTGCGAAATGGTTGCCAACAGGAAAGCTAAACCTGGCGATGACGTTTCGGGATTCTGGACGACTAACAACTTTGCGTATAACGGGTTGAGTAAGTCATCGATACTTTTTGGTGGTGGAAAATTGTCACTGAATGAACTTTTCCAGTAATTGAGACAAACATGACCGTAATCGACTGGAGTCAAATAGTCAGATTTTTCGTGGTCCAACTCTTTGATAATCTGAGATTGCAGCGGAGATTTGTAAGGGACGAAAATTTCAGCATCCAGAGCTCTGCCTAGGAACGTATTATCGATTCCGAAAATGACGTCGCCAATTGGATTACTCTTGGTCAAAATCGAAGTTGAGAGTAGTTGCCCGGTGTCACCTAAAGATAGCTGTTCGACAGTGATACCAGTTTTGGAAGTGAATGTCTCAAACAACCCATCAGAGACTGCAAAGGAATCATGTGTAATGAGGGTCACGGATGATTCATTGATTCGATCGGTACTCGGTTGAGAACTCCCACAAGCAAAAATGGCAAATAGTACCGTAATCGCTGGGATGCTTAGATATTTTCTCATATTCCTCCGCTGGCATTATCCAGATCAGGTTCCCGGGTCAACTGCCCTCCGAATTCGGATTCAGTCCTCTCAGCTCGGGCGGTCCGAGCTCCCCGTATGTCAGTGAATATAGTATCCCATGTGAGTTTGTTAATGTAAATCGTACACATAGGAGAAAAATGGATTTCGATTCAATGCGAGTTCTAGTTACAGGTGGTGGTACAGGGATTGGACGTGCGTGTGCAGAATCTTTAGCAGCAGAGGGAGCAAAAATTGTAATATGTGGAAGGACTCTCGAAACGCTCGAAAAAACAGCTGAAGAAATCCATTCCACCCTTGGTGTCACAGTTGAGTATCTGACATGTGATGTAACAGATGAAGAATCTGTTAGAGATTGTTTATCGAGGGCTGCTGGACCTTCAGGGAATTTAGCTGGGGTAGTAGCGAACGCTGGTGGAGCTATTGGTCTTGGTAATTACCAAGACTTAAGCGCTGAGCAATACTTGGACACTTTAAAGCTTAATATTTTGGGGACCATGCATTGCGTGAAACACTCCATTTCTTATCTTGCCAATAACGGTGGAGGATCTTTCATAGGGATGTCCTCGATAGCTTCTAGTTTGACGCACCGGTTTTTTGGAGCGTACACAGTTTCGAAGGCAGGGATCGAAACAATGATGAAGAATGCGGCTGATGAATACGGAAGTCAAAAAATCAGGTTCAATGCAGTAAGGCCAGGATTTATCGCGACCGAAATGATGGAAGTAATCCCACGCGATAGTGAGATTTTCAAAAGTTATGTTGAAAACATACCGTTAGGTAAAGTTGGGGAACCTGAAGATGTTGCTGCTCTCGTAAAGTTTTTAATAGGGCCGGAATCAAGCTGGATTACTGGTCAAACATTTACCATTGATGGTGGACACTCCTTACGAGCAGGGCCTGATTATTCAGAATTTTTCAACAATTGAAATAAATTGACTTCTAGTTTTCGTCGATAACTTTTTCGCGGGTGGGGACGCGGCCAACTATGTACCAGATGCCTAAAAAAGCAACCAAAATTACCAAAGCCTTTACCAATGGATTTGTGACTAACAGGAATGTCGCCAAAGCAGTAAATATAAAGATGGAAGAAACCGCGAAAATCTTTGCCTTTAGCGGCATGCCCAACCCATTGCGGAAGTTCTGAATAGCAGGACCAATTTTCGGAAGGCCAAGTAGCCATTGTTCAAACCGGGGATTTGAAATTGAAAATAACCAAGCTGCGACAATCATGAAAACAGTTGTCGGAAGGCCTGGAACCACTATTCCGATAATTCCTATCGCTACACATACGAAACCCAGAAATGTCAAAGTTGCTTTTTTTGCTTTAGATAAAACTTTTTTCCTAATTGACAATTAGTTCACCAACATTTATGACGAGAGATCTGAAATATCCATCACAACGAGAATGGAAAGGAGGATAATTACACAAAAATTCACAGTTGCGACTAGCCATTTTAGTTTGTGGTTACTTTTCCAGAATCTACGGATACTTAGTACATTGAAAAAAATTGCAACCAGGCCAATGGGAAGTCCCAAACCCGCGGTGATTCCGCCAGCGACTCCCACAAGAGGTAAAAGCCACGGGAAGACTACGTAAGTCAATGTGCACCTAATACCTGAAATGACCATTGAGGTGGAAAAGGTTTTACTAGCTGACTCCAACTCTGTATCTTTGGAAATATCAAGACTCATACTCTAAGCCTGCCATAAAAAAAACATTTATGGGCAAAACTCCGATCATAATAAGTGGATCAATTGAGGATAGTTTCGTTTAGGACGGAAGGTAGTTATATGTCAATCTTAATGAAGGACTTTGCAGAAACTAAGGGCGAAGAGATTGCTTTAGTTGATGATAATCGTTCGATAACTTGGAAAGATTTTGATAAGCGGGTCAACTCGCTTATCAATGGTTTTAGAAAATCAGGTTTAGAGCAAGGTGATGCCGTTGCAATAATCGCAGGTAACCGGATTGAATGGTTCGAAACCTCTTTTGCCTGTGCTCACGCTGGCCTTATATATGTGCCGGTCAATTGGCATTGGGTGGCCGATGAACTCGCTTATGTTTTCGAAGATTCCGGTTGCAAGGCAGTAATGGTCGATGAACGGTTTCAGGAAGAAGTTAAAAAAAGCCTGACGGATTCACGCTCTAATAACGTTTCTTTGGTTTTGCAGGTGGGTGGTGAACCTAATTCAAATTTTGTTGATTATGAAGATTTTTTAAGTGCTCAATCAGACGAAGAGCCTGACGGTCAGCTTCTGGGGGGGCCAATGTTCTACACATCCGGAACTACTGGAAGACCAAAAGGGGTTCGGAGCGGTTTAACTGAATCTGGCCCAGGTGTCACTCCAGATGTTATGCAGCTGGTAGCTGCCGGATTTGCCGCCATGCTGCCAGTGCCGGGTGTAACAGCTCTTTGTGGCCCTGTCTATCATTCTGCCCAATGGGCGTTCTCGTGGCTGCCCATGATTGCTGGTTCTTCAGTTGTCATGCAACACAAGTTTGACCCGGCAGGCTTGCTATTAATGATGGAAGAACACAAAGCAACAAATGTTCACTTGGTGCCCACCCAATTCAAGCGGCTATTGGACTTATCGGATGAGGAGAAGGAAAATTTCACTGGTGATTCTCTTGAAACCGTTTTACATGGTGCAGCACCGTGTCCACCAAAAGTTAAAACACAAATGATCGAGTGGTTTGGAGAAAAGATAACTGAATACTATGGCGCCACCGAAGGAGGGATAATTTCACTCATAAGTTCCCAAGAATGGCTAGAGAGAGGTGGAAGTTTAGGAAAACCACTTGAGACTATCGAAGCGATAGTCGTCGATGAATCTGGTAAGCGCTGCGAAAGTGGAGAAGAGGGAACCCTGTATTTCAGAAACTTAATGGGAACAGATTTTGAGTACCATAATGCTCCCGAAAAAACAGAAGCAGCACATCTAGAACCAGGTGTTTTCACATTTGGTGATATCGGTTTTTTGGATGCGGACGGCTATTTGTGGTTGAGTGATAGAAAGATAGACATGATAATTTCTGGTGGGGTTAATATTTACCCTGCTGAAATTGAGGGTGTTCTCGGTGGGCATCCCGAAGTCAAAGATGTGGCTGTCATCGGCATCCCGGACGAAGAATTTGGCGAACAGGTGAAAGCCATAGTGGTTCCGGGAGAAAATAAAGAAAATCTTGACTCCTTGGCAAAAGAATTGATCGCATATTGCAGAGAAAATCTAGCGGGTTATAAATCACCGAAATCAATAGATTTTCTAGATGAATTGCCACGGACTGGAACGGGCAAAATTCAAAAACAACCATTGAGGGAACCATATTGGAAGGAAGAGGATAGGCGAATTTGATATGGAAATAGAGAATCAAAAAATTGAACAATTTTGGGACACGCCAACACACTCACAAATAGTCGAGATTTCACATGCCCACGTGGAAGCATTAGAAGCGAGTGATGACGACAATGTGTGGCAACAGGTCGGCATGCATCACATAATCCTTACTACGACAGGTAGACGCTCTGGCAACAAGCATAAGTGTGCACTTCCGATTTGGCGCGATGCAGATGGACACAGAGTGGTGGTTGGTTCGTTCGCCGGAGCGGATAAAGAACCTGATTGGTTAGCAAATCTTAGAGATAAAAATTCTAATGGGGAAGTAAAAATCAGAACGCAGAAGTCAGAGTATATTTCCGTCCCAGAAATTTTAGAAGGAGATGAGCGTGATCTGCTTTGGGATCAACTTTGTGAAGATAGGGCATGGTATAACGACTATCAGAAACGAACAGAAAGAGTAATTCCTTTAATTAGATTCCCAGAGTAGGACTATGGCATTCCAGAGTGAGGGATTTCAACCTGAGTGGTGTAGATAGCGCCTTCACCAGGATCGACCCCTGTCTCAGGATCGCTTGTAGCGGTAAGGATAAAAAGTGTTTTACCGTCGTTGCCTCCCAGCATGCAGGCAAAGGTACGTTGAGGCAAGTCAATTACGTCAGTTATTTCGCCACCTTCAATCACTCGCACAACCTGTGAGGAAAATGCATCAGCAAACCATATTCCATTATCACTATCAAGAGTGCAGCCATCTGGTAAACGACCTGGCATTTCTGCCCAAATCCTACCTTCACTTAAAGTTCCGTCCGGGTGAATTGAAAACGCCGAGTATTGGCAGGAAAAAGTCTCCCCAACGATCAAAGTTTGTTGATCTTCTGTTATTACCGATCCATTCGGAAAATTGAGTCCTTCCGCAGCCACTGTTTTAGTTCCGTCTTCAGAGACTGCTGCAAGGTTTGCCATGACGGCAGGAGTTCCCGAGCCATAGTCATATCCGAAGTTGCCAACGTAAGCTATTCCACTTTTCGAAACGACCATATCGTTGCAATGCCAAGTAGCGATGTCGTCTAACTCAGCGTGCACACTTAAATCGATGCCGTCATAGCGTAAAATTCTGCGACCTAACATTCCAACAACAAGCAGGTCTCCGTTGGGAAGCCAGCCAAGTCCAGATGGCTGTTCATCACCTAAATCCAATATGACTTCACGTTTTCCATCAAGTGAAACTGTGTATACACGATGCTGAAAAAAGTCCGAATACCAAAGGAGGCCGTTGTGCCAGCGGGGCCCTTCACCAAAATCCAATCCACCAATCAATAATTCAATAGAAGCCATAGTTTTCCTTTTAGTAAAAGAATATACATGCTGGAAGAATTAACTAACTTTTCTTGACAATTCAAAGTGTACGATCTCAGAGGAGGTAAGAAATGCTTTTTGCTGTTTACGCGATAGATAACGAAGATTCTCTTCAGCTTAGAATGAGCACCCGAGAGAGCCATCTTGCATACCTGTCAAACTCTCCACTTGTTTTTGCTGGACCTCTTTTAGACGAGCAAGGGAATATGTGTGGCTCTTTGATCGTGCTGGATATGCAAGATATTTCCGAGGTTAAGGATTTTATTGAAAATGACCCCTACGCAATCGCCGGTTTGTTCAAAAGTGTTGCAATCAGAAGGTTTGTCAAGGCTTTCCCACGAGATGAAATCAATTAGGTATGAAATTAATATCAGCGGAAATCGAAAAAGAACGCTCTGCGAATATTGAAGAAATCTCGAAGACAAACTTCGATGCACTTATCATCGGAGGCGGTATCAATGGGGCTGTTTCAGCTCTTGCGTTGCGATCGCATGGCGTGAATGTTGGGCTATTCGAGAAGAATGATTTCGCTTCAGGAGTAAGTCAGGAATCTTCAAATTTGGTGTGGGGTGGATTCAAGTACTTGGAAAGCTATGAATTGAAGCTCGTTATGGAGCTATGTCATTCAAGAAACCGGTTAGCTCGTGCTTACCCATCAAGATTAGTTGAGAAGAGATTTCTTGCAGCTCTTGATTCCTCTTCTCCTTTCCCTCCGTGGTTCGCCTCCATTGGGGCCAACGCGTATTGGGGTATTGGACAGTTTGCTACTAAAAGACCGCGCTACCGATCACCTAGAACTATTAAAAGACTCGAGCCTTCTGTGAGAGTCGACAATTTGATCGGAGGAATCGAATATTCCGACTATTTGATTGTTGATAATGATTCAAGATTCGTTATTCAAATGATTGTGGACGCCAAAAACAGAGGAGCGTCAGTAAGTAATTACATGACCGTCTTGGATGCTGAATATT
>JASMLT010000011.1 GCA_030748555.1 Acidimicrobiales bacterium
CTGAAGAACCATCGGGACGGATTTTCGGGAAAGGGGCAAACCAGCCTGAAATTAATTCGAATTCTTCAGAAGCTCATTTATTGGGTTTGCAGCCTGGAGACGATGTTACACATAAAGCGTGGGGAGCAGGCGTAGTAGTAAGTGTGAGCGGAGAAGGGGACAGATCAGAAGCGGTAATTTCTTTTCCTTCTGTAGGAGAAAAACGGCTTTTATTGTCATGGGCACCTTTAGAAAGAGCTTAGAAATACTTTTTTGTCTCATGTCTAAATGTCGATACTAATATTGCATTTGCGCCCGTGTAGCTCAGTTGGCAGAGCGGTTCATTCGTAATGAACAGGTCCGGGGTTCAATTCCCCGCGCGGGCTCATTAAAAATGTCATCTTTTTTGTCAATTAACGTAAGATTTGTTCTATGAATATTATTGGTGGAGTAATTTGGCACTATTGGTTAGCAGTTCCCTTAGTAGTGGTTGGAGTCGTCTCTTTAATCGCTGCTTTGATCGGCTATTTAGGGAAAGTCTCTTCTACGCGTTATCCCAAGCGCTAACTTCCAGGGATTCCTGTGGAGAGTTATCAAGCTAGCTCTGTAGAAGGCATGACAGTCGATTGGGTTTTAGCTGAAAAGGTAGCTAACCAAATAGCTAACAGGGCTCCTTTCAATGATGCCAGTTATCTAAAAGGACTGAATGAGTCTTTTAGCAGTTTTACTTCAAGTGCTGAAAAATTAGTAGAAACGTCAACAGGTTTGAAATCTTTTTCGGGTGAAGCAAGGGCAAAAGTTGTTGATAGAAGCGGATGGATTCGAGCGAACTTTTCCTCTCTGAAACGTTTATTGAAACCTATTTTGGCAGAAAATCATGAAAAAAATAGATCTTCGATTTCTTCACGCATAGCAGCTTTAGAAATAGGAGCAGTTTTAGGTTGGATGTCAACACGAGTTTTAGGGCAATACGATTTATTAGTTTTAGATAATGAAGATTTAAACGATCAAGATTTGGTTTATTACGTTGGACCTAACATCTGTGCGATAGAACGTCGTTACGCTTTTGATCCAAACGGTTTCCGTTTATGGCTGGCTATTCATGAGTTAACCCACAGAGCACAATTCACGGGTGTCCCATGGATGAGAGAACACTATTTGTCATTGGTAAAAAATCTTCTTCAGGAAGTTCAACTTGATACGAATGAATCGACAAAGAAAAATAATTCACAAATTAAACTCTCAAAAGGTATCGAATCACCTCGATTATCGGAATTCAAAATATCCAATTTTTTTACGTCGATAGATCAGAAGGATTCAATTAATGACATAGCTGCTCTTATGACTCTGCTTGAAGGTCATGGTGATGTCATAATGAGTCGAGCAGGGAAAGGTCATGTCAAGAACCAAGAAAGATTTGAAAAAGTAGTTACTCAAAGAAGAAAATCTGCCACTGGAGTTACGAGGATTTTTCAGAAACTTATTGGCATCGAGGCAAAATTGGCACAATACGAACAAGGTGAAGAATTTATTTACACTATTGAAGAATCGGAAGGAATCGATTTTTTGAACTCAGTCTGGGAGCACCCTGACAACTTGCCAAAATTGGAGGAGATTAAGGATCCTAATCTTTGGATCTCTCGAATTAAGAAGTTAAAAAATGGGCAGTGATTTACTTTCTGAGCTGCAAGCTCGTTGCGTCTTCCCACCAAGCGGAACCAAAGTTGATTGCGCAGTATCAGGTGGAGCTGATTCGTTGGCGTTACTTTTACTAGCTGTAAACGCTGGGTTAAAAGTAACTGCATGGCATGTAGACCATGGGCTTAGAGAAACCTCTAGTCAAGAAGGAAAAATGGTTTTTGAGGTAGCCAGTGATTTAGGTGTTGAAGCGCATTGCATTGAAGCGTTCGTTAATGATGGCCCAAATTTAGAAGCCCGAGCGCGTGATGCAAGAAGAAAGGTTTTACCATCACAAGTTCTCACAGGTCATACAGCGGATGATCAAGCCGAAACTGTAATTTTGAACTTACTTAGAGGTTCGGGTGTGCAAGGAACTGCAGGGATCGGAGAGCCTCATAGAAGACCTATATTAGATTTACGTCGCCGCGAGACCAAGGAGCTTTGTCTTTCAGAGAGATTAGATCCAGTAAATGACCCGATGAATTTGGATCCTAGATTTACTCGTAACAGGGTTCGCAACGAGGTGATTCCGTTGTTAGCTGAAGTAGCTGGACGGGATCCTGTACCACTATTAACCAGGCATGCAAATTTGGCTGGAGAAGCTTCTGGTATTTTAGATGACTTGATTAAAGATCTCGACATAACAGATGTGCGGTCGGTGGATGGTACTCCTGACCCCGTGGTTAAATTTGCGATTCAAGGATGGTTAACATGCAAAATTGGTTCTCCGGCAGATTCTTCTTCAGTTAACAGAGTTCTACAGATCGTAAGAGGAGAAATTAAAGGAACAGAAATTCCTGGTGGCTTTCGAGTGGATAGGTCTCAGGGAAAAGTTAGATTTTCAGTTAATACAAAAATTTCGCAAGAAGCAGACTAATTTAGATCTAATTATTTAGAAGATAGGGTCATTATTAATGAGCGAAGAAAAAACAGACAATATTCCAACCCCTCAACATGTTTTGATAACAGCAGATCAAGTTGCAGAGAAGGTTGATGAATTAGGAAAGCAAATCAGTCAAGACTATTCCAAAGAAGCGCCTCTTTTGGTAGGCGTTCTAAAAGGGGCATTTGTTTTTATGAGCGACCTGTCGAGATCTATTGATTTACCAATTGAGTTCGACTTTATGGCTGTTTCCTCATACGGTCATTCGACTACATCTTCGGGGGTAGTGCGAATCGTTAAAGATCTTGATCTAGATTTAGCTGGTAGGCATGTTCTTTTAGTTGAAGACATAGTTGATAGTGGCTTAACTCTCAATTTTTTACGGAAGAACCTTCTTGCTAGAAACCCCGCGAGTTTAGAGATTTGTGCACTTCTTGTCAGAGAAGATTTTCAGTTTGAAGAAGACACAATAAAATACACAGGTTTTCAAGTGCCAGCTGACTGGCTAGTTGGTTACGGATTAGACGTAGCTGAACGTTACAGGAATTTGCCTGATATTTGGGTAGCTGGTTCAGAGAGCTAATAATTTGAAGAAATTAAAGTGGATTAACTCGCGTTCTATAGTTATTACTCCAGTAACCTCCGATCTGATGCAGTTACTTTATTTAATACAATTTCAAAATCTTTCTTCTATTAAGTTGAGGTTTGTTGATGAGAGGTAAGTGGGCTCAGGGAATAGAGCCAAGGAAATTTTATTGGGTGATCAAGGATTCTTTAGCTATCTGTGAAAGGCCAGGAGGCTTTGGTGAAAGTCATAGAAGTGTTCGGCGACAAGAAGAAGTCATTTGGATTAGGCAAAACAATTTTGATGTGGTTGTATCACTTCTTGCCAATGACGACAATATAAAGGCCTATGAAAGCCAAGGAGTGCGTTGGGTTCAAATGCCTTTCGGAGGGGCAGAAGAGGGCCTTACAAGATTGACGGCTTTATTCACCCGGCTGAATTCTCTACTGGATGACAATCCAAGGGTGTTGTTACATAGGGAAGAGTTGGGTGACCAAATTTGTGGTCTGATTGCAGCGTACCTTTTATGGCGTGAATTAGTTCCAACAGGGCCACGAGCAATTGAAGTTGTTGAACAACTTCTAGAAAAGCAAATTGGAAGCGATGGTCGTGAGATAGTTGAACTTATAGAGATTGAAAGTCAAAGTAATTCATAGTTTCCATGGAGATAGTTACCTCAGTTAAGGATTTCCAAAATTTTTTAAACGAAAGACGAAATCTGGGAAAGGAAATAGGTTTCGTCCCCACAATGGGCGCTCTCCACGAAGGGCATACTTCACTGATTGATACTTCAGTCAGGCAGGGGAAAACTACCGTTGTCTCAATCTTTATAAATCCGCTCCAGTTTTCCGATGAAGAGGATTTGGATGATTATCCTTCAAGTTTAGAAAAAGATGAGGAGACTTGTTCAAAGCATAAAGTTGATCTTCTTTTTTGTCCGACACAAAAGGAGATTTATCCAAAGGGGATGCCGGAACCAGAAGAGATTGGTGAAATTGGAAAAATTCTTGAAGGGAAGAGCAGACCCTCTCATTTTCAGGGCGTTGCAACAGTTGTTGCACGACTATTTGAAATCGTTGGTAAAGCTTGTGTGTATTTTGGAGAAAAAGACTTTCAACAGATGATGGTTGTAAATGACCTTGTTAGACGTCGTCGATTTCCTGTTGAAATCGTTGCATGTCCAACTGTCCGTCAAATCGACGGATTAGCTCTTTCAAGCCGAAATGTTTATTTGACAGAAGAGCAACGCGTAGATGCCCCTGTGCTTTACCGTGCTTTGACTGCAGGAGCAGAGTTGATTTCCGATGGAGAAAAAAACTCCGAAAATTTGAAAAAACTGATAAGCGCCATAGTAGTTAACGAATCAAATGGCGATTTGGATTATGTAGGAATTGTCGATTCTGAAACTTTTACGCCACTTGATTCATTAAACGATTCTGGTAAGCAGATTCGAATATTAATCGCATGCGATTTCGGAACCGCTCGTTTAATAGACAATATTGGTGTTGTTATTCCTTAAAGTTAAAAGTCGACCGCTAGAACCCTCTTGAGGGACTACCCTTAAAACAGGTAGTTGTTTCACTCCATTAGGACTAATAGTTTTTAAAGTGAGTGTTAGCTGATTGGTTTGTCTTATCTTTGTGTGAGACTAAATTTCTACTGGAAAAGCGATTTATGAATTTATGAGAGGAAAAGAATGCTCTTAACCATTGATGTAGGGAATACTCAGACGGTTATAGGGCTCTACGAGAGTTCTGCAGCAGCTACTGAGGCTGACACAGGCCTGTTGGATTTTTGGAGAATTGCTACCGACGATGATCGAACTTCCGATGAACATGCAGTAATCATTAGAGATCTGGTTAGGTCTTCTGGTTATAAAGATGAGTTTGACGGAATCGCAATTTGTTCAGGTGTTCCACGTGTATTAGCAAGTCTTCGTGAGATGGTTGGTAGATATATGGAATTAGAACCAGTGGTTATTGAACCTGGAGTTCGTACTGGAATGCCCATACTATATGACAACCCTCGCGAGGTCGGTGCAGATCGTATCGCAAATGCTGTTGCAGCTTTCGATTTATATGGTGGCCCATCTGTAGTTGTTGATTTTGGAACCGGAAATAATTTCGATGTTATCTCTTCAGAGGGGGAATTTCTTGGTGGTGCGATAGCCCCTGGCATTGAGATAAGTCTGGATGCTCTTTTCGAACGAGCCGCTGCTTTGAGAGCTATCGAGTTAACTGAGCCACGAAGCGTTATTGGTAAAAGCACAGTCGAATCCCTCCAATCAGGAGCTATTTATGGTTTTGCTTCGCAAGTAGATGGGATGGTTGAACGATTTCGAGAAGAATTAAATGATTGCACAGTGATCGCTACTGGCGGTTTAGCACATTTGATTGCTCCAGTAGCTACATCAATTGACCATGTCGAACCGTTTTTAACTTTGCATGGGCTGAGACTTGTATACGATCTAAATAGGGGTGATGATGGATAGAGAAATTCCTTTTCGTTTTGAAGTCACAAATTCAGCTTCTCAACTCCTGTCCGAACATTCAGATTTGACTGAAGGGGGTAGTAGCGGAAAAACGGTTTCGGTCGCCGGAAGATTGATGTTGCGCCGAGATCAAGGAAAAATAGTTTTTGGCGTTTTGCAAGACTCAACTGAACGTATCCAGTTGTTCGCTTCCGAAAAAAACACTCCTGATTTCGAAATTTTTTCTAATTTGCATTTGGGTGACTGGCTGGGGGTAACTGGGGAAGTAATTAAAACAAAAAGGGGTGAAATTTCTGTTCGTGTTGATTCATGGGTCCTTTTAGCTGAAGCAAAGCGTTCTTTTCCTGATAAATGGCATGGTATATCTGATACCGATATTCGTTACAGACAAAGATATGTGGATCTTTGGGTTACAGAAGAGTCTCGTGAGACATTCAGAACTAGAAGCCGAATCATTTCGTTAATTCGAAATTGGCTTGAGAACCGAGATTTTATGGAAGTAGAAACTCCGGTCTTTCATCCAATTCCAGGCGGAGCTGCAGCTCGTCCTTTTGAAACTCACCACAATGCTCTCGATATTGATTTATTTTTACGAATTGCACCTGAGTTGTATTTAAAGAGACTGGTCGTAGGAGGATTCGAAAAAGTTTTCGAAATGGCTCGTGTCTTTAGAAATGAAGGAATTTCCACACGTCATAACCCAGAATTCACAATGCTTGAACTCTATGAAGCTTATGCAGACTATGAAGACATCATGAGACTAGTGGAAGACTTGGTTTCCGAACTTGCTTTGGAAATTTGCGGTTCAACAGTAATTCAATATGACGGTCGTGAATTAGATCTTTCAACTCCGTGGGAAAGATCCAGCATGTTGGATCTTTTAAATGAAAAAATTCAAACCAACATTAATTTACAGACTCCAATAGAAGAATTGAGAAAGCTTTGTGGAGATCTGTCAGTTCCATTTAAGGATCATTATGGATCTGGAAAGTTGATTCTTGAACTATATGAGAAGACGACTGAACCAGAACTATGGGGCCCAATATTTGTAACTGACTACCCTCAAGAAGTATCACCTCTCTCAAGAGCCCACAGAAGCAGTCCAGACTTGGTTGAGCGGTTCGAAGCCATTGTCGCTGGTCGAGAGTTATGCAATGCATTTTCCGAAGTTGTTGATCCGGATGACCAGAGATCACGCTTTGCTGCTCAGGAGAAGAGTCGAGATGCTGGAGATGAAGAGGCGATGGTAGTTGATGAGGATTATTTAAGAGCTTTGGAATATGGGTTACCGCCAACGGGTGGACTAGGTATAGGAATAGATCGCCTAATCATGATCCTTACCGACACCCAAGCAATTAGAGATGTGATTCTTTTCCCCACGTTAAGACCTGAGCAGGAATAATTATTTTCTAAAGTGGTTGACCTGATTTGCAAGAATGGTGCAAGTAGATTTCAGGATTTCTGCCGTTGGATTATTCGGAAGGTCTTTTAAAGACTGTTGAGCTTCATGTGTGAAATCCAGAGCGGTTTCTATCGTCGAGACTATGGCTTCATCTGATCTGACAAGAATTAAGGCTTCATCTCTTTTATCACCACTTATGGGATTACTTAATAGGTCTTTTAAAGCTTCACCATTCGGGCCTTTAAGGGCTCTAATAACCGGGAGAGTGTAAACACCTTCTAGCATGTCGTTTCCTGAAGGTTTACCAAGCTCTTTTTCACTCGCCATTACATCCAAGAGGTCGTCAACAATTTGGAAAGCAATTCCATAGAGATTCCCGAATTTTGTTACCGCTTTGACCACTTCTTCTGGATATACAGAAACAATTGCTCCAACTTTTGCTGAAGCTGAAAGAAGCGCACCGGTTTTACCTGAGATTGAAGACATGTATGCGTCTTCAGTTCTTGTGATGTCATATGCAGAATTGACTTCACGAATTTGACCTTCACAGAGTGCGGCAATAGTTGAGGCGAGCAAACCCGCGACTTCGGCTCCAAGTCCAGCAGCGATTTCAGAGGCTCTTGCTAATAAGTAGTCGCCTCCAAGAATCGCTTCGTGATTA
Organism: Acidimicrobiales bacterium; assembly: GCA_030748555.1. Classification (GTDB taxonomy): domain Bacteria; phylum Actinomycetota; class Acidimicrobiia; order Acidimicrobiales; family MedAcidi-G1; genus MedAcidi-G1. The sequence goes on from JASMLT010000011.1 coordinate 7,662, forward strand.
CCCCATTCCTCGTTTACACTTTTAACGTTCCTGCGAGTTTTAGCACCATCCATTACATCATCGTGATAAAGAGAACCTTGATGAACCAGTTCTACTGCTACGCCACCAAGAATCACTTCTCGACTTGGAGCAACTGGCTTGTCTTCAAGAATTTGAGAAGACGCAATAGCAAGACTTGGTCTGATTCGTTTACCCCCCGCGTCGATTAAATGGCGCGAAAGTTTCGTAAGAAGAGGCTCTTCAGCTTTAACAGCGATTCTTAGTTCTTCTTCCACTCTTTCCAAGGCACTTTTAATACCTGGCAAGGTGAGGAGCGTGTAGGAGTCGTCATCCACGTGCCGAGGATACGACATTTTTACCCCATCTCGAAACTGTTAAAGAAAGGTTCTTTAAAATAGCTGTTTTCTTTATCGCTGGTACATTACAGAGATAGGTACAATTAGTATTAATTAGTTTAATTTTTAGGAGATTACCAGTTGTTTGAACGGTTCACAGACAGAGCTCGTCGTGTGGTGGTTTTAGCGCAAGAAGAAGCGCGTGGGCTAAATCATAATTACATCGGAACCGAGCATATTTTACTTGGGCTTATCCATGAAGGAGAAGGAGTGGCTGCAAAGGCACTTGAATCCTTAGGGATTTCGCTTGAAGGGGTGCGTGGTCAAGTAGAGGAACTAATTGGACAAGGCGGAAGTTCTCCAAGTGGCCACATACCTTTCACACCGCGCGCGAAGAAAGTTTTGGAACTGTCCTTAAGGGAAGCGCTCCAATTAGGTCATAACTACATCGGCACCGAGCATATACTTTTGGGCTTGATCCGCGAAGGAGAAGGAGTAGCAGCTCAAGTATTGGTTAAGTTAGGTGCAGATTTGTCTAGGGTTCGTCAACAAGTGATCCAACTCCTTTCGGGTTATGCCGGATCAGGAGGTCCAATGGGGGCGGCCTCCGAGAAGGCTGGAGCTACTACTGGCAGCAGAGGAACGGAATCACAGTCCGGTTCGCTTGTCCTGGACCAATTCGGAAGAAATCTAACGCAAGCAGCAACAGAAAAAACGTTAGACCCAGTAATTGGTCGAAAGCGCGAATTGGAACGTGTGATGCAGGTTCTTTCACGTCGCACAAAAAATAATCCTGTACTTGTAGGAGAACCCGGTGTAGGTAAGACAGCTATTGTTGAAGGCCTCGCTCAAATGGTTGCCGGAGGAGATGTCCCAGAGACAATTCAAGGGAAGCAAATCTACACTCTAGATTTGGGTGCCCTAGTGGCAGGAAGCCGATATAGAGGTGATTTTGAAGAACGTCTCAAAAAAGTCTTAAAAGAAATAAAGACAAGAGGCGACATTGTCTTGTTTATTGATGAAATTCATACTTTGGTTGGAGCGGGTGCCGCAGAAGGGGCAATAGATGCAGCGTCGATTTTAAAGCCCATGCTGGCTAGAGGTGAGCTACAGACAATCGGTGCAACCACTATGGAAGAATATAGAAAACATATAGAAAAAGATGCTGCTTTAGAACGACGTTTTCAACCAATAACTGTTGATGAGCCTGATGTTGCTCACACTATTGAGATACTCAAGGGTTTAAGAGAACGGTATGAGTCACATCACCGAGTCACAATTACCGATCAAGCTCTTATAGCAGCAGCTAATTTGGCTGATCGTTACATTTCTGACCGTCATCTTCCAGATAAAGCAATTGACCTAATTGATGAGGCGGGTTCCCGCCTTCGTCTTAGGCGTATGAACACCCCAGATGATTTAAGAGAACTTGAAGTCGAATTAGCTGAAGTTGTCCAGCGTAAAAAAGCAGCTGTCGAATCTCAAGATTTTGAGGAAGCCGGAAACCTGCGTGACCGTGAAAAAGAACTAATCTCGACCAAGTCTGAACGAGAAGAAGAGATTAAATCATCGGGCGTAGACCTCTTTGACGAAGTAGATGAAGAGTGCATAGCGGAAGTTCTATCTGTATGGACGGGTATACCTGTTTACAAACTCACTGAGGAAGAAACTCAAAAACTTCTTCATATGGAAGATGATCTTCATAAGCGAGTAATTGGTCAAGAAGACGCTATCCATGCAGTTAGTCAAGCGATTAGAAGAACTAGGGCAGGTCTAAAAGACCCGAAACGGCCATCAGGTTCTTTTGTTTTTCTAGGCCCTTCAGGAGTCGGCAAAACGGAATTGGCTAAAACGTTGGCAGAGTTTCTTTTTGGTGATGAACAGGCGTTGATATCTCTTGACATGTCTGAATACATGGAAAAGCACACAGTGAGCAGACTCTTAGGTTCACCTCCGGGCTACGTAGGGTATGACGAAGGAGGTCAACTCACTGAAGCTGTAAGGAGGAAACCATTTTCTGTAGTTCTTTTTGATGAAGTTGAAAAAGCCCACCCTGATGTTTTCAACACGCTGTTACAGATACTTGAAGAAGGCAGACTCACAGATTCCCAAGGACGATCAGTTGATTTCCGAAACACTGTATTGATAATGACATCTAATTTAGGGACAGCCGATTTACGTAAAGCTAATTTAGGTTTCACTAAAGCTGATGAAGCTGTCAGCTATGAACGGATGAAAGAAAAAGTTCAAGATGCTTTAAAACTTCATTTTCGCCCAGAGTTTCTTAATCGAATTGACGAAACGATTGTTTTCCATGAATTAAGCATGGAAGAAGTAACAAGAATTGTTGACTTGATGATCGGCCGCTTATCCAATCAATTAGCTGGGCAAGGAATGGGCTTGGAGTTGACTGACGCGGTTAAACACCACTTAGCCGAACATGGCTACGATCCGACATTAGGAGCCAGACCTCTAAGACGAGCTATTCAAAGACTTATAGAAGATCCACTTTCAGAACGCATATTACATAAAGAATTTAAAGCAGGTGAGATCGTAATCGTGGATGTAGAAGATGTTCCAGAGGAGGACGCTGATGATTCTACCCATGAAGGTAAGAAAGTAGTCTTCCGTTCAACTGCAGGATTTGAACCACCTACCATGGAGATGGTAGCTGAAGTAGTTGAATAGAAATTTGCCAGCTATTTTAACTTCATCAAGGAGTTCCATTTAGCTGATTTGCTAACGTTTAGAATTAGCAAATTATCTGAAATCTGATATGAAAAAATTTTTATTCCTGTTTACCTTCATATTTTTAGTTGCTGCGTGCAAAGTTGAAAGTTCAGTATCTATAAATGTTGAAGATGATGGCACAGGAATTGTGGAGGTTTCGGTTGAACTAGACGATGAGGCAAGTCGTCTAATAGGAGATATAGAAAAACAGCTTCGAACAGAAGATCTAGATTCTTCTGGTTGGAAAGTGTCCTTGCCTGAGAACCTTGAAGAAAAATCTAAAATAGTTGTTTCAGCGTCAAAAAATTTCACAGATGCAGATTCTTTGGTCAACGTTTTAGAAGAGATTGCCGGACCTTCAGTTTTTTCTGACATCAGCCTTTTGAGTGAAAAGTCATTTGCTAAGAAACTATGGACAATCGAGGGAAAGATCGATCTTTCAGAGGGGCTTGCTTTATTCTCTGATCCTGCTTTAGATGAAGTATTGGGAGGGAATCTTTTTGGAAGAAGTTTAGAGGACCTTTCTTTTTTATCCGGATGTGACGAGATTTGTGATCCTGCTGGTTCCTTTTTAATGAATTTTTCAGTCTCATTACCAGGCACTAAAGAAAATGAGTTGAATCGTAACGTATGGACAGTTCCTTTGGGTGATCCAACTTCAATACCTTTTTCAAGTTTCTCTACAGTTGACTATCCAAAACCGAAGGCGTGGAGAACAGTTGCATACGTTTTCTTTGGTGCTGCTTTATTGTTTTTAATTTTTAGAGGTTTTAGGAATATGACTTCGGTTCCGCGAATTGGAAGAAATTCTGAAAATCCAAAGAAACGCAAAAAAACTTCAGAGATTATCGAAAATTTTCCGACAAAACAGAACCAAGAAACTGATACGAGCATAAAACTTGTTGTAGTCGGCGGGAAAGGAGTTATTTGGGATGGAGGAGCTGACCCAGAAGGATTGCTGGTTCCTTTCGTAAGAGAAAATGGTGGATTAGTTGATGCAGAAGAAATCGCTGATCGTTACAGGTCGGCGAGTTTAGGCCAATTAAGTTCAGAAGAGTTTTGGGAAAGTGTTGGACTACAAGGCAATCCAGATGAAATTGATGCTCAGTATTTAAATCTTGTTCGCCTTAGACCTGACGCAGTACCATTTCTGAACCAAATGAAACGGCGTGGGATTCCAGTCGCTTGCATCACTAACTCTGTTTTATCGTGGTCTCAGCAATTGCGTGAACGGCTAGGCGTTGAAGACCAGATCCAACACTGGGTTGTTAGTGGAGAATATGGTGTCAGAAAGCCGAGCAACTCCATATTTGAAGCTCTAAGACGTCTAACAGGTGTTTCTTTTTCAAATATGCTTCTTGTGGATTCTGATATAGCGACTTTAGAGGCCGCACGAGGTCTTGGAATGTCAACAGTCTTGATGCAAAGTCAGGTGTCGATCCCAAGTGGTTTCACACATCCAAAAATCGAAGGTTTCGCTGAACTATTTGGGAAATAAACTAATTCTTTTTCGTACCAATAAGATCAATAGATGCAAATAACACTTCCGTCAGGTACAAATGCAGTAATCGAAAAATCTGTTTCCAATAGAAGAGAAATAGGTCTTGTTGTTATTCCGGACGTCATGGGCTTACGTCCTTTGTTTTACGACATGGTTAAGCGCTTAGCAGAAGACTGGGATATAAACGTTTGTTCTTTTGAGCTTTATCCAGGGTTAGAGCATTTAAATGTAGAAGAAAGACTTGGAGCAGCTTCCAGACTGGAAGATACCCGAGTGACAGGTGACGCAATAGAAGCTGCAGACGCGATTCAGAGCGACCAGGTTTCGATTTTGGGGTTTTGCATGGGGGGCATGTACACATTGAAAGCTGTTTCTTCTCAGAGGTTTTCTAAACATTGTTCTTTTTATGGAATGATTCGAGTGCCAGAAGCTTGGAAATCAGAAAGTCAGGCAGAGCCTATTTCTTGTTTGCAGAAAGGTAACGCTGATTCTGTTTTAGCGATTGTAGGAAGTGAGGACACTTGGACCCCAAAAGAAGATGTAGATCTTTTGTCTTCAACAGGAGTCACGGTGGTCAGTTACAAAGGAGCTGACCACGGGTTTGCACACGATTCATCGAGACCTGCCCACCGTCCATCAGATGCTGCAGATGCATGGATGAAGGCGAAAGATTGGATATTGGGTGACAGTTAGCGTGACCGTATCGTAAGCTGTTCGCGGTCGGTAATTCTGTATGTGCGGTCGAATTGCTCAATCCACCCGAGTTTAATGAACGAAGCTATTGCTTTATTAACCCTTTCTCTCGATGCCCCGACCATTCCGGCCAGTTCTTCTTGAGTTACTGGTAACGAAAATTCATCTTCATTGTCAGAAATTTCAAGAAGTCTTTTTGCTGTTCGTCCAGTCACATCTAGAAAAACAGAGTCAGCTAAGACTTCGTCCATATTTCTTAACCGGTCGACAAGCATTGTTACTACTTCCCATAGTTGGGATGGGTCTTTTTCGTAGAGTTTTTTTATGGGCTCAAAGGGAACTTCGATCACACATGACTCTTCTAACGCGCGAGCTTCCGCTGACCTTCCCCTGTTGTCAAATAAGCCCATTTCGCCGAAAAGATCGCCATTTTCCATAAGGGCGACAACAGATTCTTTGCCTATAAATGATTTATTCACTATGGCTATTCGACCGGATTCTACGAGAAAAAGAGAATTTGGTTTATCGTTTTCACGAAATAAAACATCTCCTCGTAGCAAGTTTTTTTTATCTGAGGCTTTTACTATTACTTCAAGTTCTGTTTCGGTTATTTTGCCAAAAAGCATTGATTCAACAAAAAGGGTGCGATCTATCATTTCACAGGTCATGCTAATACGTAGAAACTATTTAGACGAAGCAAGGAACTTGTTTAAATTTTATTTCAGCTATAGAGGGTCGGTATATGAAAACTTGGACGATTTTAGTAGCTGCAGGTGAAGGATTCCGTTTTGGGAGCAGGAAACAGCTAGCAGAGCTTGCAGGAATGCCAGTTTTACTTCATTCTACGATTTCTGCTTCTTCTGTATCTGATGGGATAGTCGTCGTAACTGTAGAGGAAGATATCGAAATAGTGGAAAGTTGCCTTAAAAGCGTTAACCAAGTCCATCAAGTAGTAAAAGGGGGAGCAACTAGATCCGAGTCTGTTAGATGTGGATTAGAGAGAGTGCCGCATGATTGCGAGATAGTGATAGTGCATGATGGCGCGAGGCCTCTTGCTTCTCAAGAGCTATTTGAATCGGTTGTCAGAAAAATCAAAGATGGAGCGGAAGCTGCAGTACCTGTAGTGTCAATAGCTGACTCATTGCGGTCTGTTAATGGCAAGCAGATAAATCGAGATGAAGTGGTTGCTGTTCAGACTCCACAGGCATTCAAAGCATCTTTGTTACGTGAAGCTTATTCAAGTGGTGAAGATGCTACTGACGATTCCGCACTAGTTGAATCAGTAGGTGGAACAATTGATTTTGTCGATGGAGATATAAACAATTTAAAGATTACAGTTAGCACAGATTTATTAATTGCTGAACAGTTTTTAATGTCCAAAAAATCCAATTAGAGAGGATGGTTATGTCTACTTTTAGAATAGGGCAAGGTTTCGATGTCCATCCTTTTTCCGAAGATTCTGAACGTCCTTTAATCATTGGAGGGGAAGTCTTGCCTGGCCCAGGCTTAGACGGCCATAGTGATGCCGACCTGTTAGCTCATGCAATAGCTGACGCTCTATTAGGGGCTGCTGGTCTGGGCGATATAGGCCAACGTTTCCCTGACACAGATCCCTCTTTTTCAAATGCGAATAGCATGGAGTTGCTTAAAAATGTTGTTGAAACGTTGAGCGTAGAAGGCTGGGAGATATGCAATGTAGATTGCAATGTGATTCTAGAAGTTCCTAAATTGTCACCTTACAAAAATAGTATTCAAGATCGAATATCGAAAATATTAAACGCTCCTGTCACAGTTAAAGGTCGGAGATCGGAAGGTTTGGGTTTCATAGGAAAAGGGGAAGGGGCTGCTTGTCTAGTAGTTGCTCTTATATCCAAACCATGAATAAGAAACGTAACTATAAAGGTAATTCAAGAGGGAATAAAGGCCAGAGGGGGACTACTCCCATACGACATCACAGGTCTCAGCAAAAAGTGTTATCAGGAGATCAGGTTGAAGGTCGACAAGCCGTACGAGAATTACTAATCGCAGGGAATCGTAAAACCCGCGAGGTTTTTTTAGCTGGAGATCTTGATGATGCACCAATATTGGATGACATCATTGATTTAGCTGATGAAGCAAAAGTGCCAATAAAAGAAATTCCTCGAGGACGTTTTGAATCAATGGCTAAGACGGAATCTCCGCAAGGTGTTGTTGCTTTAGCGGCACCTTTGCCAAATTATGAAATAGAGGAATTGATTGAGTCGAAAGTAAACGACCCAAAGCCTTTTTTACTTGTTGTAGATGGAGTTACCGACCCTGGGAATTTAGGAGCCATTTTACGTTCGGCTGAATGCGCAGGTATTACAGGGGTGATACTTCCACGACATCGTTCGGCCAGAGTAACTCCAGCTGTAACTAAGACTGCGGCAGGAGCTATTGAACATCTTAGAATTGCTACAGCAAGTGGTATACCAGCTGCGCTTGGACGTTTAAGAGAGTCAGGAATCTGGTTAGTGGGACTAGATGCGGGAGGATCCACACCCCTTTATGACCTAAAAATTGCAGATCAGCCAATTGCATTGATTTTGGGTTCGGAAGGACGCGGTTTGTCAAGATTAACCAGAGAGCGCTGTGATGAATTGGTTCACATACCACTCCAAGGGGTTCTGTCTTCACTGAACGTATCTACAGCAGCAGCTATCGCTGCTTTTGAAGTGTCACGACATCGTTAGCTTTTTTGAGCCCGAGATCGGATTCGAACCGATGACCTGCCGCTTACAAGGCGGCTGCTCTGGCCAACTGAGCTACTCGGGCATTAATTGATCTAGAGCTAAGTTAGCAAACTATCAGGGGGGTACTTGATTATGATCCTTTATCGGAGGATGATTTGGTATAGGTTTAGATTCAAGAGAGAAGAGAATGGTGATTATAAAAAGTCCTAGTCGTCAGCAGAATGCAATCGATAGAAAAGGCAGACAATGAGTATCCAATCACCATTAGGGGGAAAGGGTATAGCACCCAGTAACGCATCTGCCGCCCCCAGAGCATTTCTACTAATTTTTGTAGCAGTTGTTATCGGTCTCGTAATCTTGTGGAAAGGTTTAGATGATAACCCACAGAACACCGCTTCAAATGTTTCAGACTCACCCGACCAGACGGCACAGATGACAGAGGAACAACCTGCTGATTTGCCGCCTTTGGATGTTCCGGAAATTTCAACAACTACTGCTGCGGTAGTTGAAACAACAACCACAACAAGTCAACCACCACTGCCAACTAAACCCCCAAGTACGGTAAAGGTTCTTGTGTTGAATGGTTCTGGTGTAGGGGGAGCCGCGGGAGCAGTTACAAACCTTCTCAAACCTCATGGGTATACAACTTTGTCACCCGCTAACGGAAACAAAGACGAAAAGTCCTGGGTTTACTTCAAACCTGAATTTTCGCCTGATGCAAAAGGTGTGACTGATATTCTTGGGATAATGCCTGACTTGCTTACTTCCTTTCCAACTAATGGACTTTCTGTACCTGAAGGAAGTATTGACAGAGTTTCAACCGCAGATGTAATCGTATTTCTGGGATCTGATAAAGAGATTTACGGTTCGTAAAGGTGCGGGTTTTAGCCGCTCCAGACAAGTTTCGCGGTTCTTTAACAGCGTTACAAGTTACTGATGCAATCAACAAAGCAGTAGATAGATCCGGCGGGATTCCTACAAGCGCTCCGATGGCAGATGGAGGTGAAGGCACTCTGGAAGTTCTTGGTGGCCCTAATCGCACAACGACTGTCACGGGGCCTTCAGGTGAACCGGTAGACGCAGGATGGAGATTAGCTGAAAAAACAGCAGTAATTGAAGTGGCTAGAGTATCGGGTCTCACGTTAGCAGGAGGGCCTGAAATTAATGACCCCTTAGAAGCTACGACAAAAGGTACTGGCGAGTTGATTCGCTGTGCTCTGGAACAAGGCGCTAAACGTATAATCGTTGGTCTTGGTGGCTCCGCTAGCACAGATGGAGGACTCGGGGCTTTAAAAGCTATGGGTTCACTTGCTCGCTATAAAGGTATTGAACTTATAGCAGCATGTGATGTACGAACAGACTTCCTTTCTTCAGCCGAATCTTTCGCTGCTCAGAAAGGAGCCACTTCTACGCAGGTAAAGTTTCTTAACCGGCGTTTGCAACGGCTTGTACAGGTTTATGAAGAGGACTATAAAGTTTCTGTTGAAGATGTACCAGGAGGTGGAGCGGCCGGAGGGCTTGCAGGAGGACTACTTGTTGCTGGAGCCAAATTAGTTGATGGGTTTGATTTTATTGCTCAAGAAATTGGTCTTGATGAAATGATTCTTGAATCTGACATAGTAATAACAGGTGAGGGTCATCTGGATAAGACATCTTTTGAAGGGAAAGTTGTTTCAGGTGTGTGTCGTTATGCAGATGCAGCTTCAGTTCCAGTTTTTGTAATTGCAGGTGCAATTAGTGCTGAAGTAGCTGAAAAAGTTGACTGTGTTTCCCTAGTAGAAACTTTTGGTGAAGAGCGTGCTTTTTCAGAAACAGAACTGTGTATTGAGAAACTGGTAACTGAACGTATAGAGCTGTTATCCCGATAACAGCTTTCTTTGAAAAATGTTCAAAAACTTGGTTTTCTAGGTGTTTTGGAGTCAAAAAGGTTGGTTTTTTCTCCTTAACATGGTTGGATTAGCAGTCTAAGTAGAAGAGTGCCAGAGCACTTAAAACATGAAATCTGCTTCAATTCTTTGATGAAAGGCTTGCTTAATGGCTAAGAATATTGTTTTTGATGAACAGGCTCGCAGAGGGCTTGAAAAAGGTATGAACCAGTTGGCAGACGCTGTACGTGTCACCTTGGGACCTAAAGGAAGAAATGTCGTTTTAGACAAAAAATGGGGAGCCCCAACGATTACAAACGACGGTGTATCAATAGCAAAAGAAATAGATCTAGAAGACCCGTATGAAAGAATCGGAGCGGAGTTAGTAAAAGAAGTGGCTAAGAAAACTGATGATGTTGCTGGTGACGGAACCACTACAGCCACAGTGCTTGCTTGGTCCATGGTCGGTGAAGGTCTAAGAAATGTTGCTGCTGGAGCCAATCCTATGTCTCTGAAACGGGGAATTGAAGCGGCTGTTGAAGCAGCTGTTGAAGCTATTCTTTCCGACTCGGTAGATGTTTCAAGCGACAAGGAACAGATTGCCAATGTTGCGTCAATCTCAGCTGCAGATTCTGAAATAGGTGAAATGATTTCAGAAGCCATCGACAAAGTAGGGAAAGATGGAGTTATAACGGTCGAAGAAGGGCAAACGTTTGGTTTGGAGATGGACCTTGTGGAAGGAATGCGCTTCGACAAGGGATACATTTCGCCTTATTTTGTGACTGACCCAGAAAGAATGGAAGCCGTTTTAGAAGATCCTTATCTTCTACTCGTAGGTTCAAAGATTTCCGCGGTTAGAGATCTGGTTCCTGCATTAGAAAAAGTAATGCAGGCAGGTAGACCTTTGGTGATTGTCGCTGAAGATGTAGATGGTGAAGCACTCGCAACTCTAGTTGTTAACAAGATCAGGGGAACTTTCACTTCAGTTGCTGTAAAAGCTCCTGGTTTCGGTGATCGAAGAAAAGCAATGCTTCAAGATATAGCAATACTCACTGGAGGGCAGGTTATTTCTGAAGAAGTAGGACTGAAGGTGGATTCAGTAACAATTGACATGTTAGGTTCCGCTAGAAAATTAGTGGTCACAAAAGACGAAACCACTCTTGTAGAAGGAGCAGGCGATCAAGATGCCATTGCGGGACGTATTGCTCAAATTAAAGCTGAGATAGAAAATACAGATTCTGATTATGATCGAGAAAAATTGCAAGAAAGACTAGCGAAACTTTCCGGCGGTGTAGCTGTCCTTAAAGTAGGTGCTGCTACAGAGGTAGAGCTAAAAGAAAAGAAGCATCGTATTGAAGATGCTGTTAGCACTACAAAAGCAGCAATTGAAGAGGGCGTTGTAGCTGGAGGAGGCGTAACTCTTCTAAGAGCACAAACTGCAGTAGAAAAAGCTGCTTCAAAACTGGAACATGACGAGGCAACCGGAGCGAGCATCGTAGGCCGGTCCTTGGCGGCACCTTTAACTCAGATTGCTGTCAATGCTGGCATGGAAGGTGGAGTAGTAGTTGAAAAAGTTAAAGATCAAAAAGGTCCAAACGGTCTTAATGCGGCTACAGGCGAATACGAGGATCTTATAGCTGCAGGAATTATTGATGCTGCGAAAGTTACTCGTTCAGCTTTACAAAATGCCGCATCGATAGCTGCACTCTTTCTTACCACAGAAGCGGTAATTGCTGATGCCCCAGAAGAAAGTGGAGCAGCTGGCGCAGGTATGCCAGATATGGATTTCTAAATTGATCTCAGATGAACGTTATGTGAGTCTTTCAACTTGGACAAACGATGGAAATCGTAAAAGAACACCGGTTTGGATTGCTTTATTGGATGACGGTCGAGTTTGTTTCACAACTGGCAAAAAGACTTGGAAAGTCAAGCGTATTCTTAGAAACCCGAGCGTTGAGCTTCAACCTTGCAATTCTAGAGGTGCGCTTAATAACGATTCACAAGGTTGCGAGGGTGTAGCGAGCGTAGTTGATGCGGATGAAAAAGAATACATACTGATTGAAGAAGCGATCCGCAAAAAGTATGGGATTCAAGACATGTTGGTTAGTTTTTTTGGTCAATTTTCAAAAAAATATGGCGAGGGTTGTGGAATAGTTATTTCCTTGGAGAAAGACACATTTTCTTAGTTTTCTGGATGGGCATGTTGCCAACCGAATCGACCTTTAATACACAGGTGACCTTCTGTAACAGAGTGATCTGATGGCGATGTCACTTTGACAATCTTTTCATCTTGAGTATGTAATTCTAAGTTGCAACCAACTCCACAAAAACCGCAAATAGTCTCAGTAACTTTTTGATTGTCCGGATCCCAAGAATTTTCTTCCCGCATATCATGTTCAGTTTTAAAAACCAGAGCACCCGTAGGGCAAACCCCTATGCAATTACCACAGTAAACACAAGCAGAATCTGGCAACTCGGCATCAAACTCGGTTGAGATGCGTGCTTCAAAACCACGTCCTGCAGTAGCTATCGCAAAAGTGTGTTGAGCGTCGTCACCGCATGCTTCAACGCATTTGTAACAGAGAATGCATCTTTCATAGTCTCGAACGTAAAGATCATCTTGAATTTTGACTGGTTGTTTAGATGTTTTAATTTCGCTTGAATTTCCCATACGGTCAGGGTTCGAACCGTAAGAAGTAATCCATCCACGGATTTCCTTGTCTGCCCTGTCTAGTTCAACTGATGAAGCCAGTAATTCCAAAACCATCCGCCTGCTGGTATTTACCCTTTCAGAGTCGGTTGAGATCACCATGCCTTCTTCTATTGGCCGGGAACATGATGGGACTAGTGCTCTAGATCCTTCCACTTCGACTACGCAAACTCTGCATACGTTAACCGGAGTTAAATTCTCCGCCCAGCAAAGCGTAGGGGTATCAATATTGGCCTGCTTGCAGGCATCTAAAATTGTTGAGCCTTCAGGTGCTGAAATTTTTTTGTCGTTGAGGGTGATCTCGACAAGTGTTTCAGAAGGGTTTTTTGCAGGTTCGCTCATTATTGGGTTTCCAAAAGTCCTAGATTTAAAGCGGACCGAATCGCCGATGCTGCAGTATGACCTAAACCACAAATCGAAGCATCAGACATCACGGAAGCTAAGTCATCGAATAATGATATGTCAGCCTCAACTGGATTCTTATCAGCAATTCGGATTAGTAGTTCTTCCTGTCTGACTGTTCCGACCCTGCAAGGCACACATTGACCGCATGATTCATCACGGAAAAATTCAGCTATGCGTAGAACAGTTTTTGTCAATTCATCCTCATCGCTAAAAGCCATTATTACCCCTGAACCCAAAGCAACCCCAGCCTCACGAGTATCTTCGAATGTTAGAGGCAGATCAATTGATTCTGGAGTTACAAAACTACCTGCTGCTCCACCAAGGAGAATTGCTTTGAGAGTCCCAGGCCCCGAGAAACCACCTGCAGCATCCAATATTTCGCCTAGAGTCGCACCAAATTCAAATTCGTATAGGCCGGGGAGCGCCACTCTTCCACTTAAGCAGAAAAGTCTGGTTCCTGAAGACTGATCGGTTCCTTCAGCAGCGAAAGTTTCCCCACCATTCAAAATTATCCGAGGAATATTTGCCAAGGTCTCAACATTGTTAACCGCTGTTGGTTCATTGAACAGGCCATTTGTGGTAGGAAAAGGTGGTTTGTTGCGTGGTTCCCCCCTAAATCCTTCTATTGAGTTAAATAATGCCGTTTCCTCACCGCAAATATAAGCGCCTGCACCGCTTCTAATTTCAATGTCAAATTTTCTGCCGGAACCTAAAATATTGTCTCCTAGCAATCCAGACTTTCTAGTTTTCCCAATGGCTGCGGTTAAACGTTGTCTAGCGATTGGATATTCACCCCGGATGTAGATCCATCCTTTTTCTGCGCCTATGGCGAGACCAGCTATAGTCATTGATTCGATCAAAGCGAAAGGGTCATTCTCCATCAGAACTCGATCTTTAAAAGTTCCTGGTTCTGATTCATCAGCATTACAAACTAGATGATGCGCCCTGCCTTTTTCATCTGCTACAGCTTTCCATTTGACTCCTGTTGGGAAAGCGGCTCCTCCTCTGCCTCTTAAACCCGACTTTGAAACTTCTTCGATTATTTGTTCATCTCCCATTTCAAGAGCTTTTTTGAGAGCCTCATAACCTCCATGAGACTGATAATCTTCAAGACTATTTGGGTCTAAGACTCCAACTCGAGTAAGCAGACGCAAACTATCAGATCCAGCCTGCGGCAACTTAATCGATTCTTTTTCTGAATTTTCAGTTAAAAATTTACCGATATGTTTCAGATCAGCGTCAAACACAACAGTATCTTGTGAGGCTATTCGCTGAACAAACACAGCTGGTCCTCGCTCACACTGGCCTAAACATGGACTTGGTTTAGTTTCGTGTCCTTCTTTTTTCAAGGCATCAATCAGGTCATTAGCCCCATTGAGGCTGCACGCTATGTCATTACATACATGGAGTATTTGATCTCCGCTGGGTGGTTGGGAGGAGAAGAGATGGTAGAAAGTTGCCACACCATAAGCTTCAGCAGGTGGAATTTCCAGGACACGACAGACGTAATCCAGACCACCTGGGCTAATCCAACCGGAAGTATGTTGTAGTGCATGAAGAGCTGGTAACAGAAGGTGTCGACGTTCTTGAGTACGTTGCCGGCCAGCATAAACAAGCCGCTCTGTTATCTCTAGAGTTACCGGTCCATGCGACTCAATTGTCTCATCTACAGCTTTTTTCTCACTGTCAGTGGGTAGAGAAGTACCAAACTTTATGTCAGGCATCGATCATTTTCTCCACACGGATTGCTGCAGCTTTGAATTCGGCGGTGCCTGATTTCAGGTCGTAAGCACTATTTGTCAATTGGTTTACATCTACCAACTCTGGGAAATGAAAGGTTGTGAAGGCGAGACCTAAAGGAAGGTTAGGATCAATTTCGACTGTCATTTCAACACTTCCCCGACGAGATGAGACTATGACTCTTTCACCTGTTGAGATGCCGAGTTTTTCAGCATCCGCAGTAGAGACTTCTAAAGCTTCTCCAGTTCGAATTGGAGAGTTGTATTTACCAGTTTGAACTCCCGTGTTATATGAATCCAAAGCTCTACCTGTGGTTAAGCGCAAAGGATAATTGTCATCCAGCGACTCGACCGGAGGTCGATCGTCTACACAGGAGAATGGTGCAAGTCGTCCCTCGGCTGGTTGTTTCCAAAGCCGGTCATGAAGAAACGGACTTCCGGGATGGTTTTCGTCAGGGCATGGCCATTGGATACCACCCTCGTTTTCAATTCTTTCCCAAGACATCCCAGCATGCATAGGTGAGACAGTCCGCAACTCTTCCCAAAGGTCTTCAGCTGTTGGTTGGCCCCAGCTGTTATCACCTAAATGTCTAGCCAAGTCAGAGATTATTTCAATTTCCTGACGTGCATCACCTGGTGGTTTAATAGCTGCTCGAGTCCGTTGAACTCGACGTTCACTGTTGGTTACAGTTCCGTCAGATTCCGCCCAACCAAGTGCAGCAGGTAGTACAACATCAGCCATTTCAGCTGTACGGGTCATGAATACGTCTTGAACCACAAGAATGTCAAGACCTTCCAATGCTTCGCGTGCATGGTTCACATCAGCTTCAGAATCTGCTGGATTTTCACCGATGACATACAAGGCGCGTAGCTCTCCTCGTCCCATTGCGTTAAACATGTCGGTAAGATGCCAGCCTGGTTCCGGTGGTATTTCAGAGCCCCAGGCGGTTTCGAATTTGACTCTTATTTCCTCATCAGCCAAATCCTGAAATCCAGCGAGTTTATTAGGTAAAGCTCCCATATCACCGCCGCCTTGAACATTGTTCTGACCCCTCAATGGAACCAATCCAGAGCCCCAACGGCCCACGTGGCCAGTCAAAAGAGACAGATTGCAAAGCGCGAGAACATTATCGACTGCCGTATGATGTTCGGTTATACCCAGAGTCCACATGATCTGAGCTTTTTCAGCATTTGCATAGCCATGAGCTAGATCACGTATTGCTTCTACAGGCACACCAGTTGTCTCGGAAGTTCTTTTCAAGGTCCATGGTTCAACGTGAGCGGCAAAATCTTCAAAACCCGTAGTTGCATTCGCAATAAATTCTTTATTTTCCAGGCCAGCATCAATTATTTCATGAGCTACGCCATTGGCGAGAGCGATGTCACTGCCGACATTAATGCCTAACCACACGTCAGCAAATTTTGCTGAGTCGGTTCTTCTGGGATCCACAGCCCACATCCGAGCACCGTTTGACAATCCCTTTAAAAGATGGTGGAAGAATATCGGGTGAGCAGTCCGAGCATTTGAACCCCAAAGAACAATGGCATCTGTTTCTTCAATTTCTTTATAAGAGGAAGTTCCTCCTCCTGCTCCGAACACTGTCGCCAGACCGACGACACTAGGGGCGTGTCAAGTTCGATTACAACTGTCGATATTGTTTGAACCGATTACTTTTCTTGCAAATTTTTGTGCTGCGTAATTGACTTCATTGGTTGTTTTGGAACAACTGAACATTCCAAAGGCATTGGATCCATGCGAATTAACCACAGATTTAAAACCTTCAGCGGCTTTGCTCAGTGCTTCTTCCCAGGTGCATTCACGAAGTTTTCCGTTTTCTTTAATCCTCGGCACAGTAAGACGTTCAGTCATGGTTTCCCCATCTAGATCAAATTAACCTAATTAGTATTACTCATTCGAAGAAGAATTGAGTATTTTTTGTCTATTTCTCCGTTCAATCATCCGGATAGAAGACCAAAGTTCATCACGTTCTATGTAGCAGCCATAAAGGTGTCTTTCACCAGTAGAAGAATCGAATGAGTCTCTGGCATGCAATAATCGGCGATTGTCAAAAATTAGACACTCACCTGGCTCCAGTCGAAAACGTAATTTAAAACGGTCATCCTGATTGAGTGTCTCGAACAACTGATATGCCCTATACATGGGTTCTATAAGATCAAAATCAACTTGCAGAGGAACACGCAAGAAGTTACCAACTCTAACTTCTTCAATTTTTCCATCTTTATCTAAATGAATCATTGGAGTTTTCCAGCGGTAATCAGTGATGGTGCTGCGATTACCAAAGTCCCATGGAACCGAGGTAAGCAATTCAAAGGTTTCAGGTTCTTGTGAGCGAATTTCCTCAGCTACACGAAAACCATCAACCAGAATTGACTCTCCTCCTATCACAGAATTCTTCAGGCAATGAAGCAGTTGGAGTCCAGGTTGATACTCGCGCGTAGGCAGATCGGTATGTGGAGGAAGCTCAATCTCGGTGTAAGCAGCTGTGTCCGGTCCAGTTTTTGCTTCTACGTCAAAGAAAAGACCAAAATTAGTTTCCCTAACCACACCTATTCGTTCTGCAACTTGGATTAGACCATTTTTCGAAGGTTCTACATTATGTGTGATACAACATCCAGCTTCAACTATTGAACAAAGCCATTCTCTTTCGATTTCCGGGTCGGAAATAATTTCTTTCCAATCGAAGCGATCCGGTCCTTTCTTAGTTTTAGCATCCCACGTAACAGGGTCGGGAAAAGTTTTTATTGATAAATCCAAACAGTGAGCTCGAAGCCAACCGGGGTGGAAACAACTTGTATGTGATTCTCCTGACCAGATGGTTTCTAAGAAACCTTCCTGAGTTGTAGACACAGATGAAATAAGCAGGTCATTCGGAATCGAGACCACATTGAAGATAGGTTCTCGCGTGTCTGGATGAACACAACAGGGGCAGTTGTCTCTTAACCAAAGAAAGTGAAATTTACTTAGATGGCCGTCATCCCATCTAATTTCGACTTTTTTCCCATCGGTAGAAGAATCAACAATGTGGTGTTCTACCGGATAGAAATCGAAATCTCCTGTTTCAATCACTTCCTTCATCATTTGTGTCTTTCTCTGAAGTTTCAATATTCAAGTTTTTAATTGTTTGGATGATCGCCGTAAGTCCCTTATCACGCTCAATTACCAGGTCAGCTACGGATCTGCCAGCTGCTTCTTCTGAGCAGCCGTCTACAACTGCATTTCTAAGATGTTCAGTTAATTCTGGAGCCTCTAATCTGGTCCAAGGCGATTGAAGTGAAGGTCCGAAATGGTCAAGCATATGAGCCATGCCACCCTCACCTCCGGCCAAATGAAATGTAAGCATCGGCCCCATCAAAGCCCATCTCAGGCCAGGTCCGGCAGTGATGGACAGATCCAATTGTTCTACGGTTGCCTCTCCGTTGGCTACCATATGCAATGCTTCACGCCACATTGCTTCTTGAAGTCGATCAGCTATAAAACCGTCAATTTCCTTCTCGAGACGCAATACCGTTTTCCCTGAATTCGAATAAATACCCTCAGCTCTATCCATAGTGGATACTGATGTTTGAGGTCCTGCCACAAGCTCTACAAGTGGCAGCAGGTAAACAGGGTTAAATGGATGTCCCACCACAACTCGTTCCGGTGCAACCGAACAGTGTAAAGCTAGGTCACTTACTAAATAGCCTGAGGTTGATGATGCTATTACACAATCAGTGGTACAAGCTTTGTCAATAGTGGAAAGAAGTTCTTGTTTCAATTCAAGTCGTTCAGGAGAGCTTTCTTGAACCAATGAACAGTTTTCAACAGCTTCTTCGATTTTTTTATGGAAAACCACAAGATCTGGAGAAGCTCCCTTTGCTAGACCCAGTTTCTCCATCGAAGGCCAGGCCTGTTCGATTGTTCTTTTAAACAGGTCTTCTGATTTTGAATCAGGATCCCAAGCATGCACTTCGATGCCTTGACCAGAAAAATGTGAAGCCCAACCGCAACCTATTACACCCATGCCAATACAGGCGATTGATTCACTCATCAGAAAATTTTGAAAATAACAGTATTTTCATTTTAGGTTAAGTGTTTCTCGAGCTTCATCTGGCGACTGGATTGAAGCTCCCATTAGTTCGATGATCTTTACAGCTTTTCTAACGAGGTCGGCGTTTGTGGCCAGTACACCTTTTTCCAGGTACAAATTGTCTTCAAGTCCGACTCTTACGTGACCTCCAAGCATCACTGATTGTGCGACCATCGGCATTTGCATAGCTCCTAAACCGAAAGAAGTAAATTCTGTGCCTTCTGGTAGCCGATTCACCATTGCATAAAGGATTCCGATATCCATAGGCGTTCCATACGGGATGGAGAGACACAGTTGTATCCAGAAAGGAGGGTCAAGTAGCCCTTCAGCGATCATTGTTTCAGCAAACCAAAGATTTCCGGTATCAAAAACCTCCAGTTCAGGACGTACACCCAGACTCCTGACTTTTTGGGTCATTTCTCTGAGCATCTCTGGTGTTGAGACATAGACCTCATTAGTGTCACCAAAGTTCAGTGAGCCGCAGTCCAGTGAACAAATCTCAGGTCGTATTCTTTCTACATGCTGTAGTCTTTCTTGCGGTCCCACAAGATCTGTTCCTTCTCCAAAATCCATTGGGTCGTTGTTAGGACCGATAACCAAATCTCCACCCATACCTGCGGTTAAATTTATGATCACTTGACTATCTTTTTCTCTTATCCTGTTAACTACTTCTTCGTAGTAGTCCGGATTTCTTGACCCTTTTCCAGTTTCTGGATCCCTAACATGGCAATGGACAATTGTGGCACCTGCTTTTGCGGCCTCGATAGCAGAATCTGCGATTTGTTCAGGAGTCACCGGTACGTGTTCACTCTTGTCGGTTGTGTCACCTGCACCAGTGATTGCACACGTGATTATTACATTTCTATTCATTTTCCCCCTCTGCTTTAATACTTTTAGGCTAAAAACGGAATATGAGCAATTTGCTAGAGAATAGCTTTGAAACGCTGGTATTTGTTTGTCAAAGACATATAAAAAAGTAATTTTATGTGTCTTTGACAATAGTGTTTATTCAAACATTGCTATCTATTTGGAGGAAAATCGTGACCGCTCGTGGCAGAACAGTCAAAGTTTTTACCGAAAAAATAGAATCTGGAGAAAGCCAGCGGGTTCCAGATGAAGTGATCGTTGAAGAGCCGATCTCTATTCGACTTGATGGAGAACTCATAGGTACCACTATGCGGACCCCGGGAAATGATTTTGAACTCGCAGCAGGGTTTTGTCTTACTGAAGGTCTACTTCATGAAGCAAAGATTAAATCGATTCGATATTGCGGGCAGTCAACTGCATCGGAAGCGGAATTTAATGATGTAACCGTAGATACAGATGGTCTTGCTCCGAAGCCAGTTGCAAGACTTGGACCAGCTTCGTCGTCATGTGGAATTTGTGGAGTCGAAGCTATTGAAAATCTTTTGAAGTCTTTAGAGCCTTTAGTTTCAGAAGCTTTTGACATAGATACTCTTACTTCTGTCGCGGACAACATCCAAAAAGAACAAGATCTTTTTGGAGCAACTGGTGCTGTTCATGCCGCAATGGCTTTTGACCGATCTGGTAGGAGCATTGTCATTCGTGAAGACATAGGTCGGCATAATGCCGTTGACAAGATTGTAGGACATCTTTATTTGGAGGATTCCCTACCAGCAAACGACATGGGTCTTTGGGTGAGCGGTAGAGCTTCTTTTGAGATGGTTCAGAAAGCTTGGGCCGCAGGTTTCGCTTGTTTGATTGCTGTTAGTGGACCGTCAGCACTTGCGGTGGACACCGCAAAGGCAGCAGGATTGCAATTAGGTGGTTTCGCTCGTGAGAACCGGATCAATCTTTATTCTTAGAGTTAGATACAACTAGCTTCCGTAGACTCTAAGAATGGATTTATCATTGAAACCATCAGAAGGACTAGGGGTACTGCATCTTTTCTGCAAGTATCAAAGTTCAGTAGATTCAGAAGAAGTTAAAAAAACGGTTTCAGAAACTCTCGATCAAGGTCTACAAGTTGTTGTTGCCGTGGTTCTGGGTCATAAAGCAGATCTGGCATTGATGGTCTTAGGAGAAGATCTTTGGGATCTACGTGATTTTCAAAGCTCAGTAGACTCTGCTGGCCTAAAAGTCGTAGATAGCTATTTTTCCTTAACAGAAGTCTCTGAGTATGCCGCAGGCGTTCCAGAAGAAATGAAGCAAGCCCGTCTTTACCCAAAACTTCCCCCTGAGAACAAAACAGCCTGGTGCTTTTATCCGATGTCTAAACGACGTGACCCTGAGGCTAACTGGTACACGCTTCCTTATGAACAGCGATCAGCCCAAATGCATGAGCATGGACGTTCAGGTAGAAATTTTGCCGGCCGTGTTTTGCAGGTAGTGACCGGATCTACTGGTGTTGATGACTACGAGTGGGGGGTGACGTTATTTGCAGAAAGTCCAGATGATCTCAAAGAAGTCGTGTACACGATGCGATTCGATGAAGCCTCAGCTGTTTACGCAGATTTTGGTCCCTTTTATGCGGGGATGGTTTCTGACATTGACGACGCTTTGGATCATTTGGCGAATGGGTGAAGACAACATTATTGAATGTGATTTTGACGAAAAAACCTTGAACCCCGTCTCAGTTGCAGCGTTTGTCCCTGATTTAATGGATCAATCAAAATTACGTTTGGCGATGCCGGACATTTGTTTCGTCAAAGAAGTCTCTGAACTTATTGATATAGAAGTTGACCTTGTGGTAGTCGACTTGTCTAAATCAGAAGTTTTAGAGGTTCTAAATATAATCGATTCCAAAATTGTGGGCTTTGTTTCACATATTGACAAAGAAGTTATTGCTTTAGCTGAAAAAGCCGGTTGCGAAAAAGTTTTACCAAGATCGAAGTTTTTTCACGATTTCCACTCTCTTGTTAACGGCGTATTAAAACTCAACTAACAGCGTATTAAAACACGTTTTCTTGCGATTTGGCTGAGAAGTTCAAAGTATTCTTTTTGCAACTTTGTGTTTTTTTGAGAGGAGGTCACAAATGGATTCCGGAGATTATGCATGGATGCTGATATCAACCGCCCTAGTCGTTTTCATGATTCCTGGTTTAGCACTTTTTTATGGAGGTATGACAAGGAGTAAAAACGTTCTGAATATGTTCATGATGAACATGTACTGTGTGGGTATAGTCCCTATCGTCTGGGTGCTTCTCGGTTACTCACTAGGAAATAGTCCTGATGGGAGTGGCTTCTTTGGAGGAGAGTGGATAGGGAATTTCGATTCCATTGGTTTGAAGGGACTCAGTGGAGATGCAGAAAGTCTCATTTTTGTTGCTTTTCTAATGACATTCGCTGCAATAACACCAGCTTTGATATCTGGAGCGGTAGCTGACCGTTTAAAGTTCTCAGCCTGGGCAGTTTTCGTGCCGATTTGGTTGCTACTCGTTTACTGCCCTGCGACGTATTGGGTTTACAGCGGTTGGCATGATGGCAACGGAGCACTTGATTTCGCTGGAGGCACAGCTATTCATTTAAATTCTGGAGTAGCGGCTCTAGCTTTCGTATTGGTTTTAGGAAATAGAAGAGGTTGGCCTAAAGAAGCTTCTCCTCCACACAACATGCCGATGGTTCTAATTGGAACAGCAATTCTTTGGTTTGGATGGTTTGGATTCAATGCAGGCTCTGCAGGAGCCGCAAATGGCCAAGCTGTTCAAGCTCTTGTAAATACGTTTGTTGCTGCATCAGCAGGATTGATCGGCTGGCTCATAGTAGAAAAATTGAAAGGCGGACATGCCACTTCTTTAGGCATGGCTTCAGGAATCGTTGCCGGGCTTGTGGCTATTACACCAGCTGCGGGATTCGTTGGCGGATTGGCGAGTATAGTATTTGGTCTTTCCGCAGGAGCAGTCTGTTACTTCGCCATCTCGCTGAAAAACCGCTTTGGCTATGATGACAGTCTTGATGTGGTCGGTATACATGGTGTGGGAGGGCTAACAGGAGGACTCCTACTCGGACTCTTCGCTGATTCGAGTGCCATTCCCGGCGGGGATTTCGATGACGGGTTGTTCTTTGGCGGAGGCATGGAGCTGCTTCTTGACCAGATAGTGGCAATGCTGTCAGTGATCGGTTTATCTTTTATTGGCACTTTGGTAATAGTAAAAATCATTGATGCCACAATTGGGCTTAGAGTTGAAAGTGAGATTGAGCAAACTGGTTTGGATCGAGCTTTACATGCAGAATCGGCTTATAACGATTAGAACTTTCAGTAAATGAAAGGTCTCTTTATTGATGACCTGCTATTGGAAGGCTCTACCACTGGCTCAATTTTTTGTGCAGAGCTCACGAAACGTGTTGATCAATTTATAGAAGAGATTTTTGAAGCGGCGGGTTCCCCATCTGAAACAGCTGTCTGTGCGATCGGAGGTTACGGAAGAAAAGAACTGTGTCCAGGAAGCGATATTGATGTCTTATTAATACATGATCAATCAGTTGACGTTCTACCCATAGCCGAAAAAATCTGGTACCCGTTGTGGGATGCAGGATTAAAACTTGGACATCAAGTAGGCACACAAGAAGAGATTCTTAACCTTGCAGAATCAAGTCTTGAAACAGCAACGAGTTTGCTGTCTTCACGGGCTGTCGCTGGAGACAATGAGATTGTTGATTTACTAGCTGAAAGAGCTCAAGAGCAATGGATCGAAAGATTCCGTAAATATTTGAAAGAGCTTGGGTCAACAGTCGAAGACCGCTACACACAGTACGGAGAAGTTGCTTTCCTTTTAGAACCTGAATTGAAGCAAGGAAGGGGAGGGTTGAGAGACGCCCACATTTTGCAATGGATGGAGATTGCAGAACCGATTTTGATTACTTCTGAGGCAACAGTTCTTCTCGATGCAGTGGAAACGCTCTTATCCGTTCGTGTGGAGTTGCACAGAGTAACTGGAAAACGCTCAGATCGACTTTTGTTAGAGCTTCAGGACGAGGTAGCTGAACAACTCAAATATAAAAACGCTGACGAATTGATGGGTGCTGTTGCAAATGCAGCGAGAGTAATCACATGGACAGGAGATGGTGCCGCAAGACGTATTGAAAGGATTAGACAGTCAAGACCTATAAGAAAATCTCTAGGCAAGTTACGCAACACAGAAATTGCTCCAGATCTTGATTTAGACACCGGTCGGTTAGGACTTACACAAAAAGCTGATACAACAGATCCATTTTTGCCTTTGCGAGCCGCTGTTGCTGCAACAAAATGTGGCGCATATTTGGAAAGAGCCTCTTTGGAAAAACTGGCAGAAAGTAAAACAGAAATTCCACAGATTTGGCCCGAAGAAGCAAGGGAGTTATTCATTGAGCTTTTAATGTCCGGTCCCGATGCAGTCCCAATAATTGAAGATTTAGACCAGTACGGATTATTCTCACACCTTATTCCAGAGTGGGAATCTTGCCGTTCAAAACCCCAGCGAAACGCCTATCACATGTTCACAGTTGACCGTCACCTATTAGAGACAGTTTCAGTAGCTGCGGGATTAACAGCAACTGTAGATAGACCAGACCTTTTAGTTCTAGGCGCTCTGCTCCATGACATTGGTAAAGGTTTTCCAGGTGACCATACGGAAATAGGAATGAATCTAGTTGAGAGTATTGCTAAAAGAATGGGTTATGAAAATAATGATGTTGAATTATTGGTTGGCATGATTGAACATCATCTTCTCCTACCAGATGTAGCTACAAGGCGCGATCTCGATGATGACGGGACAATTAAATCTGTTGCAAGCGCGGTGAAAACCCTTTCGCTTCTTTCACTTTTGGATGCACTCACCGAAGCTGATTCTATTGCAACAGGATCCTCTGCTTGGAGCACTTGGAAAGCTGGTCTTGTCAGGGAATTGGTAGCGCGCGTCCAGCACGTCTTATCGGGTGGCAACATCGGTGATGTCGTTGAAACTGCTTTCCCTAGTCGAAAACAACTCGACGTGATGGCTACTGGAGAGGAAGTTTTCTCGGGTGACAAATTTGAATTAACAGTGATAACCAATGACCGACCTGGTGTATTTTCAAAAATTGCAGGTGTTCTGGCACTCAACGGGCACGACGTAATAGGAGCAGATGCGTTTTCAGAAGCTGGGAGAGCTTTGTCGGTTTTCTCAGTAGCTGAAAAAACCTATGAGCTTCCGAAATGGGAAGAGATTTCTCTGCAAGTGAAACTTGCATTAGATGGTCGCCTGGCTCTAGCAGCTCGGCTTGGTGAACGTTCGCGTATCTACACTTCGGTTTCCACTAGCGCAAAACCTTTTGAACCGAAAGTTGAGGTAGATAATTTCACGTCTGACTTTGCGACAGTTCTAGAGGTGAGTTGCCCCGATGGGGTGGGGGTTCTTTATCGCATTACAAGGGCTTTCGCTGAACTTGATTTGAATATAGTCAGAGCCCGAGTCCAGACTCTCGGTTCAGATGTTGTTGACGCATTTTATGTACTTGATGTGAATGGGAGAAAAATCGAAGACCCCGATCATCTGGAAGAAATTGAATTGGCAGTTTTGCGATGGTTAACGACTGATTTATAGATTTTTATGTGACTAATTGCCCTTATTGCCCTACCTTGGTTGTATGTCTGAAACACCTTCAGAAATAGCGACCAAACAGGATCTATTGAGATGGGCGGAAACCATTGCAGGTATAGCCCGAACAGGACTTGGATTCACCGAAGTTTTATTTGAACGTGAAAGGTATGAAGAGATTCTAAAAGTAGCCGCTGACATTAAACAGCATGCTGAAGGCAGTGGTTTAACTTCTGATGAATTATATGAAAGTTGGCTTGATTCAGTAATTGAAGGAACACCAGGTTATGTGACACCAAAAGTGACTGTTGGTGCTGTCGTTGGGAATGAGGACGGGGAGATTCTGCTTATTCAAAGAGCAGATTCAGGAAGATGGCTTTATCCAACTGGCTGGGCCGACGTTGGTTATTCAGCTTCGGAAGTGGTGGTTAAGGAGGTGGCAGAAGAGACTGGTATCGAATGTGAAGTCATCAAACCTATTTCGATCCTCGACGGTATGAGACTGGGTTTCACCGGGATACCTCTTTATTCGCTTGTTTTTCTCTGTCGAAAGACTGGAGGGACTTTGAAACCTCACCCTTTAGAGTGTCGTGATGTCGGGTTTTTCAGTGAAGATTCGTTACCCGAAGGAACCGTTTCACCTCAACGCTGGGCTTCGCATGCATTTGCAGCTATAAGAGGTGAAAATGTAGAAGTAATGTTCGATGAGCCCCGTGATCCGGTTTGGCTAGACGAGAATAATCAAAAATAACTTTTTAGGCCGTATTTATATTCTAAGAATTTTATGTTTGCCCAGTCTGATTTCTCAGAAAGTCTTCAACTTCGCTGACCAGCAATTCAGGATTACCATCTTGTTCTTCAACTTCTGATTTATTGTCGAAATCCTCTTCAAGCTGATTCACATACTCAGCAGTATCCATATCCTCTGCAACTAGTTCATTTATTTGTCTTTCGTAAGCTGCAGAAGCTATCTCCAAATCGGTACAAGCAATTCCTATTTGAAGCACCTCTGCCAACCTCTCAACCAACGCAAGGGCTGCCTTAGGGGAGTTAGCTCCTGAAACATAGGAAGGGATACCAGCCCACAGCGACATGCTAGGCATTCCTTCTTCACGTAGAACACTGTTTATAACTCCTACTATTCCCGTCGGCCCCTCATATGTTGAGGGAGGAAGATTCAGTCTCTGTGCTAAATCAGAATCATCGGAGGATCCAAAAACTTTTACAGGCCTACTATGGGGTATATCAGTAAGAAGTGAACCGACAGTCACCACCATGTGGCTCCTGCTTATTGAGGCAACTTCTATTATCTGATCTGTGAATGTCCGCCAGCGAAGTTGTGGTTCATGCCCGACGATAATTACCAGGTCGTGTTTAGAGTCAGACATTTTAGTTGCGTATACCTCTGTCGCAGGCCAGATTATTTCGCGTTGCTCATCAGGAATTTCGATCACAGGACGAGAAATTGTGAAGTCGAAAAATTCTTCTGAATCAATAGTCCCGATTTTTATTGCATTGAAACGGTCCAAGAAGTATCTCACTGCACTTGTGGCGGCTTCACCTGCATCATTCCAACCTTCGAAAGCAGCTATTACTACAGGATTTTCGAGATCTTCCAGAAGTTCCTTATTATTCCATTGGATAAATTTTGAAGCCATTGAATCGGAGGCTATCGGCTATGAGCTCGCGCGCGACCCAACATTTGTAATCTAAACTTGTATTAGATGACTGAGAAAAATATTGAAATTCACGAAATAGCAAAAGTTGACGATGAACTTGTCGCGGCTATGACCCGTTTGATTCCACAGTTGTCAGACTCTAATCCACCACCAGATCGTTCAACTTTGGAAGAAGTAGTTGCTTCTGATTCTTCAAAACTTATCGCTGCTTTTATTGACGGAGCAATAGTCGGCTCGTTAACTTTGGTTACTTTTAGTATCCCAACTGGTAAAAGAGCATGGATTGAAGACGTTGTTGTTGATGAAAAATGTCGAAATAAAGGCATTGGAGAAGCTTTAAATCAAGAGGCAATAAATATTGCTAGAAAACTTGGGGCTAAAACCGTGGATTTAACTTCACGACCATCGCGTGAAGCTGCAAATCGTCTTTACAGCCGTTTGGGTTTCGTCCAACGAAACACAAATATTTACAGGTTCGAAATATAAACCAGGCTGGAAAGATTTTTCAATTAGCTGATTTGGGAAGCTCCACACCAGTGGGTGTAGTTTTTGTGAAAGGAACTATTAAGGAGTTGTGTAATGGCACATCAAGTAAAAGGGGTTATTGCTAAAAGTAAAGGAGACCCTGTTGCAATCGAAACGATTGAAGTTCCGAATCCTGGCCCAGGAGAGGTTCTGATTGATGTGAAAGCGTGTGGAGTCTGCCACACAGACCTACATTATAGAGAAGGAGCTATCAACGACGAGTTCCCGTTTCTGCTGGGTCATGAAGCCGCCGGTCTCGTGGAAGAAGTAGGTGAAGGTGTCACTGGCCTGGCTGCAGGTGACTTTGTAATCCTCAACTGGCGAGCTGTATGTGGGCATTGCAGATCTTGCCGAAGAGGACGACCATGGAACTGTTTTTCAACTCATAACGCAACACAGAAAATGAAACTCGACGGCAAGGAACTCTCCCCAGCTCTGGGCATCGGAGCGTTCGCTGAGAAAACTCTTGTCGCAGCAGGACAAGCTACAAAAGTAAACCCTGAAGCCAAACCGGAAGTCGCGGGACTCATAGGTTGTGGGGTAATGGCTGGCTTAGGTGCCGCAATGAATACTGGGCAAGTCAGCCGTGGAGATTCAGTGGCAGTGTTTGGTTGTGGAGGTGTAGGTGACGCTGCAATTGAAGGTTCGCGCTTAGCAGGAGCCCATACCATAATCGCTGTTGACATAGACCCAACAAAACTTGAATGGGCCAAAGAGTTCGGAGCCACTCACACTATTGATTCATCAAAAGTTGATCCAGTAGAAGCCATTAGAGAAATAACAGATGGCAATGGGGTTGATGTAGCAATAGAAGCTATAGGTCTTCCAATCACCTATGAGCAGGCTTTTTATTCCCGCGACCTTGCAGGAACAGTTGTACTAGTTGGAGTTCCAAATCCTGAAATGAAAATCGAACTCCCAATGATTGAAATTTTCGGCAGAGGCGGAACCTTGAAATCTTCCTGGTATGGAGACTGCTTACCTTCACGTGATTTCCCCATGCTTATTGATCTCTATCTGCAAGGACGTCTTGAGCTTGACCGTTTTGTTTCAGAAACAATTGGCTTAGACGAAGTAGAAGAAGCCTTTCACAAAATGGAACGTGGAGAGGTTCTTCGTTCCGTGGTCATACTGTAGTAATCAAATCAAGTGCGTTGGTTAATGGTTGGTCATGGAAAAATAACTGCGAATTTCATTGAAGCCGCACGTGGAACAGGCCATGAGATCGTCGCTGTTGCAGGACGAAATTCTGAAAGAGCTTCAACATTTGCAAATAAAAATGGAATAGAGAAATCTGGAGAAGATTTACTTCTTCTTTCAGAAGGAGTGGACGCTGCTTATATAGCAACACCCCACAGTGAACATTGCAATGGAACTACAACTCTTTTAGAAAAGGGAGTGCCTGTTCTCTGTGAGAAACCTTTGGCTGTAAATCATAGACAAGTCGAAAAGATGGTTAATGCAGCAAAAGAAAGCAACACTTTCCTGATGGAAGCAATGTGGACCAGGCATTTGCCGATTTATGAAGAAGTCATCGATTGGATTAAAAAAGGTCTGATTGGCGAACCAAAACTCGTTGACGCGTCTCTTGGATTCGATTCGCCCTATGACCCCGAATCACGGCTATGGAACCCCAAACTTGCAGGAGGAAGCCTATTAGACGTTGGTATTTATCCGTTAACACTTGCAGATTTGATATATGAGACTACGCCAGAGAACGTTTTCTCATTGGCTGAACTTTCGCCAGATGGTGTAGACGCACATATTGCTATTACATTGCAGTATCAAAATTCGGCTTTAGCGACACTTGGATCAGCCATTAATCTTTCCTTACCTAACGGAGCAAGTATTCTTGGTGAATCAGGGTCGATTGAAATACCTTATTTTTGGTGTGCGCAGAAAGCTTTTATTTCACAAGGTTCGGAGAAAAGAGAGACCTTTAGGCCTCATGAGATAAATGGATTCGAATATCAGATTCGTGAAATGGATAGATGCTTGACAGAAGGGTTGACACAGAGCCCAAAAGTTTCCTGGGAGTGCTCTCTTTCAATGACTCAGCTAATGGACAGTATTCGATCTGAAATAGGCGTTAGTTATCCGGCAGACGATGAGGATCATGATGGAATATAGAGAAATTCCAGGAATTCGAATCCCCCTGTCACAAATCATTCAAGGAGCCACAACTCTTTTCGGAGATGAAACTGTTTCCCACTGGGAAAATTTGCTTGATGATGTAATGGACGCTGGCATAAATGCTTTCGATACAGGACTTGTGTATGCAGATCAGGACGGTACTTGTGATGAAAGGCTAGGAAGATGGGTTAATGAGCGAAATGTTCGCGACAAAGTCATTGTTATTGGTAAGGGCTGCCATCCTGGACCCCCTAATTGGGAAGAGTCTCGTGTCCTGCCAGAATGTGTCGGAGTAGACATAGAAAAGACATTGGATCGTATGGGAACCGACTATTTAGACCTCTGGCTCTTTCACCGTGATAATGAAGAAGTGCCACTTGATGAACTCGTAGATGCAGTAGACAAACAAGTTGCCGCCGGTTTAATAGACACATGGGGAGTGTCCAACTGGAGTATTAAACGGCTATCAAATGCTTTAGAAGCATCAAAGAAAAATTCTTGGGTTAAACCAGAAGCTTTCAGTCCACACTTGTCTTTAGTTGTCCAAGAACAACCTCCATGGGAAGCAGTAACGAGCATTGCAGGTGACAGGGCACAAGACGACAGGGAATGGTTAAAAGAGAACCAGATTCCAGTTTTGGCATGGTCAACCTTGGCCGGTGGCTATTTGACCTCTTCAATAGAGCTTGAGAATATGCAGACGCCAAACTCTCGACTGCAGGCCGAGGCATCTCGGTGTTACCACTCAGAGGCAAATTGGTTGAGACGTGAACGTGCAATTGAATTAGCCGGAAAGAAAGACTGCACGCTTGAACAGATAGCAGTTTCTTGGGTGCTGTATGCGGATTTCCCAACACACGCACTATGTGCTTCACGTAGCAAGACCGAAGCTTTACATAACGCCGCTTCTTCAGAAATAAAACTTTCTGAAAGTGAAAGAGTTTGGTTAGAAAGTGGTGAGATCATTGAATGAAAAAAAAGTTCGAGAACGAAACATGGACGTTTTAAAAACTGCAATTTCATCTATTGGAACTGGAAACAGTGAAATATTTTCAAATCTTTACACAGAGGACTGGGTTCTTGAACTTCCATATAGCGAACCACCCAAAGTCCTGAGAGGGGTAAATGAAATTCTTGCTTATTTGAAACCGCAGATGGGCAAACTCGAATTCACTCTCACACTCACAGAAATCTTTGAGTGCCTTGATCCGAATTTGCTAATAGCAGAATATGTCAGTGAAGGTAGATCCACTATCACCAACAAGCCTTATCAAAATACTTACATAGGTTTGTGGAGGTTCCGTGAAGGCAAAATTTGTGGAGTTAAAGAATATCTGAACCCGTTAATTGCTACCGAAGCCAACACTCCTTCTGGTATATGAAGATGGAAAATAAATTAGAACGCTTAATAAATGGAGACATTTTTGAAGACCTAATTCATGCGTGGAGAAGATTAGGGCGGCTTGTCTACAACGACACAGCAACGGATCCCCAATCATTGGAAAGGGCCACAGGTTTGCTGTACATGACCCGTTACCTGACAGCAGGAGCCACACTGGCAATGGAATTAAATGATCCTGATTATCCATATTTTGACCGTTGGGCAGATCGGTCATACTCATGGGGAATCGACTCCCCAGACGGCTTGTATTCGTTTGCGAGCATTAGAGGAGATTCGACCTACCGTATTTTCGGAAATCGAGGTACAGCACACCAATTTGACATTGAGATCCATTCTCCACATTTCGCAAACGCCCCAAATTATACAAGAACCGGGAACTTAGGATTTGCCGACATAAAGACCGAACCAGATGGAAGCGTGGAAATAATTCTCAGTCCGGATCCACCTCCAGATGACAACAAACATAATTGGATACAACTCACACCTGATGCCGAGTCGATTTGTATAAGGCAGTTTTTTTATGACTGGGAAAGTGAACAGAAAGCAGAACTGTTAATCGAAAAAGTTGATGCCCAGTATCCACCTCCGCCTGAAAAACCCGAGGCCATAGTCGATAAAGCAGAGCTTTTGATCAGATGGCTTGATGAAGCTGGGACATTTTGGGATGAAGTTATCCGCACATTTATGACCGAACCGAATACAGTCACATTCTTAAACCCGAAGGAAAGCGACTGGGGTGGTCATGGGGGCCTTTCCTACGGAATGGGTTCGATAGAAATCGGTCAAAATGAAGCAGCACTCCTAGAAGTAAAACCCCCAGATTGCCATTTTTGGGGTTTTCAACTTGGGAGCATCTACTGGGAGTCAATGGACTGGTGGAGAAGACAGTCCTCATTGAATGGTTTTCAGGCAAAATGTGATTCCGATGGTGTTTTCCGCTGCATCATTTCAGCCAGAGATCCAGGTGTCCACAACTGGCTTGACACTGCGGGCTATTCACAGTTGACAATAATGGGTCGTTGGTTGCACGCCCGAGATTTTCCACAACCGACAATCAAAGTTTTACCCTTTAAGGAAATCGACAGGCATCTCCCAGAAAATACTCAAAGGGTCAGTGTGAGTGAAAGAAGTGAGATCATCAGAAGACGAAATTTGGCAGTCCAGAAGATTTTGGGGCTTTGATTCCGCCTTGCGGTAGGTCTGCACCATCAAGCTAAAGTTCACCAAGGGGGTTATTGTGAAAAGTTCATTATTAGCAGCTTGTTGCACTCTGATGTTGCTTTTTTCTGCTTGTGGAGGCGAGGAAGAAACTGGTTCTTTATCTGCTATTCCGACTACGACTGTTGCTCCTACTACGACTGTTGCTCTGACTACGACTGTTGC
>JASMLT010000012.1:0-237 GCA_030748555.1 Acidimicrobiales bacterium
AACGAAAATTGCTGAAATACCTATAACTTTTCTACTACTTTTACTTTTTATCTTCACGCATAATCGCAATCGAAACCAACCAAAACCGTTTCTACTTCAAGGGAAACAGAGTGCAGCTCTTCAACTTTTTCAACGACTAAAGACATTAACTTTTTAACATCTTCTGCACTGCCGCCTTCGTCTACTTGTATGAAATTTGCATGTTTTTCAGAAATACAGGCTGAACCCACTCTTAAG
>JASMLT010000012.1:247-35515 GCA_030748555.1 Acidimicrobiales bacterium
GATCAAACGTCCGGCCGAATCACCTTCAGGATTTGTAAATACAGAGCCAGAATTCTGCCCCCCTGGCTGATTGTCGCGCCGCCATTTAACTATTTCTTTTAAGAGATGGCTGCTTTCATCCTTGTCGCCCGGCAGCAACTTTAGTGTTGCATCAATCACTAAGTCGGTGCTTTTTATACATGACTGTCGGTAAGAAAGCTGTAATTCCGAAGCCGGAATATTTGATACTGCCCCGTTAAGTAGATTTAGAATTGTCACTTCCACCAAAGAAGCGGCCATATCACTGCCGTGGCCACCTGCATTCATTCTGACGGCTCCACCAATGCTTCCCGGGACACCTACTGCCCATTCAAAACCGCTCAAACCAAACTTCACGGTTTCCCTAGCCACAACGGGTAATTTTGCAGCAGCACCGACTTTTACTACCGTGTCCTCGATTTCAATAGTTTCAAAAAATTCCCCTAACTTTATAACAACACCCTCAAACCCATTATCAGAGATAAGAACGTTCGAACCAGTGCCCATAATCATTACAGGCATCGGGAATTTCGCAAGCCCCTTTAAAATCGCAGAAAAACTCGAATTTTCTTCGACTTTTATCAATGCTGCGGCAGACCCCCCCACTCTGTATGTGCTCAAGCCAGCTAAGGGTGCATCAACAATAATTTGATCAGCCGGAATGCTTCCATCAACTTCTTCGAGAAAACCAGTGATATTTTCCTCAAACACGAAACTCTCCCAGACAGTATTTGATCTCTTCAGGCAAAGAAGTGATGTCACCCGCTCCCATCGTTAGGCACAAATCCCCGTCGGACAACTCAGAAGCCAGAAAATCAACTAGTTCTTCACGATTAGGAAGATAATAGAGATCCAGATTGGGATATTTTTCCTTTATAGCGTCAAAAACTATAAGACCGGAAACCTCTGGGCGTGGACTTTCCCCTCCGGGGAAAACATCTGTTATTACTACATGATCAGCTTTTGTGAAAGAGTCTGAAAAAGTCGCCCCTATCGACTCTGTTCGGCTGTAACGGTGTGGTTGAAAGACAGCAAAAATTCGTTTCCAGTCACCTTTGCAAGCCGCTTCTATAGTGCTTTCAACTTCGGAGGGTAAATGTGCATAGTCATCCACAAAAACAATGCCTTTATGAGTTCCCCTGTGTTCGAAGCGACGAGCAACTCCCCCGAAACTACTCAAAGCATCCGATATAGTTTTTGGCTCCACACCAGACAGATGCCCCCCTACTGCGGCCATAGAGGCATTTTTCACGTTATGCACTCCTGGTACAGGAATCGAGAGTTTCAAGGTTTCTTCACCTGCAACACGAAACTCTGAACCTTTCCATGTTGCCTTTGTTACCTCTATTCTCCAGTCTGAAAGAGGATTAAAGCCGACTGTCGTTGCCGTAATATCATTTGATAGCCGTAGTGAATTAGCGTCATCAATTCCTAATAAAACAATTCCGTCTGTTTCAGTTCCAAATTTGAAAAACGCTTCATAAAGAGCATCGAACCCTCCAAAATATTCAAGGTGGTCTTCTTCAAGATTTGTAATTATTGACAATTTTCGTTTCAAACCCAAAAAAGACGCATCGCTTTCATCTGCCTCTATTACAAGAATTTCTCCTTCATCCCAGACCGCCCCTGTTCCTATTTCATTTACCTCCCCACCGATAATAAACGAAGGTTTTAATCTGGCTTCGCGGAGCACGAGTGAAAGCATCGAGGAAGTCGTGGTTTTGCCATGTGTTCCTGAAACTGCAATCGTGTCCTTAAGTTTAGAAATACTTCTCAAAACTTTCGCCCGACTTAAAAGCGGTATTCCCTTTTTCACAGCCTCCGAACATTCAATATTTGAATCTGAAATTGCCGTAGACCGCGCAACAAAGTCCACACTTTTAACGTTTTTCGAATCATGCCCTATGAATACCTCAACCCCAAATGCCCTTAATCGATCCAGACCGGGTGACTCTTTAATATCAGAACCCGTTACTGTATGACCCATAGTTGCAAGCACTTCAGCAATTGCCCCCATCCCAGCTCCACCAATGCCAATAATGTGAAAAGAGTTTTTTACAGAAAGGTCTGGTTCTTCATTTTGCATGAGACCTCCCTTCGATGATTCTCGAAATAAGATCTACTATGTCATCTCCAGCAGTTAGATAAGTAACACTCTTTGTTCTTTTACCCATTTCTTGCAAAATTGACGCATTGTCCAATAAATAGCTGACCTTATTGGATAAGGAAACGTAATTAAGTTCACTATCTGGAAGAAGCACCGCTGAACCGTTTTTTGCAAAAAAGCGCGCGTTTTCTTCTTGGTGGTTACCGGGAGAATTTGGAAGAGGAACGAGTATCGAGGGGATCCCCAGCGCAGTTATTTCTGAGACACTTGTCGCACCTGCTCTACTAATAACTAGATCTGCTGACCCAATCAATATCGTTAAATCATTCAAGTATTCAATCATTTTGTATTCGACATCACCAATTGATTTCTGTTCAAGTTGAGAGAATTCTGGCCAATCGCGTGTTCCCACAACGTGGTAAATTGAAATAGCTTTACCTTCCCAATATTGGGACAATTCGAATATCGTCTCGTTCAAATGGCGCGCCCCCAATGAGCCACCAAAAACTGTGATCATTGTTCGATCAGTGACCCCTAATTCTCGCCTAGTATCCTTGCGGGAACCAGTCTCAATAAAATGTAAAACTTCTGACCTTAATGGGTTGCCGGTTAATATCGAATTCGGAAGGTTGACACCTTCAAAAGAAACAGCTGACACTTCAGCAAAGCGTGCGATAATTTTATTGGTGGCTCCTGGTACCGCATTCTGTTCGGCGACCAGCAGGGGTACTTTAAAAAGTTTCCCAGCCAAGCCGCATGCAAGACTTGCATAGCCTCCCATCACTACAATAATTTCTGGTTTTGCCTTTGCGACCATGAACGAAGCTCGAAAAAATGCCACAAACAACGAAATGATCGATAATACATTGCGAAAAGTGATCTTTCTTTGGATGCCCCGCCCGGGAAGAACACTCATCTCAAAACCGGCCTCTTTAACGATTTCTCTTCCCGAACCTCGCTTACTTCCGACAAAATGGATTTCGTTCTCCTTTTTCAAAACTCCTTTACTGTAAAGAGTTTTTCCTATGGCTACAGCCGGAATTATGTGTCCTGCAGTGCCTCCTCCAGCAATTAAAACACGACAAGCATCCGAAATCATTTGCATTAATCCTTACTCATCGAGTCTGCCTAGCTACATTCAGTAAAATTCCAAAAGCAGCCATAGTCACCACTAAAGAACTTCCACCGGAAGAAACAAATGGAAGAGGAACACCTGTGATCGGCAACATCCCCAGCACCGCTCCTAAATTCACAAATGCTTGAATACTTATCCACGCTGTTATACCTGCTGCTAAAAGCTGCCCAAAATTATCCGGAGCTTTAAACGCAGTGGTTAAACCCGCTAGGCCAATTGATAAAAATGCAAAAATCACTAAACAGGCTCCGATGAAACCCAACTCCTCAGCAACAATTGCGAAAATGAAATCAGTATGTGAAAATGGCAGAAATCCCCATTTAGCTCGACTTTCTCCAAGCCCTAATCCAGTGACTCCACCCTGCGAAATAGCGACCGCTGATTGAAGGGCTTGCCAACCTACGCCATCCGGATCCTTCCAAGGGTCTAATACTCCTAACAGTCGTTTACGTCTATACCCCGACGAGTAACTTGCCGCAAATAGTAAAGCAATTCCTAACATCCCCAGTAAAAGAAGATTTCGGAGACGGAAGCCAGAAAAAAATAGAATAGTTAGCGAAATTGCAGCGATAATAGCGGTGGTTCCTAAATCTGGTTCAAGCATAAGGAGAGCCGCTGCCGTTCCGAGGACTAATAGAAATTTCTTAATTGAACTTATGGTCACGTTTGTTGTTTTCTTTGGCCCAGAAAACAAATCAGCTAGGTAAACAACCATTGCCATCTTAAGGAACTCAGAAGGTTGAAAAGTAAAGGACCCTATGCCTATCCATCTAGCCGAGCCATTTGCCGTGATTCCAATACTTGGAAATAACACAAGTCCACAGAGAACTAAAGAGAAAAATAAAAACGGGAGTGAAAATTTTCTAAAATTTCGATAGTCGATTCGTATTGTAACTGCCATAGAAACAACTCCTAAAAAGAGCCACAGAACTTGTCTCTTCAAATGGTGCCAAGTGTCACCAAAAATGCGAAGATCATTAACCGAAGAAGCTGAAAGAACCATCACAACCCCTAGAAGGGTAAGTACGATCATCGCTGCAAGTAAAACAACGAAGCGCAGAGAGCGGAACCCAGGTGGACTTACTGAAATGCTTAAAAGCTTCTTGCGCTTCTTTGAGGCGGTTTTAGTGTTCACTATTTAACCTAGGATATTTCCAGTTGTGAAACTGCTCTGATGAAATCCAAACCTCGTTCAGAGTAAGATTCATACCAGTCAAAAGAAGCACAGGCGGGTGATAAAAGCACAGTTCCGTTTGGGAGTGCTTTCTTATACGCCTTTTCAACTGCTTCGCTCATCGTGCTTGCAACTTCGACACTGCATTCACCCTCAAAAATTTTCACTATTTCTTCAGCTGCTTCACCTATGGCAATCACAGCGTATGGTTTCGCTTCCTTCAAAGAACTTAAATCAAGCCCTTTGTTTCTTCCTCCAGCAATCAAGACAGCACCTGGCAAGCCTCTCATTGCAGAAACCGAAGAATGTGGAGTTGTCGATTTACTGTCATTTATAAAAGAGACATCGTTTCTTTCATCAACCAACTCAACTCGATGTTCCAAACCTTTAAACCTCTGAAGTGTTTCAACACACGACCCAATATCAGCTCCAAATTTCTTAGCGAGAAGCAGTGCAGCCTGAGCATTTTCTAAATCGTGAGGCATCCTTCGTGGCAAATCTCTGACATCAAGCAATGCTTCTTCCTCGAACATTAAATTGGAGCCTTTTACATAACAATAAGAACCCTCAATTCCGAATCCAGTAGCTCCTGCAGGTGAATGTTGTTTCACAATCTGGTCAGATAAATTTGCAATCGCATCAGACTCTTTTTCAACACCGTCCCAAATACGTTTCTTTGCCTGCAGATAGACATCTAAGTCCAAATGATGATCAAGGTGATCAGGTGCGAAGTTCAACCAAACTGCCGGCGATGCTTCAAACCTAAAAGAGTGAGCTAGTCGAAAGGATGATGCCTCTATCACAAAGCAATCCGTCGAAGAATCTTCTATAGCTGCTACTACCGGCATCTCTAAATTTCCAGCGGCAACAGCATTTAAACCTGAGCGGTTGAGCATCTCCGTCACAAGCGTCACGACCGTTGTTTTTCCGTTAGTTCCAGTAACTGCACATCGAGGTCTTTCATCCCATTCACTAGCTAGATCACCTTCGTCAATAATTTTCGACCCGACTCGAGAAGCAGCTACGAAAACCGGATGCAAATCAGGAACACCAGGACTAATGATAACTTGTGCAAATCTGTGAAGAAAATTCTCCCACCTGTCATCCGGGGGTGACGGCAAGAGTTCCAAGGATAACTTATTAGCCCATTCGTTAATGAACTTTGAAGGAGAGTCGTCTACGACGCATATCTTGTAACCGCGCGAGATCAGCGCCTCACTCGCTGCGCATCCTGTAATTCCTAATCCGAGCACTAAAGTCTCATCGCCCATCAATAAGCACCGACAACTAATCCGACTATGCCAGAACGAAGTGAGTCGCCATAAAACAGGCCTATGCCGAGGGCTGTACATAAGCCTGACATCATCCAAAAACGTACAATCACAGTGGTTTCAGGCCAGCCGGACAATTCAAAGTGGTGATGAATAGGAGCCATTTTGAAAACTCTTCGCTTAGAAAAAAATCTGAAACCAAGTATTTGAATTATCACCGAAAGCGTCTCTACAACAAATAAACCTGCAACAATCGGCAAAAGAAGTTGAGTGTTTGTAGCGAGGGAGAGTGTGGCCAGACCTGTTCCAATTGCCAACGACCCAGTATCACCCATGAAAATCTGCGCCGGAGCCGAATTCCACCATAAGAAACCTAGGCAAGCACCCGCCATAGCTGCTGAAATTACTGCAAGATCTAAAGCGTGTGGAACCTCGTACAAGTCGGGGTATCGAAACTGCCAAAATGAAATAACACCAAAAGCACCAAAACAAAAAACAGCTGCACCTGCAGCTAAACCGTCTAACCCGTCAGTTAAGTTAACTGCATTTGCTGATCCTGAAATAAGAAGAAGTGCCCACAGGCTCCACAAAATCTCACCGATCTCCCAACCAGGATAATCGAAACGAGTAAAAGAGATTTGAGTATGAACTGGAGAATAGGCAACCATCAAAATGGCAAAAAGCAATGCGATAAGTAAAAGTCCAAACATTTTGGTTTTCTTATTAAGGCCAAGGCTTCTCTCACGAACTACTTTGATCCAATCATCAACTAGCCCCACTGCTCCCGCTCCAATAATGCTCAACATCACGAAAATTCCAGTTCGAGTGTAAATTCCGTGGTATAAGTCACTGATTATGTAACCGGCCGTGGCTCCGGCCACTATTCCCACGCCACCCATTGTTGGTGTTCCTGCTTTAGTCATATGACCAGCGGGGCCATCTTCACGAATTGGTTGTCCAATTTTAAATCGAGTTAACCAAAAAATCAGAGTTCGACTCAAAAACAAGGAAACCACCATTGCGATAGCAGCGGCAATGAGAATTCTTATCATCGCTCTCCCGAGGAAGATGCTTTTGCAATCACATCGAGTAGTACAGCCCTATCGGAAAAGGGAATTGCCTTTCCATGAATTTCTTGATATTCCTCGTGTCCACGTCCAGCAATTATGATTAAGTCACCAGGCTCAGATTCATTAACAGCTTCTTCGATAGCTTTTTGTCGATCAGTTTCAACAATTTGTGGTTTTACAGGCATACCGGAAGCAATTTCAGTAATTATTTTTTCGGCATCTTCATTGCGAGGGTTATCACTTGTCAAAATATTCACATCAGCTCCCGTACTCGCGACTTCTCCCATCAGGGGACGTTTTTTCGAATCCCTATCACCACCACAACCAAAAACAAGAATAATTCGTCCAGCAACTATTTTTCGGCACCCTTCAAGAAGTTCTGCTAAAGCAGACGGAGTGTGTGCATAATCAATAATCGCTGAAACCTCTTGCGTGACTGCTAAAGACTCGAAGCGACCATTAATACCATTTAACGAATTCAATCCAGGGATAATTTCTTGAACCTCTAATCCAAGTTGAATAGCAATTTCAGCAGAAAGAAGTGCATTAGCAAACGCGAAAGGCCCACCTAAGGGAATGGTTACCCTTTCACCTCGCCAATCAAAAGAAGAACTTTCCTGCTCAAATACAACATTCCGATTTTTTATTGAAAATGCTTCCACTTCCATTCCACTTGAAATCGCTTTTTCGAAATAAGAGTGCCCATATTCTGAGTCTGTTGCAATTACTGCTTTTTCAGAGAATTCTCTACTAAATAGAAGAGCCTTCGCCTGATAATAACTTTCCATTCCGCCATGAAAGTCCAAGTGGTCGTGACTTAGATTTGTAAAAGCAACAGTTGAAAAATAAATTTCATCCACTCTCTTCTGGACTAGGGAGTGGGAAGAAACCTCCATAGCAACCACTTCGACTCCGTCATTACAATGTTTGCGTAATTCTCTTTGAAGTTCAGGTGACTCAGGAGTTGTTAGCAGCCCGGTCAAAGTCCCAATAGTTGCTGTGGATATTCCGTGAGTTCGCAAAATCTCAGCCAACATGCTCACTACACTCGTTTTGCCATTTGTGCCGGTAACACCTACAACACTTATTTCTTTTGACGGGTTCCCAACAATTCGAGAAGCAACGCTAGGCAATACCGTTCTAACATTTTCAACTAGAAACGTTGGGATTTTAAACCCACTCGCTTCTTCAGCTAAAATCGCCGAAGCACCTGAATCGATTGCCTCTTGAATGTAATTATGACCATCTGTAATCTCACCTCTCAAGCAACAAAAAATATCACCTTCGATTACCTCACGCGAGTCATGAATAACACGGTTAACTTCTGGATCAATGTTTATAGCGTCAAGTGCTCCTTCAATATCGGCGATTAGGTCGGATAGAAGCATTATTCGACTAGAGATCCCGCAATTTCTTCAGGAAGCTCCTCGATCGGCAATTCGTTAATTGCAGCATTAAACAATCCTGCTTGTACTGGAGTGAGAGCAACTACACGTTCCGACAAAGAGGAATCAATTTTCTCATCTTCAGAGGGGATTCTTAGCTGACGTGCTGCAAATTTTGCAAAATCCGCAAAAATTGGTGCTGCTGCTTTTCCACCAGAATCAAACGCAGCAGAAGGTTCGTCTACCACCACCAGCGCTACAATCTCTGGTTCATCAACTGGGAAAAATCCCGCAAAGCTCACAACATACCGCCTATCCTCTTCCTCTTCTCCATAACCACCTACTTGTGGTTTCCATGCTGTACCAGTCTTTCCCGCAACCCTGTAGCCGGGAATTTGCGCATTTCTTCCAGTTCCGGAACTCACTACTGTTTCTATTATCTCAACTAACGACTCAGCGGTTCGTCCTTCGAGAATTCTTTCCGGTTGAGTGCTTAATGGGTTAACAGTCATTTCTACAGTATCCCCCACACCACGTATAAGAGTGGGCGCGGGCTTTAAACCACGATTCGCAATAGTTGCATATGCGGTCAACATTTGAATAGGAGTAACGGAGACTCCTTGTCCGATAGCTATGGTTGGCAAGGAAGTTCCGGACCACTTTTCAACTGGAAGAAGAATTCCATTTGCTTCCCCCGGGAAATTCAGTTCACTTTTTCTTCCAATACCGAATTTTTGCAATTTGTTATGCAGGAGCGATGGACCAATTTCTTGAGCCCAGAGAATAGTGCCGACGTTTGAAGACCTGAAAAGAATCTCAGAAACTGACCATTCTGTTTCATCATGATCGAACCAGTCAGAAAAATCAGAATCATGGACATGTATCTCATCGGCTACTTTTCTAACTGACTCAGTTGAAGCTATACCGGCATCCATAACAGCTGAAAAAGTCAATGGTTTCATTATCGAACCTGGTTCAAAAGTCCATGTAGCGCTTCGATGCTCACTAACTTGTTTGATAACCCCATCCGGATTTCGCTCAACTGCTACCGAGGCCAATATTTCACCCGTTGATGGTCGCATTGCCACCAATAGACCCCCTTGAGCTCCTGCCCTCTCGACACCAGAAATCATGATTTTCTCTGCTTCAAATTGAAGAGAGCGATCCAAAGTTAAAACAATCGTCTCACCGTTCTCTGCTGGCTCTAAAGAATACTCTCCCCCAGGAATAGTTGAACCTCTAAGATCGCGCTCAACTATTTTTAGTCCATTTTCGCCAGATAGGTATTTATCATGAGATTTCTCTAAACCACTTATACCATTCCCATCAATATCTGTACGTCCTATGATTGCAAGAACAGCATCTCCATCTGGACGAACTCGACTCTGTTCTTTTTGGGCGTAAACACCTGAGAGTTTTAACGATAAGACCGCTTCTACAAAACGATCCTCCACTTGTCTCGAGAGGTACACGAATTGTTTACCGCTGCTCAATTTATTTTCTAGTTCCACTAAGTCGCCGCCTATTATCTGAACCAGAGCTCTAGCAGTTAGCACTGGATCGTCAACATGTCTTGCGTTGGCAACTAAAGAACGCCTTGGTACAGAAACAGCCAAATCGATTCCATACCTATCAAGTATTGATCCTCGCTGAGCCAATACTTCTTCTCTCTGCATTCTCTGACTTTCTCCGTGAGCTATGTAACGCTGGGAGTCCAATATCTGAAAATGCACCAGTCTCCAAATCAGACCTCCCGAAATCAGAAGCATTACAATCCCAAGGAAAATAGACCTGCGAAAAAAACTTTTTAACGGAGAGGGTGAAGATTTTTTCTTATTTTTAAACATCAACTTGATCGCCTAAAAGGATTATTTGAAGGAGGTGGAAGTTCAGAAATTGCTTGTAATTGTTTTCTGCTAGGTGGTGGCAACATATTTAAACGACCTTCGGCTGCAGAACGGATCCTTTCAGGATTCTTCAATTCGGCTACCTCAATTCGAAGTTCACGTGAATTTCCCATTCCTTCTGTTATTTGTTTCTCTAGAGAATCAACTTCCTGTTGGATAGAAACTAAAAAAGTATGTGAACCTGCCACAGAAATTAGAAGAATGAAAGAAATAGCAACTCCTAGAAAAATCGGAAAGGTAATCCCAGTTTTCCTCCTTCGAGTCTTCGAGCCAACTACTCTCCTTCGAGATAATGGAATATCAGCTGCGATAGTCACAATCTCTCCAAAACTCTCATGCGAGCGCTTTTTGCACGCCTATTTTCTTTTATCTCATCCTTAGAAGCGGTTAAACCTGAATGAGGCAACTGACCCTTTATCACGGCACCACAGACGCAGGGAAGTTTGCTTGGACATGTGCAACCACCAGTTACTGCATTTCTAAATAATTCTTTAACTATCCGGTCTTCACCTGAATGATACGAAATAACTATCCCACAACCCTTCTCTCCCAATCGGTTGATCGAACTAGTCACCCCTTGGATCAACTCGTCACGTTCCGCGTTGACTTCCATGCGAATTGCTTGAAAAGTTCGTTTCGCGGGATGTCCACCTCGTCTCCTCGCTGCTGCTGGAATAGCTTTCTTTACCAATTCAGCGAATTCTAAAGTGTTCCTGATGGGGCGATTCTTTACAATTGAAGCAGCTATACGAGCGGCAAATTTTTCGTCAGAATTCTTTTCAATTATTCTCTGTAGTTCAAACTTGTCTAAATGATTCAATAAACTAGAAGCCGTCCGCTCTTGACGAACATCCATTCTCATATCAAGAGGACCTTCAAAACGATAACTAAATCCCCGTTCCGCATTGTCCAACTGGGGTGAAGAAACACCTAAATCGAAAAGAAAGCCAGAAATAGAGGGGATGTTTTCGTCATTGAATATTTTTTCCAGTGAGGAAAAAGAATCGTGGAAGAGTCTCACTCTTTCTGAAAACCTGTCGAGCCTGCGACGTGCTGCCTCTAATGCAAAATGGTCACGATCAATGGCAATGACTTCAATATCAGTGCGTCTCTCAAGTATTTGTTCTGTGTGTGAAGCTCCACCAAGTGTTGCATCTAGAAAAGTCCCCGATGGGATACGGTCAACCACATCAAGAACTTCATCCAACATTACTGCCGTATGCTTAAAATTTGAGATTAACTTATTGTCCACTTAATTACCTTTGAATTTTTCCGACTATCGACCGTTCCCCGAATAACTAGACTTAAGAATTTCTCCTAAAGATCTTGATGGGAGGAGGTGGAGGAGGGGCCTTCCATCCGCTACCCGGAGAACGATCCATAATCGGAAGATTGAGATGCTTAAATGAGCAGTGGCTATATTCCTCCCC
This sequence comes from Acidimicrobiales bacterium, assembly GCA_030748555.1. Taxonomy (GTDB): domain Bacteria; phylum Actinomycetota; class Acidimicrobiia; order Acidimicrobiales; family MedAcidi-G1; genus MedAcidi-G1. The sequence continues at coordinate 11,745 of JASMLT010000012.1, forward strand.
CCTGCCAGAAAGTGTCCGCCAAGGATCTGTCCAGATCATCTGCCATTCCTTCCCAGTCGTCAGGATTCCAAATTTCGATGTGTGTGATTGCCCCACAAAGGAGAACCTCGTTCTCCAACGAAGCGAATTCACGTAAACGGTGCGGAATACTTAACCTGCCCTGGCTGTCAATACGTTGTTCATCTGAACTAGCCGCAAGTCGTCTAAGTACTTTGAGTTCCACGCTTCCCTCTTGCACTTGTGTCTGAAGTCGTGCAACCATTTCTGCAAACGCCTCGGGCGTATAAATTGCGATGCAATTAGCTGCAGGTGAAATAAAAGCTTCTGCAGAAAATCTCGATCTGAACTTTGCGGGGAGAACGACACGACCTTTTTCATCAAGTGAGTGTTCATGTGTTCCGACAAAAAGCATTCCGGTTTCCTTTTCCTACCTGTATTTATTGAAAATTTGTTAGAAAAGAAGTGAAAAGAAATATTTCCCATTTCGCCCCATTTTCCTCCACATTTCTAGTATAGCCCCCCACTTTTGTCAATAGGCGCGCCAAAAGAAAGAGATTTAAGTGATTTCCCTTGATTTATTAGGGTTTTAAGAGATTCAATTGATGTTTTTTATGAGCGAACGCAGCAATTCGTCAGGATCCGCTTTAATGGGCGCTGCTAATCCCAATAAATCGTCAACAATCTTTTCTGTTGGTTTCATTTGAAGCAAATTCACAATTTTTTCAGCAGGCCAAGAAAGTAAAACTGCACACTGAAACCAAGCCCCTTCTCGAGTTCGCCTTTGACTTATGCCTATAGTTTTTTTTCCCGAAACTGTAACTTCACCAGTTGCTAACCCTGCGAAACATATAAGCCGAGAAAGTTCGGTTTTTTGGATTTCTTTATTATGCACTTCCCCTAGAAGACCAATGTCCTTCATGGCCTTTACCCAAACTTCGCCTAGCCATAGTGAGGATTGTCTAATGTCATTGCACCACAGAGGGTCTTCTCGCGGTATAACAAAATCGACCCATAAAACCTGACCGGGTTCAAGAAAAACAGCCCCTCCTCCCGATTTTCGATAAACATAATCACATTGGATACCCGCCTCTAAAGACATATTCTTCTGCGCGGTTCCAAAAACCATTGTTGGCTTATCAATCTCATGAATGATTATCTGTCGTGACTCAAAACTAGGAAGTGCCAGATGCCTGTCAGCGACGCTTCCTACAGATCTCTTTATACTCCAACTCCCCATTTAACTACATCTTTGATTTTTCTAAATCTGCTACCCATGTAAGCCATGTAATTACAACATCAACATCTGGTAGTTTTTCTGTCTGACCCTGGTATGTGATAATCCTAAACTCAAGAAAATCGTTACTAGGAAATGGCAAAAAGGGAGGAGTCAGTTGCCACCTATTTTTAGCGAGAATAAAAATCTGCTTTGCACTTAGGAACCATAGTGAGGGTTTACGTAGCAAGGCAAATAGAAGCTTGAGTAACCATTTCCCTTTTAACACTGATCAAGTCCTTTAGCATTTAGCCAAACCGCAGCAGCTCCAATCAAAGGAGCCTCATCTTTAAGACTTGTGAAATCTATTTGTAAATTTTTTGTGAAATCAAGACCACAAAAACTTTCAGCAGTTGAACGAACCTGATCGAGAAAGAGGGATCCGAATCCTAAGGCGACCGAACCTCCTATTAGCACTGTGGGAATATTGAGCAAATTGACAGCTATCGAAATAGCTTTACCAACAAAATAACCGCATCGCATCTTCACCTCTTCTGATGCTTCTTCTGCAGGTATACCTGTTTCTTTTTCTATTGCGCCACCTGAGGCAACCGCTTCGAGGCAACCACTGCTTCCACATACACATAAAGGGCCATCTGGCTCAACATTTATATGTCCTATATGGCCTGCATTTCCCATCTCTCCACCCAAAAGTTTTCCATCGATTACGAAACCGCCACCGATGCCAGTCGAAACAACCATCGCCAAGTAATTTTTTTTACCAGAAGCTGCCCCTACCCAACCCTCTCCTAAAGCGATTGCTTTAGCATCATTATCAAGGGCTACTGACACACCAAGAGCTTCTGACAATTTCGCCCGTAATGGAAAGCTCCTCCATTGGGGAATGTTTAATGGGGAAATCTCCTCTCCATTGTTCGTCATAGGACCAGCGCTTCCCACTCCGCAACCCTCAACTTCAATTCCCTCTAAAACTTCTTCAGATAAAGAAAGCAGCTTCCTAAACAACTCTTCCCCGTCACTTGATTGTGTCGGAGTTGAAGCTCGTTTTTTGATCACACCAGCTGAAGTAACTCGAGCTGCAGCCAGTTTAGTTGCACCTACATCTACTGCGAGAATATCCTTCACCAACATTCCCCTTCATAATTTCAGCCGAGATTATCGCGACGAAAACGCTCTTTCATCAAGTCTCGAAATTTCTGTGACGAGTCACCCAGTTTGACGCCTTTTCCGCTCCACACCGAAGATTGAGACGCCTGTTGAATACCAGTTCGTCCAAGATTTCTGGCATTCCTTTCAATAGCAAGTGCTGAAAATAACATCAGAAGAAAAGCAAAAAACGCAACTACGAAAGAAATAGACAACGTTAGAAGCATGCACACCACTCCAAGAAAAAAAACTAAAACTGACCATTTCAAATTTTTCAACGACTTTGTGTAAACAGTAGTTTCGGAAACTTCACGCGCTAATTCAGGATCACTCTCATAAAGACTTTCCTCAATTTCAAGAAGAATCCTCTCTTCATCTTCTGAAAGTGGCATCTATTTAGTTCTCCTGGCCGTGTAAATATCTATAAATAAAATTCTAACTGTTAAATAAGGTATAGCACCTATCAAAACCTAACCCTTTATCATCCATCACTTGAATTCTCATCTGGTCCCCACTGTTGTTCTCCCTTTCTTTTAAAACGCATTCCATTGGAGCCGAGTATGCTCGCCGGCCCAATTGATGCCACACCAAACCGATCTCGAATCGAATCGACAGCATCTTCAGTGTTTTTCCGATTACGATAAAGGTTTTCAGAAAATTTAAGTTGCTCGCCTAAACTCTTACCCAAATTTGTTACTGAAACCCCAAGCAACCTGACTCCAGGTCTCAGATCCACCTCACCAAGCAACTTCTTAGCCTCTTCCAGTAAAGCAGACGAAAGAGAAGTGGATTCGGGAAATGTATAAGAGCGAGAAAAAGTAGTGAAGTCCGAATAGCGGACTTTTAAGGAAACCGTACGGCATTTCTTTCCAGATTTTCGCAACCGCCATGAAACAGAATCAACCAGTCTCACCAACTCGCGTTCCACATCTTCTCGATTTGTTAAGTCTTTAGAAAAAGTTTCCTCATGTCCTATAGATTTAGCTTCCTGTTCTACAACTACATTTCTATTATCAATACCTCTAGCAAGCCGCCAGAGTTGTTCTCCAACTGCTTTCCCTAGACTCGAAACTAAACTCCCTTCAGAAACTCGACTAAGTTCCCCTACAGTCTCTATTCCTAGAGCATTTAACTTTTTATTAGTTTTAGATCCGACCCCCCAGATTGCACTAACAGGAAGTGGATCTAAAAACATTTCGATTTCATTCTCAGCAAGAATAAAAACACCCTCACCATATATAGGACCTCGTGGTCCTACTTTCGGTTTTGCATTCTCACTCGAAAGTTTGGCCAAAAACTTATTCACAGAAACTCCAACACTGCACCTGAGACCTTCTTCCTGATATATAGTCTCTCGGATTTCATGAGCAATTGACTCTGGCTCTCCATGCACCCTTCGCACTCCCCCGACATCTAAAAAAGCTTCGTCCAGAGACAACGGTTCAACCAGCGGAGTAAACCTTCTGAGAATATTCATGATCCTTTCACTCGCCTGAACATAAAATTCGTAATCTCCAGAAATGAATACCAACTCTCTACAAAGTCTTTTAGCACTTCTGGATGGCATAGCAGAATAAATTCCGTAGGAGCGTGCCTCATACGATGCTGCAGCTACGACACCACGATTTCCGCTTCCTCCTACTACAACAGGTTTACCTACTAATTCCGGATGGCGAAGCAATTCTACTGAAGCAAAAAACGCATCCATATCTACATGCAGTATTGAGGTCGTCACTACTTACCCTCCACGATCAAGTTGCCAGCTTTATCAGATGCGACTATATAACTAAACTTTTTTTCGGAGGGTATTCCTTCCTTTAGATATGCAAGCACTGGCTCTCTAACCCAAACTGGAGAATTCTCTAATCGAGCTCCACAAGCTTTTTCAGAAAAAAATTTGGCATCCTCAACAATTCCATCTGGATCATCTACAACTAAAGAACCGGTCCATTCGATCGCTTCAAAAACCTCGACCTGTAAAAACATGTTGTGTTCAACAAAGTTTACAGACACCCCGTAAACCAACTCCGACCAAGTTAATACTTTCAAGCCGGTCTCCTCATGCACTTCACGCGTCAGAGCCTCGACTGCACTCTCACCTTGATCGATTACACCTCCAGGCGGAGTCCAATCTATTCCACCTCTTTTCCCAATGTGTAAATTACCCCTACGTCGATTAGCGACCAATAAAATGTCAGAGTCCTTTCGAATGAGTCCTCCAACAACTGACCAGTTTCGAATGGATTGATTTTTCATATCAATAATGTTCACCTAATTAAGTAGCCAATTTTGACCTATAGCCTAAAGTTAGCACTAGTCACTAACGCAGAATCAGGAGTATTGATTTCCATGCACACTTCTTCAGTTCCTTCAGTGAAAGCAAGGGTTCTGGCTATTGTCGCAATTACTATTTCCGGATTATGCGGAGGTCTAGTTGGATACGCAGTTACGGATTTACAATGTGAAAACGGCTGCGAAACGCTTTCCGCTTCCATAGGTCTAGGTTCAGCTTTGCTAGCTGCTGGCGGTGTCTCTGTGGTTGTAAATCTGGCTCTTAAAGCCATGTCTGAATGGAAGACAACCGAACGTCAACAGTCGGCACGTGAAAGATTTCCAATTGAATAAAAAATCAATCGAAGAAGATTTGAGAGTCCTTGCCTCAAACATTGCTAAAAGGACGGGTAAAAAAATTGCTAAGAAACTGGGACAGCGTCACACTTTGACTTACAAGAGTTCCGCAACTGACCTTGTGACTGAAATTGATGAATGGTCTGAAAAAGAAATCACAGAATACATCTCTTCTCGCAGACCAAACGATGAAATTATCTGTGAAGAAGGCACCCATATAGAAGGTAAAAACAATATTCGATGGTTTATCGACCCTATAGATGGAACAACAAATTTTGTTTACAGCCACCCAGGGTTTTCAATATCAGTAGGAGTTGAAATTGACAAAGAAACACAAATTGGCGCAATATATGCTCCTTTACTGAATGAATTATTCAGCGCTTCATCTTCCCACGGAACAACACGTAACGGCAGAGAAGTTGAAGTAAGTAAAACTAAAGAACTATCGAATTCATTGATCGCTACAGGCTTCTCATACAAATCTGAATTTAGAGGCACTCAAGCAAAAAACTTGATTGGAATTCTGCCAAAAATTAGAGATATCCGTCGAATGGGTGGAGCAGCCTTCGACCTCGCATCAGTCGCTTGTGGTCGAGTCGACGCATTCTTTGAACACGGGCTCTCCCCGTGGGACATTTCAGCAGGTCATGCTCTTGTAAAAAATGCTGGGGGCATAATGATGACTATAAACCCGTCAAAATCTGGCGACTATAAACAACCTGAAGTAAGCGTATTAAAAAGTTCATCAGAGATTTCTGAAAACACAATTACCGTAGCTTCTTCAGAACATCTAATAGATCAAGTAGTGGAATTAATAATGAACAGCCAGATAGATTATTCATAACTGTTTTTAAAACATTTAGAAAAACCTTTTAAAACTAGTTCATTTTCCAAAATATAAACAGAGAAAAATTTCAATCCCTACAAAATGCCACAACTAACCAAGAAATGAGGCAACATTAAAGTATGAGTGTAAGAATTCTTACAGTAGAAGATGACGAAAGAATTCGAACTGCCGTCAGTCTGGCTCTTCAAGAGGAAGGCTGGGAAGTTGAAGAAACCTCCAATGGTGAAGATGCGTTAGCTTCATTTTCTAGACAACCGAGTGATGTCGTATTGATAGATATCATGCTTCCGGGGATCGATGGATTTGAAGTCTGTCGAAAAATTCGACGTTTAGGTGATGTCCCAATCGTTATGGTTACCGCCCGTTCAGACAGCCATGATGTCGTGGCTGGCCTGGAAGCCGGAGCGGATGACTACCTAAGAAAACCTTTTGACCCAAAGGAGTTATCTGCACGCGTTAGAGCACTTCTTAGAAGGTCTAAAACAATCGGTGCAACATCAAATTTTTCATTTGATCAACTTGAAATAATTGCCGATGAAGGACTAGTTCGTATTAACGGGAAAGAAGTTCATCTAACGCGCACCGAATTCAAACTCTTGATCGAACTAGCTACCAACTCTGGAAAAGTTCTAAGTCGTGAAGATTTACTAGAGCGAGTGTGGGGGTATGACTATTTCGGAGATAGTCGACTCGTAGATGTTCATGTTAGGCGTCTTCGAACAAAAGTTGAGATGGATCCCGCAAATCCAAAATATGTGGTCACAGTAAGGGGAATGGGTTACAAGCTTCAAACCCAGTTTTAATGCCAGTTAAAAGAATTAACTAACCGATGTTAAATAAAGAGCACGACCAAAGCGAAATTCTTTCTTACAAACTAAAACTAGGTCTGCGAACCAGAATTTCCCTCTTCTTTGCAGTCGGAGGTCTACTGATATCGATCGGACTTTCGGGAGCGACTCTTGTGCTAACAAGGCAACAACTAATAGATAGCCGTGAAAATGCCGCCTCGGCTTTTGCTTTAACCAATGCCACACGTTTATCAAACCAGCTGACACCAGATTCCTCCGTAGAAGATCTGCCATCAATTGTAGATTCAATGACAAAAATCGAAGGAAGTCAACGTTTAATAAGAATTGGCAATGACTGGCTCCCTTCACAAGAGTTGGACAGGGAAGATATACCAGAAAATATTCTGAAACGCGTTACAGAACTTAAAGCTGGCCAATTGAGAGTTGAAATTAACGGCAAAACTCGCCTCGTTTTAGGGATTCCACTTCAACTATTTGATGCCGCATATTTCGCTATAGTTGACCTAACCGACCTAGAAGAAACTCTTGATGACCTGCGTATAATTCTTTTTGGAGCAGGGGCGGGTGTTACTTCTCTTGCTGCGCTTCTCGGCTGGTGGATAAGCCGCCGTACATTACGACCCCTGAGAAATGTAAGAGAAGCAGCGGAAGCTATAGCTGGTGGTCGTCTAGATACACGATTAATCCGACAAAGTGATCCTGATCTGGATCGACTATCGGAATCGTTTAATGAAATGGCTCGAGCTCTCGAAGAGCGCATTCACCGAGACGCTCGATTCGCTTCTGAAGTAAGCCACGAGTTAAGGAGTCCATTAACCACACTTAAGGCAAGTGTTGGAGTTCTGGAATCCAGAAAAAATGAACTGTCCAAAAGATCCCAAACTGCACTTGACCTCCTTTCACGTGATCTTGAAAGATTTAATCGCCTCGTCTCTGAACTTCTCGAAATTTCTGGCTACGACGCTGGTGCTGCCTCTCTGGAACTGGAAGAAGTCAATGTCGCCCAGTTCATACAAGCAACTACGCGGAACGATACTTCAATAACTTATATGCTTCCGCCAAATGCAGACTCTCTAGTTATGAATGTTGATAAGAGACGTTTAGCGAGAGCTCTCTCCAACCTTTTAGACAATGCTTACCGTTACGGAAACGGTCCAACTCTTATAGAGGTTTCAACAAATGAAAATTCAATTCAAATAGCTGTGGAGGATGCCGGACCTGGAATTTCAATAGAAGAAAGGAAAATTATCTTTGACCGTTTTTCAAGAGGTTCAAGCAGCGGTCAACGCGGTGATGACGGAGGAACAGGTTTAGGTCTAAGTCTCGTGCAGGAAGATGCCCGACTCCACGGAGGAAAAGTATGGGTAGAAAATCTAAAAGGATCAGAAGCAGGGACAGGTTCCCGGTTTGTGATCGAATTACCCACACTAAAGAAGGAGATCTGATGAAAAAGAACTTAACTGCTTTTACTCTGCTGTTTTTTCTCTCTTTAATAACTGGGTGTACCATTCCTCTTGATGAAAACCCAAGAGACCTTTCATCAAATTTGCCAGACGCTCTACTACCACCCGCTTCAACGACTACTCAACCACCCATGCCTAAGGAAACAGTTAAGATTTTTCTAGCCAAGGCAAACCCCGATGGAGAAATGAAACTCGAACCGGTGAATCGCGAAATCTCCGGAGATGGTTCAATAAACGTCATATTAGATCAAGTATTAGCTGGCCCTACTTTAACCGAACAAGAAACGCAGCTTGTTTCCCCTTTTGCTGAAGGTAGCAAAGTCATTGGTGCCATTCTTGAAAATGCGCTACTGGAAATACACTTAGACAGTCTCGATGGTTTTCCTCAGGACGACTCAAAGAGCAACCGTCTTGCTTTTGCCATGCTCGTCTGTACGGCTTCAGAATTGATAGCCGGTGCTGATATTTCTTTCGTCCAGATCATGGTTAGACAAAATGATTCACTTGAAGCTATAAATGCACCCGTTACCGACGGAGACCCTCCTGAGGAAGGTGCTCCTGTACTATGTAGCAATTACGCGAGTTTCATGACCGAAGAAGATTTCTCCTAAACAAGAAAGGGATGAAATTGCAAGTAGTTCTAGCTTTAGACGCAGGCACTACAAGTGTTAGAACGCTAGCAGTGGATCCATCCGGAGAAATCATTACTACCTCACAGCAAGAATTCACTCAGATCTACCCAGAACCTGGTCTCATCGAACATGACCCAGAAGAAATCTGGCTAGCCGCCGCTAAAACATTGAAGAAAGTTTCAGAACAAGTAAAAGAAATGGGGCATGAGATTGCTTCGATCGGTATAACAAACCAACGTGAAACTGCCATCATTTGGGACCAAGAATCCGGAACGCCTTTACACAATGCAATAGTTTGGCAAGATCGAAGGACAACCGAACGCTGCCATGAACTAATGAAACAAGGCTGTCTAAGTGAAATCAGATCTAAAACAGGTCTGGTGCTAGATCCATATTTCTCTGCTTCAAAATTCGAGTGGATGATCAAATCATCTTCGGTAGATTCAAGCAAGAAATTCTGCTTGGGAACAGTTGATTCTTGGTTGATTTGGAAGCTGACTGATGGTGAAGTTCACGCCACTGAACCCTCAAATGCTTCTCGGAGTATGTTGTACGACCTGAAGGAAGGACAATGGTCGGATTCATTGTGTAACATGTTTTCCGTCCCCATTGATTCACTTCCAGAAATTCATCCAACCTCTGGCTACTTTGGCTCTACAACAAATGAAGGGCCCTTAGGTCTAGAAGTGCCTATCAGAAGCGCCATTGGAGATCAACAGTCTTCCCTTTTTGGCCAAGCTTGCTTCAAACCTGGTGACACAAAAAATACTTATGGCACCGGATCGTTTATCCTCACCAATCTAGGTGAGGAAACACCTCCAATTTATGAAGGGCTTTTAACAACAGTTGCTTGGAAATTAGACTCTGAATCACCTCTTACATATGCAGTAGAAGGTTCAATTTTTTCAACCGGAGCAACAGTTCAATGGCTGCGTGACGAACTCGGAATAATAAATAACTCTTCAGAGCTGGAACAGTTAGCGGCAACTTCCCCAAACAATGGCGGCGTAATCATAGTCCCCGCTTTTTCCGGCCTGGGTAGCCCCTGGTGGGACCCTGATGCCCGTGGAATCATTGTTGGCCTCACACGTGGAGTTGGAAAGGCTGAACTTGCGAGAGCAACGATTGAATCAATGGCTTTCCAAACTCGTGACGTCCTCGAAACGATAAAAAAGAATGGAGCATTAACTCCGGAAAAATTGAAAGTAGACGGAGGAGCATCAGTGATGGATCTACTGCTGCAATTTCAAGCTGACCAACTGAAAATTCCTGTTATCCGTTCTTCCAACACAGAATCCACTGCTATGGGTGCTGCTTACCTAGCTGGATTGGCATCTGGTGTTTGGGAATCGTTAGAGGAAGTTGAGACTTTATGGAAGGGGGATCAACCTTTTTTACCGGACGCTGATGACCCTCTTTCTGAAAAACTCTATGAAGATTGGCTTGACGCAGTAACTAGAAGCAGGAAGTAACTCATCAAGAAGACCTCCCGAACTCCTAATATTTCTAATTTTTAGCCTCGAGTCTTTCCTTTAAATCGTCAACTGCGGCATGAACTATCTTGCTTTCCGCTCGACGTTTCACGAAGCCCGGCAAACGAACTAGTAAATCTACATCCAAGTCATAAACGACTTCAGTTTCTGCCTCATTTTCAACAGAAGGGTGAAATTCATAATCTCCATTCATTCTCTGAATTAAATCGCTTTCTATCAAGCGCCATGAGATCCTAAGTGGATTAGAACCATAGCTGTATCTAAGTGTGTAATTGATACTTCTACCCATTGCCGCCGCACGGAACGAAACATCACCAGGGCGACCATTATCGTCCCTAACTAAAACTTTTACCTCTTTAATATCATCGGTCCACTCAGATAGCTTTTCCACATCTGACACCATGTCGAAACATCTCTCTGGAGAAGCTTTGATTACCCTTCTCTGATTTGCGTGATCACTCATTTTGCCCTCCACATGAGATCCTACTGAAGAGTCGCGGAATCTAGTGCCTCAATAAGACTTTTTGAGAGTTGATCGTAAGAAAAATAATTCTCGGTTCGTTTACGCGCAGCCAAACCCATACGTCTCAATTTTTCTGAATCCTTTAAAAGCACTCCTATTGATTGCGCCAATTGTCTTGGGTCTTTAGGGTCGTTAATAATCAGACCTGTTTCATTATTAGAAACAGCGTCTGCCGATCCTCCACTTTTCCCTGCAATTTGAGGAATGCCTGATGCTGCTGCTTCTAAAAAAACTATTCCAAAACCTTCTTGTTCCAATCCACCCCACCGCGAACGGCATGGCATGCAAAAGATGTCTGACGCCCTGTACAGGTCAGGCAGTCTTCCATCTGGGATTTCTCCAAGGAATCTTATGCTTTCTGTTGAATCTTTCGCCAAACCTTTTAATCGTTGAAGGTCGCGGCCACTTCCCGCGATTAATAGTAATAATTCCGGATAATCTTTTTTGAGGATTTTGACTGCCTTTATCAAAATATCGATTCCCTTTCTAGGCACTAACCGAGTGAGTGTGAGAAGCACAGGGGAAGTATTCGGAATTTCAAGGCCATTTCGTATTTTCTCTTTCTCTGAAGGAGTTGCAGGAGAAAATCTTTCAACATCAACACCAGGTGGAATAATCGCTAAAGGCAAACTTTGTTTTGAGATCCGTTCCGCCTCTTCCGCTGGGTAATTCCCTGCACAAATAACTAAAGAAGCCTTTTTCAGAGTGTTGGCTAAGAATGATTTAACAACTGGTATCTTTCCAGGAATTGCTAATTCCGCTCCATGGAGAACGAGTGCATATGGCGCTCGGCTCCTCGGAGCTACCACACCGAGTGGAAATGCCGGATCCCAGACTATTAATTCAGCCTGAATATCTTTTCGCAATTTTTGTGCATTTCTATTGATGCTAGGAGTGGGAAGCAAGACCTTGTTGGCGGATCTAACTGTTCGGAAAGGTTGTTCAGAGTCGAACTCTCTGTCGCCTTGAAAAGGTGTTGTGTAAACATGAAAATTCTCCGCTGGTAAACGTCGCCACAACTCCCACAGGTACGACTGGATTCCTCCCACTTTGGGTGGGAAGTCGTTTGTAACCAGTATGTGCTTTCTCATAAATAACCCTCTGCCTCAGCCAGCATAATTTCTTTTAAAACCAGAGGGTCAGAATCATTCCTTGCGAGATCAACAACTTCTTTATGACCTAAACGAATACCCGCCCATGCTGCATGACTTTTCAACAAAGGATCAGGGTTGACTATGTACTGCATTAAGAGAGATCTAAATAGTTCATTCTCAGTTTCGTTAGAATTTCCAATTGAAACAAGTGCGTTACGTTTTAAATATCGAGGGTTTCTCTCTGCTATGTACCAAGAAGAGAAACGTTCTAAAAGTTCTTCATCTTCAGCTTCTAATATTTCTGCTGCAAGACGATCCGCTTCAGCATCTAGGTCTTCTCCAATATTGCGCTCCTCCTTTCCCTCCGGACATACCTCCTGACAGTCGTCACAACCATAAATACGATGCTCAATACTTTCTCGATGCTCGTGGGGAATTATTCCGGGAGCTTGCACGAGCCATGCTATGCATTTTCTGGCATCCACTACTCCCGGTTCGATAATTGCACCTGTAGGGCAACTATCTATACACCGCTTACAAACACCACAATCTTGTTGAATTTTTTCACTTACCGGAAGTTCAACATTCGTAACAATTGAACCTAAAACAAACCAACTCCCCTGCCCAGGAATTAGAACATTGCCGTTCTTGCCATGCCATCCGATGCCTGCTCGAATAGCAGCTGCACGGTCGACTAGAGAATTTTCATCTGCTACGACTTGTGCTTTCCACCCGTCCTTTTTCAATATTTCTGCAATCACGGTAAGGGCGTCGCGAAGAAGACTGTAATAATCCTTTCGTGCGTACGCAGCTATTCGCACTGCTTCAGTGTTCACTTTTTCAAGGCGCGGAGCTGGGGTTCTGAGAGCTCCTACAACCAAGGACTTTGCATCCTTCATGATCATTTTTGGCGTAGTTGAACGTTCAGGATTTCGAAAAGTGAACTGCATTCCACCGTGCAGTTCTTTTTCTTTCCTTCGCTCAATTTCAATGCGTGTTTCAACAAAGGGTTCTGCATTAGTAACGCCCCATGCGGCCAGACCTAACTCTGGTGCTAGATCTGAAATCTTTTCAAAATAGTCACATCCTGAATTACCATTCAACTCAACACTCATGATGGGATTTTATGAGCTTGAAACGTTAAAAAACCCTAATCGGCTCCGAATAACGTAACGGAGGCACCAAGCCTGCATCAGCGATCTCCTTAATCGATCGGTATTCATCAAGATTAATTACCACTGCTGTTGAATCAACACTCCCGTATAAAAAAGTGACCACACAATCTCCGCAGTGCTCTGATTCTTGTTTTGCACACTTTTCACAATCAATTAGTAGCTTTTTTTCTGTTGCTTTAAAATCCATACTTATAGATTGGCATGCACCTGTGACAGTAAAAATCAATTTTTTAGACATCTAGCTAGCTTCTCTTATGGCGAGGTACCTTATTAATAGTGAAAACTAGGCTTGATTTAAACGTCTTAGCATTATTTTTCTTGATTTCTGTTGCTTCTTGCGGATCACATAAAAATCCACTAGAGAACATTACTCAAATCGCTGAAAACTGCCCAGGAGAGGCAGTGCCAACACAAGTGTCGGTCAACTGTTACAAACACGAAACAGAAGATTCGAATACAGCTTTTGCCATTCTCAAATCTCCGAACGACAGCCAGGTGCCAATTCTTTTTCTTCACGGCGGGCCAGGTGGAAGATCTATTATGGACCGACATATATGGCTCGCACCGCGTTCTAAAATACTAAATTCACATGATTTGATTTTAATTGACCAAAAAGGTTCTGGTGAGTCTGAACCTTCTCTGGATTGTTGGGAAGTTGACCAAGGTTCAACCGAACATTCTATTTCCGCATGCAAAACTCGACTTTCTTTAGAAGGTATCAATTTTTCCTCTTATCAAGTAAGAGAAATTGCCGAAGACATAGTTCAGCTCAGAATTTCTTTGGGGATCAAGCAATGGAATCTGTACGGTGTCTCTTTCGGTTCCCGAATCGCACTCGAGTTAATGTCTATAGACGAAGAGGCGGTTAATACCGTTGTTCTTGATTCACCCCTTCCTAGCCATGTGGCAGCTTACGACTCGCTACCTTCCGAGTCGGAACGTGCAATAAATCTCGCCCTTGACAGCTGTCAAAAAATAAGCGGCTGCGACCTCTCACTTTTAAGTCACGGAACCTCTGATTGTTCAAATGCGCAAAACCTTTTGTCGGAATGTCTAAGCGACCTACTAATCAAACTTAAAAGCAATCCCATAATGTTTTCGGACGATAAAAACACAATTTCTGTTAACGATTCTGTATTCGCATTTGAATTAGTTACCACACTTGCCCACCCAGATGGAAAAAATACAGTTCCTACAGCTGTGATGCTAGCGATAAATGGAAGAATGGCAGAAGCAATGGATTCCCTTTTGAAGCTTAATGTTACTGGATATTCAAAAGGAGATGAGCTGAGCGAAGGTGTTCAATTCTCATCAGAGTGTCTAGATGAACTTCCGAAAAACAATCCCATAATTGAGCCATACTCGACACCTCTAGCTTCAGCTCTAAGCGAAAGAGAGGCAGTTCTTCAGGAAATCTGTGCAATTTGGACCCCCGGTGAAAACCTCGCGAGGGAATACTTTCCTCAATCCTTCAAGACCGAAACTCTAATACTTTCAGGATTGCTTGATCCGATCACACCAGCCTCCTGGTCTTTAAAGACAGAAGAAATCTTGCCAAATTCTATTTTGATGCAAAGAAAAAATTGGACACATGCTCCTTCATTGAACGATACATGTGCGAAAGAGCTTGTCTACAAGTTCTTCAATGGTGACCGTTGGAGTGCAGAAAAACCACCTTGCTGAACCAATGATCTTAAGGAACGTAGACCCCTAACCAGGCAAACACACATAATGAAACCATGCAGCAAGCTGAGACAAAAGGAACAGCAAACCGAAGTCTTGGTCGACTAGCAAGTAATAACACACTCAGTATTATTGGAAACCCGTTTAACGCGTATCTCTCAAGACTGTTTATATTCTCAGCTCCAAGTGCTACCAGTATGCAACTACTCGAAAAAAGCCCGTATCTTAGGGGCCAATCTTTAAAAAGTTTTACCAGTAACACCAACAACAGTAAGGCAGAAATTACATGCAAGGTTTCTGTTGCTGTGCTGCCAGTTGCTACTCGACCGACCCCTTTGATTACTCTAGAAAATGGATCCACAAAACTACCCCTTAAAGACTCTTGTGCTTTTATAGGGGCAAAAGGTTGATCAAAATGGAGTGACGCCCAAAGTATGTATATTCCACTGCCAACAACTCCACTAAGTAAAGCGACTATCGGCTGGAACAACATCTTTCTTTGGTTTATTTTCCAATTTTCCAAAACCACGCAGAATATTGGAATAGTAAGTAGTAAACCAGTAGGTCTTATTAAAGCTGCTGCAAATGAACAAAAAATAACTATCTTCCATTGTTCTTTTCGAAGTGCTAAGAAACAAAAAATACTAAAAGCCAAGAAAAGACTTTCCGCATAGGCCCATGTAAGTACAAAAGAAGATGGAAAAACAGATAGAAGCCAAACAGACCGTTTTGCCAATTCCTCGTTAGCGCTTTCAACAAAAACCAATTTTTTGATTGCTAACAAAGTTATCAAGGAAGCAACATTTGCAATAAGCACCAAAGAAACTACTGCAGAACCTGGGATGAGGAAATCAAAGAAACGGCCAGCAAATACATAGCCGGGAAAAAAACGGATTCCTTCTATAAGCACATTGTCGTAACCATTTATGACAATAGATGCGTACCAATCCCCATCCCATGCCATCAAGCCTCGGTCAAACCTTTCCCCATTTGGCGTATCGAAAGTCCCTGAAAATAGTTTGCTTAATAACCAAGCCAAGAGAACAAGACATTTAGAGACAGCAAATGCAGGCAACACCGAAAGTATCTCATGGCGAAAATTGCCACCGAGTATCCGTTGAACTGATTTAATTCGTTCAGGTTTCATCACTTGTTACTGTCATATCGAACAAGATTCGCCGGATTGTAATACTCGTCACCATCAGCATTCACAAGAGTTTGACCACCGCCTAACCTCTTGTTCAACTCTGACCTAAAAGAACTGCATTGATTTTCGAATGATTCGAAGCCATCTATCCATACAAGCCAAATATTTTCCTCACTAGTGTGTCTGTCTAAAAGTTCTTTCGCCAAGAGTAAAGGAGATGAATTTAAGTTACGTTCCCTATAGTCATACCAGTCAATTCTCTCCCCTCGTTCCAATGACGGGTACGCAAAAAATTCATACTTCTCACCTAAAATCCTGTTCCCTGCTGGAGCCAACTGATCAGGACAAAAAACTACCGCGTCACCTTGCTTTCCTTCACTCATAACAACATCAGCAATTTCTCCCAGTTGAGTTCGATCTCTTGAAAGTTCTCTAGCTACCGATACAGAGCAAAGCAGTAAAAAACCTGTGAAAATTAATAGAGTTGACCTCTGGGATAAACGCGACAATCCGACAGCGGCAGCGAAGATTGTAAATGGAAAGAAGAAAACCCCATATCTACCTTGAAATGCCGTATCTGTTAAAAGACTTACTGCACCTCCAAGAAGCATCGTGAAAGTAGAAATTAAACAAATACGCTTCAACCAAGAGAGTTCATTTAAACCAACTTCTAATCTGAAATCCGTTTCGTTAATTCGCGTGAAAAATCCAAGCACTACCAATAAAGAAAGTGCCACTGCCACCAATAAGGCCTCTGATCCTTTTCCTCCACCGAAAGCTTCTAGGGTCAAAGCCAGAACAACAGTTGGTCTTGGGGCTTTAGCCCAAGGGGTTCCTGTATGTTCCAACTGCTCGAAAAAAATTGGTAGCCAAAAAATAAAGGGGATGGATGCCCCCGCGCTCCAGACTATTAAGGATTTGTAGTTCTTATTTTCTTCCCCTGAACTTCTTTTAGCTTTTATCACAAGAGCGGCTATGAGCGCTAAAAAGAAGAAAAGAGACCAGTAATGAGTTAATAACAAACAAGCAAGGGTTAACGCATAGAAAAATTTGTTCTTATTTTTATAATTTTGCGTAGCTCTATAGAAATTTAAATAGACGCAAAGTAATAGAAAAATTAGTAAGGAATACATGCGAACTTCAGTCGCATATCTGATCGAAAAAGGGCTTGCTGCGATCAACGAGGCGGCTATTAGTGATTCTCTCTTGCCCATATGCATTCGGAAGGTGAACCAAGTCATAACTATCACCAAGCAACCCAGAAAACCAGAAAAAGCTCTTAAGGCGAAGTCTGAATTGCCAAATAAATCAGCCCAACCCCCTAGAAGAAAATAATAAAGGGGTGGGTGTCCATCGTGTCGAAGGGCATCCAGAAGAGAAGAAAAACCCTCTCCCGCTATAGAAGCTGATTGAGCTTCATCAAGCCAAAGAGGGGTCATGGGTAAGAAGTTGAAAATAGCGCCAAATAGAATTCCTATTGTGGCGACTACCCAAAGCATGCCTTGTTGCAGATCAAGTTTTTCAGTCACAAGTAAATCGTACCCGTACATGGGTTAGACAAATATCTCAGGCGAAGAGAAGTAATTTTTCACCTAATTTTCCTCTCTACCCCTTTAAGGCTCCTATGATCCGTATTAGTGACTATTAACAATAATGAGAACATTGAGGCGATTATCATCGGAGCTGGGCCAGCGGGGCTTACCGCGGCGTACCATCTCGGGAAATACGGTATCGAAAGTACGGTTCTGGAAGCTGATTCTGTTGTTGGTGGCATTAGTCGTACCGAGGTGCGAGATGGTTGGCGTTTCGATATAGGCGGCCATCGATTCTTCACAAAAGTGCCTATGGTTTCTGACCTGTGGCATGAGATTCTTGATGAAGGGGATTTTCTATTAAGACCTCGAATGAGTCGTATTTTCTACAAAGGGCGATTTTACGACTATCCGCTGAAAGCTAGTAATGCGCTGAAAAATCTTGGTATTTTAGAATCTTTCCTATGTGTTCTTTCCTACCTCTGGGTAAGAATTAATAAGCCTTCAGACATAAGCACTTTTGAAGGTTGGACGGTAAGTAGGTTCGGTTGGCGGCTCTACAGAATATTTTTCAAGACTTACACTGAAAAAGTTTGGGGTGTCGACGCAAGTGAGATACAAGCCGACTGGGCGGCACAACGCATAAAAAACCTCTCCCTTTTTAAGGCGGTTTTAAATTCGATACTGCCAAGAAGGAACCAGAAAGAAATCACTAGTCTCATTGAGGAGTTCGAATATCCGAAACTGGGACCAGGCATGATGTGGGAGAAGTGTCATGAACTGATAAGCAGTCAAGGCAGTAAGGTTATTTTCCAAAACCCTGTTACTTCAATCAAACATTCAAACGGGAACGCAAATGAGGTAGTTACGAAGAGTTTAAATGGGTCGGAAACTTTTAAAAGTTCTCACATCATTTCTTCAATGCCAATTTCTAAACTTCTTCTTGCCATGGATCCACCGGCTCCTGAGAAGGTTAGAGAAGCCGCACTCTCTCTGACCTTTCGAGAACATATCACCGTTGCACTGGTGGTTCCAGAAAATGAAGGTTTCCCCGACAATTGGATTTATATCCATTCACCAGATGTAAAAGTGGGTCGTGTCCAAAACTTTGGAAGGTGGTCCCCGTATTTAGTCAAGGATGGAAAAACTTGTCTCGGCCTCGAGTACTTCGTAACTGAAGGCGATGATATTTGGAATACCCCTGACATTGATCTGATAAACCTCGGAAAGTCAGAGATGAAAATTCTAGGACTATTGAATCCGGAAAGTGTAGAAGAGTCATACGTAGTGAGAATGCCAAAGGCTTACCCCATGTACGACAAGAACTATTTCGAAAATGTTGAAATCATTAAAACGTGGTTGAATAAAAATACTGGGAATATCTTTCCAGTCGGTAGAAATGGCATGCACCGTTACAACAACCAAGACCATTCAATGCTTACGGCTATTTTAAGTGTTGAAAATATCCTTGGAGCTGACCACGATATTTGGTCTGTGAACGTTGAACAGGATTATCACGAAGAAGTTACCAAAACTTGAAGGCTCCATCTAAGTAATGGCTACAGCAATTTCGCTGCTAGGTAATCTTCCGATTAACCCTCTCAAGTTTCAAGGAAAATCATTTCGCTTCAAGTTGATTACTATCTCTTTACTCGCTTTTCTCGTAAGGCTCTTATACGTGATTTTCGTTGAAAAGGGCGATCCGTTAAATGGGGATGCATTTTACTACCACCACGCCTCGCGCTTACTTGTTGATGGTCTCGGCTTTGTTGAACCTTACAGATACATATTCGGAGGGGCGCAAGAGCTACTTTTTCTTGAAGAGCCTTCATACTTGACTGAAACCAGTAATCAAAGTCTGCCTGTAGGGCATACCGAGCCGACGGCCGGCCATCCGCCTCTTTGGGTGATCCTTTTAGCTTTCCCAGTCTTGATCGGGTTGGATAGTATTTTAATTCAACAAATTTTCTCTGCGTTAATAGGTTCAATGGGTGTTTTTGCTATCGGATGGGCTGCGCGTGAAATAATCAACGAGAAAAGTGGATTGATTGCTGCTGGAATTGCTTCAATATACGCATTTCTTTGGCTAAATGACGGACTCTTAATGTCAGAAACTCTCGTAATACCAATAGTGGCAATTGCAGTCGGACTCTCAGCTCGTCTTTACAACAAAAACTCACTTTGCCTGCTAATAACATTTGGTGTAGTAGGAGGACTGGCAGTTCTTACAAGGGCTGAATTTATAATCGTTATCCCTTTTTTGGCATTGCCAATTCTGCGCAATTCAAATCAGACACTAAAAAAACGATTAACCAGGTATTTTCTTGTAGGAATTATCGTTGCTTCAGTATTAGCGCCTTGGGTTGTCAGAAATCTAATCCAATTCGAAGAGCCAGTGCTCCTCTCGAATGGTTCTGGGATTTTATTAGCACAGACTAATTGCGAAGCCACCTACTTCGGGGACAAGCAGGGCTATTGGGAATATTTGTGTGGTCTGCCTCAACCTGTAGGAAAAGACGGCAAACCAACCGACGAATCTATCCGTGATAAAGAATATCGATCACGCGGCATCGAATATGCCACTGAACACAAAGGTCGCCTTTTTGGACATGTTATTCCAAAACGTGTAGCTCGTTTATGGGGGTTTTATTCACCTTTGGAACAGTTGCGTGCAGACAAACTTGTTGAGGGAAGGAATTTTAGCCTTTCACTCATAGGGCTTTTCCAATATTATTCTCTAATCCCTTTATCAATCTTTGGTCTAATCAAACTCAAGGCTAAGAAGAAACCACTATTGCCAATTTTGACCATCCCTGCAATCACCACTCTGCTCGCCGCAATAAGCATGGGAACTACTAGATACCGTGTTTCAGCTGAAATCTCAATAATAATTCTCTCTTCCTTTGGGATACAGTTTTTCTTCGAAAAGCTCAGGAGTTTTCGTGTAAACAGGAACCAGATATCCGTTTCTGTGTCAGAAGTAGAAAAATGTTAAAAAATATTTCAGTTACTCTAGATGTTGAAGATCTTCGGCCTTCAAATGATTTTGAAGACCGCTCGAAACTGATGACAGAAAAAGTCTTAAATCTCTTTGCTGAAATGGAGATCCGAGCAACAATTTTTGTCGTGGGTGATGTGGCAAGAAGGCACCCAGAAACAATCAAAAAAGCCGTAAAAGCTGGCCATGAAATTGGTTTACACTCCCATAAACACATACCACTGCAACTGCTGAACCCAGATGCCTTTGAACAAGAATTGGGCGAAGCCAAGCGATCACTTGAAGACATTTCGGGTCAACAGGTAAATGGTTACAGGGCACCGACAATGTCCCTGACACACGAAACTCGCTGGGCCATTCCCATCATGCAAAGAGTCGGCTTCACCTATTCTTCAAGTGTGTTGCCCGCCAAGAATCCTCTTTATGGTTGGAACGGTTTGCCGAAACAACCATTCAGGTGGTTGAACTCAGTGATTGAGTTCCCTTGCCCTGTGACGAACATTTTCGGCTTCAATGTCCCTTACCTTGGAGGGGCTTACTTTCGACTCTTTCCATCGGCTATTAGGAAAATTGGTATACGCAAATCATCAAATAAAGAGGTTCTCTGGACCTACTGTCATCCCTGGGAATTCGATCCGGAAGAGAAGTACTACCAATTAGAGAACGTTGGACGTGCTACAAGTCGAATCGCGTGGATTGGTAGAAAAGGCATGGAAAATAAAATGCGCGAATTGCTCAAGGAGACCTCATCACAGTCACTTGGTGACATAGCTTCGACGATTGATCTATCTCAACTTCAATTAGTTGATGCGGAATCTCCATGTCCTGGGAAAAGTTAACCTGATGATGAGTACTGCCTTGGAATCCAAAGAGAAATTTAGTGTGCTTAAAAAACTAGATTTTAATAAAGTTCTGTTACTTATTTGCCTTTTAGGATTTTTTATACGCCTTCTATATTTTTTTCTTGTAGTTGCTGACAACCAATTAAGCGGTGACGCTTCCTCTTATCACTTAACTGCAAATATTTTTGCGGATGGTCTTGGCTTTACAGAACCTTTTCGTTATCTCTTCGGAGCGGTTGATTCAGTGCCCATTAAAGGAGAACTGGTCGAGGTAATTACTCCAATTGGCCATATAGAACCGACTGCAGGACATCCGCCGATGTGGACCTTGCTTCTCTCAATCGGTTCCTTTCTAGGTTTTACAACTGTCTTCCAGCAGCAAATATTTTCAATTTTTTTAGGGATACCTTCGATAATTCTTGCTGGTTTAATAGGAAAAAAAATAGGTTCAGAGCAGCTTGGTTTAATAACTGCATCCCTAACTGCCGCTTATGCATTTATTTGGATTAATGAAGGTCTACTTATGGCAGAAACGTGTGCAATCACCGGAGCTATGGCATGCATTCTTGCCGCACTAGTTCTGGCTGAAAACCAGAGCGCTAAAAATGCTTTGATTTTTGGATCAGTTGGTGGTTTAGCAGCTCTATGTCGCGCTGAACTGCTCATCTACCTTCCTCTGGTGGGAGCAGTGATCCTGTTCACTAAGAAGGTTCCTTGGCGTACGAAAATACTGCAGTATCTCTCTGTCGGATTAGCGGCACTACTTGTAATTTCACCATGGGTGATTCGAAATCTTTACTCCTTTGAACAGAACGTTTTTCTATCTGATGGTGCAGGCACAGTTCTAGTTCAAGCTAATTGTGATTCCACCTACTATGGACAGAATCTTGGATACTGGGAACTTAAGTGCGGTGAACCACCTCCATATGGTGAAGATGGTGAACTACTTGACGAATCACAACGAGACGTTGTTGTTCGTGAACGGGCTTTCGATTATATTTCTGAACATAAAAGAAGGCTCATAACAGTTGTTGCTCCTGCACGCATCGGCCGAATGTGGGGTGCCTACAAACCCATTGAACAGCTCCGCCTCGATGTGCTTGCCGATCGTCGCTCTTTTGCAATTTCCTTAATAGGTTTTGGGCAATACTTACTTTTATTACCTCTTTCTCTGATGGCCATCTCAAAATTGTGGAAGAAACGCAGAGAAACTCTTTTTATAACTTCTGCTTGGATTCCGATTGTCACATTTACCGCTGCGTTGGCTTTTGGAAATACCCGCTACCGTACTGCAGCGGAAGCGTCATTAGTTATTCTTGCCGCATTTTCCATTGATCTGGTCATGAAAAAATTCGCCAAAAAGTCAGCACCTATGTGACTGGGTCATATGAACATCCGCCTGGTGGATCATCGTAGCGTGGATCATTACTCCACTCTCCAAACCACCAGTCAGCTTCTTTTTGAATAAGGGGGAAACTCTCGGCAATCCTTTCAAAAACAGTGCCACCTATAAGAGCAGCTCCAAACGGACACAGGTGTCCATCATCCTGACCGTCACGAACTTTGCGTATCTGATAAGACTTTCCATCAAAAGTGGTTAAGAAACGTACAAAAGCACCTTTCTCATTCCCAAGTAGTTGATCTGTGTCTATGAATTCAACTTCCCTTTTCCGGTCAGAAATTTCTTTATAAATTTGATTAACTAAGTGTCGACTCTCTTCTAAACCTTCCGCTTCGGGAGTTGGAGGCATTCCTATCCATATAATCAAAGAAGAAACTTTCAAAATTTCCTCTATCAAATTCTCTATAATTTTTTCATACTCTTTGTGGTTTTCTGTGGCAAAGGCAAGATCCCACCCTCCTACCATGACAGTCATCACCTCGGGTTCAGTTTGGAGAGACTCCCCCAGGTAACTCTGAAATCCTTTTTGAGTTAACCCAACTCCCCCAAATGATCTATTTTCTACATTTACCGCTTCAGTTGACTCCAAAGCTGCTTTTATACCGAGATCTGCGTCATAAGAAACACTGTCTCCAATAGTGACGACGCTTAAAGGTTGATTTTTAGTTGGGGTTCTAATAATTTCCTTGATCGAATTTAAATCTTCTGTTTCTGCTATTTCGCCACTATCTGATTTAGCTGCAATAACGGTTGTTTCTACTACTATTTCCTCCTCAACCATTAGGGATGAAACCGGCGTTGATTCTGCTAACGAAAAGGTTGCATCAGGAATAGCAGTAGGTGTTTGCGTCGGAATTGGCGCTATCTGGGCGATACTTTCCTTAACAATTAACCTTGTAGTTGTTGTATTTATTTCCTCTCGGGAGGGATCCCCGAAAGAAGTTTCTGTAGAACTACAGGCAGCAAAGAGATAAATATAAGCAATTAAACACTGTTTGTAGTATTTTCTAAACACTTGGTGAGGCTAACCGACCGTATAGGATCAGCATGCTGTGAAGAAAAACAAAATTTTACCTATTTCTGCCACCATTTTGATAGTTCTTGGACTCTGGATTGCTTTGAT
>JASMLT010000013.1 GCA_030748555.1 Acidimicrobiales bacterium
CAAGGCTAGAGAGGCTAATCAGAATGCAGGACACACACCCGCAGGTTTAGACATGAAAGAATTTGAAACATTTGCCGTTCACACGGAAACAGGAGAGCTCTGATGGCTGGTAGCGGAGTGGCTCAGTTGCGTGATGACGATGACATAGTTCTAAGTGTCAAGAACCTAGTAATGGAATTCAAGGTAGGTCGAGATGAAATAGTCCATGCAGTCTCTGATGTCAGCTTTGATGTCAAAAAGGGTGAAACACTTGGAATTGTTGGTGAATCAGGATGCGGTAAGTCCACGACCGCCCGATCTGTAGTTCAACTACCCAAGCCGACGTCAGGCAATGTGATGGTCACTTCAGAGGGAGATTCAATTGAACTCACAGGCTTGAAGGGAGATGCGCTTAGGAAAGTCAGACCTAAATTGCAGATGATTTTTCAAGATCCTATTTCTTCCCTTAATCCCCGAAGAATAGTCCGTGAAGTAGTTAAAGAAGGATTGACTATCTGGCCCAATGGTATGAGCGCACAAAAAATCGAAGATCGGGTTGACGAGGTACTCGAATCTGTTGGTATCGATCCTGAAATAGCAGCAAATAGAAGGGCTCATGAGTTTTCTGGCGGGCAATGTCAGCGGATTTCAATAGCTAGAGCTGTTGCATTAGATCCTGAAATTCTTATTTGCGACGAGCCTGTTTCCGCTCTTGATGTTTCCGTTCAAGCTCAGATACTAAACCTTTTGGAGGAAATGAAAGACAAGTATGGTTTGACACTCTTATTTATAAGCCATGATCTGTCAGTAGTTAGGAACGTCAGCGATCGGGTGGTGGTGATGTATCTTGGAAAAATTTGTGAGATTGGAAGTTCTGACACAATTTATTCCTTACCTGCTCACCCATACACTCGGGTCTTGTTGGCGTCAGCGCCCGAACCTGCTTCTACAGTTGATGCAACTGAATCAGCAATAGGTGACGACATACCATCACCTATAAATCCTCCAACAGGTTGTCGGTTCAGAACCCGATGCCCATCTGCACAAACCCTATGCGAAGAAAAGGAACCTGAAATGCAACAGGTTGGAGACGATCATTTCGTGGCCTGCCATTTTCCTGTTGTAAATAATTAGTCGATCAGACTGAGTATTTGATCTTCATAAGACCAATCAAACTCTCGTCCTCCACTTTCTTTGTGCCATTCGTAGGTTTGAGATGCCATTGTCGACAAAGTATGTTCAGGCTCCCACGCAGTATCTTTGCGAATGGCGTCAATACTGAACATTACATTCCGATTCCAACGATGAATATTAGGAGCCAACCTAGGTATCACAGTTGTGAAACGAAAACGATGACGAATTGCAGCCTGTTTCCGCAAAGCTTCCTCACTAGTTCTTATATCCACCTTCACCTTGCTGCTGGCTGGTGAATCAAATTCAATCTCTCCATCCCAGAGTCGCTCCATGACCTCAGAAGGTATAAACCGCATTTCTGCGTTTTGCCCTATTGCATCAGCAGTGGTTTCCACATAATCAATATCAGATTGAAAACTGTTTCCGGTGAGGTTGTAGAGACGGCCAAAACTGACAGGCTTACACATGAGAGCCTCAAGTGCGCTTGCCTGGTCATCAACATGACCAACTTGGCTGACAGTGGTTCCATCTCCAGGGATCAAAATCGGTCTTCCTAATTCCATTCGGGCGAACATTCTTTGTTCACGATCAGGAATAATGTTCCTAGGTCCATAAACCATTGCAAAAGCAACAGTTGTAGCTGGGAAGCCATTGTCATGTGCTTCGTCAAGGATGTCCTGGCACAACAACTTGTGCAACCCATACTCAATTTGAGGTTCGCCTCTTTCTTTAGGGTGATTCTCAGTTATAGGCAAAATATCAGTCGCTTCGTAAATTACTGTTGAACTAGCAAAAATGTAGTGCTCAATTTTTCCTGAGAAAATTTCAACCATCAGGGCTACATCCTCAGGATGGTAAGCGGTCATATCTTGCACAACGTCAAAATCGAGTCCACCAAGAACATCACGAATCTGATCAGGGTCACTTCGGTCAGCTTTCAGGCGAGTTATTCCATCGGGTAGAGGAGCTTCAGTTTGTCCTCTGTTGAGTATTGTCACATCATGACCTGATCTAACTAATTCGTGTACAAGAGCCAGGCCATTGAATTGTGTACCACCCATAACCAGAACACGCTTAGAACCACTCATCTGACACCATCCCACAGGGAGCGTTCTTCACTTTGAGGGTCGATTAGAAGGTCACAGTTGTCGTTTATTTCCATGACAGCTCTATTCTCTGTTGTATAAGCAGGCCACTCACCGAGAACTGCGGTAGAAGGGTTCCCATCTCTAATAAATGAAATCCAAGCGTCGTGCATGGCTTCAGCAACATGAGTTGGAAGCTCTCCTTCTCCTATAAAAATATTCACACCAGCACGGTCAAGAGTATTGAAAGTAAAAGGCAATTCAAGAGAATGAGCAGACCCGAACCTTCCTTCGAAAGCTCTTGAATCCCATGAGAAAAGGTACATCCAAGTATTCCCATCATGGTTTTCTCTTGTTTCAGCCAAGCGAATAGCAGGAATCCTGAAAACCCAATCACTTCCGATGGCACAGGCAAGCCAACCGGAATCATCACCAACTCTTTCCCGGTATGAATCGATTACCTCTTTAGGGTTGTCAACGATTCTCTCCACATATCTGAAAAGAGTTCCCTCATCGAGGTCGGTGAAACCATACAGAGACATTTCATCTTCATTGGTGCCTATGAGAAGAGGAATATCACTTGAAGATCCTTTACCGATGAGATCTATTGGAGCCTCAGGAAGAGCTTCGTGACCCCAGACTGGATAGAAGGGTTGAACACCTCTAGCTGCAAAGCCCCATTTTTCAATTAGGGCTTCTTGAGCTTCAAGAATTTCAATTGCAGGTAAATCTAGGATTTCTTCCGAAGATGGATTCCCTAACGCTTCCAATAATTCCGAGGCTATATTTGCTCCTGCTTCAGGTTCATGTATGTGGAAAGCAGCCCCGCTCTGAGCTATAGCACGGTGGAACAACCCTTTCGCTAATGGAGAAGCAAGAAGATTGGCGACGCTGAAAGCACCAGCCGATTCTCCACCAACGGTTACCTGATCAGGGTCTCCGCCGAAAGAGGAAATATTTTCTTGAATCCACTGAAGAGCAGCAATTTGGTCAAGCAATCCATTTAACCCTGAAGAAGAGAATTTTTCTCCAAAATGTTCACCCAGTTCTGTAAAACCAAAAGCCCCTAATCGGTAGTTGATCGTTACAACTACCACATCACCACGCGAGGCGAAAGAAGTTCCGTCATACCATGCAACCCCACCTTGACCTCTTCTATAAGCGCCCCCATGTATCCAAACATAAACAGGTCGGTTTTTGTCATCTGATGCAGGGGTAACGACATTTAGGTATAGGCAGTCTTCATCCCAACGGACAGGAAATCGGTCAGTTAGACCTTCGCCGGGCAGTTGAGGTGAAGCAGGGCTGAAACGTTTGGCTTCTCTAACACCTTCCCAATTTTTTGGAGGTGCAGGGGCGGCAAATCTTAAATCTCCGACGGGGGGAGATGCATAGGGTATTCCAGCGAACAGCTCCACACCATTTCTGAAACGTCCAGCAACGTCACCATTTTTCGTATTCGCAATTGGATAATCAAATGTAATTTTTTCGTTCATTATTAAACCTTCAGAATTAGTGCTTCACCTTGGCCGCCACCACCGCAAAGACTGGCTACACCTAAACCTCCGCCACGGCGTTTCAGTTCATGGATAAGGGTTAGTGCAACTCGAGTTCCTGACATTCCGATCGGATGCCCTAGAGCTATAGCTCCACCATTCACATTCACAATTTCGTCACTCACACCAAGAGCACTCATAGAGGCAAGTGCAACTGCAGCAAAAGCTTCGTTTATTTCAAAAAGATCCAAATCACTTACTTCCATTCCAACTGAGTCCAGTGCAGCATTGATCGCATTACTTGGTTGGTGAAGAAGACTTGTGTCTGGTCCTGCTACTTGCCCATGAGCCAATATTTCAGCAACAGGTTCGACACCTAGTTCGTCCGCCTTATCCATTGTTGTGACTATTACTGCAGCAGCACCATCTGAGATCTGTGACGCATTCCCAGCAGTGATTGTGCCATTTTTCGTAAAAGCGGGAGAAAGGTGAGCCATAGATTCAAGGTCGGCATCCTGACGAATCCCCTCGTCGTCTTTAACAGTCAGACTGTCTCCGTTTCTTTGAGGAATGTCGACAGTGCAAATTTCCTCATCCAGAAGACCATCTTTTTGTGCTTTCGCAGCACGTTGATGTGATTGTGCAGCAAAAGCATCTTGGTCATGGCGTGAAATACCGAGTTCTTCAGTGAAACGGTCGGTTGCTTCACCCATAGAGCAATTTTCAATCGTGCAGGTAAGGCCATCGAAGAGCATTGAATCGACAAGTTCACTGTCGCCGAATCTTAAACCTGACCGTGCTCCAGGAATCATGTATGGAGAGTTGGTCATTGACTCCATTCCACCGGCGAGAACAATTTCAGCTTCTTGGAGGCGTATCATCTGAGTTGCTAAATGAATAGCGTGCATTCCGGAAAGACAAGCCCTATTAAGCAGAGTTGAAGGTGATGTCATTGGGATCCCTGCATCGACAGCGGCACGGCGAGCAGGAACCTGTCCAATTCCAGCTGAAATCACATTCCCCAAGTAGGAGAAATCAATTTGAGTAGGTTCAATTCTAGCCTTTTCACAAGCAGCTTTTATCGAAGTGGCACCGAGGTCAGTAGCTGAAATTGATTTAAGTCCGCCTTGAAGACGACCAATGGGAGTTCGTGCACCAGCGAGAATAACGATAGGGGACAATTGACACCTCCAAGTCAAATCTAATTATCGCACCGTAACCGAAAACATTTGAACCCGCGACTTCAAAAAAGTTTGTTTTTTTCCAGATTTAGATAATTAGATGAGGTTACGGCTTGTCGATTTAAGAAACATCGGAGAGACTTTACGTATGGGCGGCAATGATTTATTAAAGGGTCTCAGAGTTGTAGAGAACTCACTTCTTGGACCTGGGTTGGTAGGAACATTTTTATCCGATCTAGGAGCCGAAGTAATCAAGGTTGAATCACCTTCAGGTGATTACATACGTCAGATGACATGGCCGATAATTGAAGGAAATTCTCTCCTTCATTTGCATACGCACAGAGGCAAAAGAAGCATTGCAATAAATCTTAAAGATGAAGATGGTGCCGGGGTGTACAGAAGTTTGTTGGAGAAGGCAGATGTTGTGGTTGAAGCTATGCGTCCTGGGACTTTAGAGCGCCTCGGATTTGGTTTTAACGAATTGTTGCAGATCAACCCAAAAATCGTTTTTTGTACAATTTCAGGCTACGGAGCGACAGGTCCTTACAGGGATCTTCCAAGTCATGGAATCGCTTACGACACTTGGGCAGGTTTGATAGAACCAGTAGTTGATGATGAAGGGTTTAAACGGATTCCTTCAATGCCTAATATAGGAATAAATGTGGGGCCCATGCTTGCAGCGCTTGGAATACTTGCCGCTGTTATCAACGCCCGAGAAACAGGCCAAGGAAGACAAATTGAGGTAGCTCAGTCAGATGCGGCTGCGTATATGGACTGGTACAGGATTGAGACATACCGGGCTTATATGAGGCCAGAAGATGAAGTGACAGGGAACCCGTCTGATGATTATGAAAGAAGAGCACCAGGCTTGGCCGGCATGTGGGAAGGTGTGAGGTACCAAATCTACGAAACCGTAGATGGACATGTTTTGTTTATGGCTTCAGAAAAAGCATTCTGGCAAAATTTTTGTGAAGGTATAAACAGAATGGATTTATTCGAACGTTGGCCCGGTTCTCAATACGCTGACCACGCCCGTAATAATGTTGAACTTCAAGAACAGCTAAGAGAAATCTTTAAAACACGAGCCAGTGTCGACTGGTTGAGTTTCGGACAGGAAAACAATGTTCCTATAGCACCAGTTAACGATCATGAAACAGTTACTGAGGATCCACAGTTCTTACAAAGGATGCCTTTCATCCCTCAAGATGAGATCGGGGCTGATCAGTTGCCCTTACCTGTTTATATTGATGGAGAACTTCCTCCTGATCCGACTAAAGCTCCAACAGTTGGGGAGCACACTGATGAAATACTGGCTGAACTTGGATTGGATCAGCAGACCATTGATGATCTTCGTGAAAAAGGAGCAATTGGTGCCCAGCAACAATCCGATTGAGATAAGCCATGATGCTTAGTTCGCTCAGTAGATCCGTAGAGGGTCATGTCGTGTTAATCACGGGAGCGGGTTCAGGTATAGGGCGTGCTACGGCCCATTTGTTCGCTGACCACGGTTCATATGTGGCCGTAACCGATATTGACTCACAACGCGTTGAGAGTGTTGTTGAAGAAATCAACCAGAGTGGGGGGAAAGCCAGAGGATGGGAGCTTGATGTCAGCGATGGAACAAAAATAAAAAACGTTACCGAGGAGGTATCTCGCTGGAATTCCGAAAACAACGAAGTTATTGATGTCATTGTTAACAATGCCGGCGTCTCCATGCCAGTGGCTATCAATGATCCTTTGATGGAAGAACAGTGGCAGAGTGGAATTGACATTCTTCTCAGCTCACATATGCGCCTTATAAGAGAGTCTTTACCGTATTTGAATAATTCTGCCGCCCCGCGAATCATCAATGTTTCCTCAACCGAAGGAGTAGGAGGTTCAGCAGCAGCATCAATTTACACTGCAGCTAAACATGGAGTTGTTGGACTCACACGAGCTCTGGCAGTAGAGCTAGGAGAAAGCGGGATAACAGTTAACGCTGTGGGACCAGGTCCTATAAGAACTGGTATGACAGATGAGATACCAGAGGAAGCTAAGCAAAAATTTGCACGCCGAAGAGTTCCAGTTCGAAGATACGCAGAACCTGAAGAGGTTGCACATGCAATTCTGAGCCTTGCTTTACCCGCATCAAGTTACATAACTGGACATTTACTTATGGTCGATGGCGGTATGACTATTAAAAACAATTGAAGTAAAACTTTTTAGCCTTGAAATAGACTCAAACTTTCATAAAGAACCGAAGGCGTTTCACTGCCTTTCACGTGTATAGCTACTTCAGTAGAGATCAACGTCCCAGCTTTATGTTCTTTAGCTTCTTTCATGCGTGTTCGTGCATGAACAGTTGAACCGGCCGGAACAGGTGCGAGAAAGCGAAGACGATCCCCTCCGTAGTTGATGACATTTTGAAAACCTTTTAAACGTGCTCCTGAAGAGCCTTCGAGCATCAAACTTAGAACTGGCACCAAGCTAAGTGTGAAGAACCCATGCGCAATAGTTGTGCCGAATGGTCCAGCTTTTGCTTTCTCTTCGTCAATATGGATCCATTGATGATCGCCAGTTAGGTCAGCAAAAGCATTTATCTTTTCCTGACTTAGTTCAAATTCTGGACCCCAGTCACTCCATTCTTCGCCTACGTTGGCGTTCAAGGCGTCTATGTCGTCAAAAGCAATTTCTTCCATTTTTATTTCCTTTTGGTTTATGTTTTCTCACTAGTGGCTTCTATTATGTCTCAACTAGCCACGGTAAGTGTAAGGGTATCGCAGGCAGCCTATTGGAGGGAATGTGGACAGACATTATAAAGAGGCATGGGAAGAACTAACAGCAAAGGGAGCCCCATTCTCTTGGTCCAATATTGAAATCAGAAACCATATGACCAGAGTCTACGATTCCGCTCCAGCGACTCTTGTTGATATTTGGAACACGTCAGCTGCCCACGGAGAAAAAGACTATTTGATTTACGGCGACGAGAGAGTTTCTTATGAAGAAGCTCACTTAAAAGTAAATTGCTTCGCCTCGTACCTTCAGAATTTGGGTATCAAACATGGTGACAGGGTTGCGATACTGATGCGAAATTACCCTGAATGGGTTTTAACCTACTGGGCAATTGCCTCATTGGGAGCTGTAGCAGTCGGGATGAATGCATGGTGGACAGGTACAGAGATCGAATTTGCCGTAGATGATTGTGACCCCAGAGTGATTGTCTGTGATCAGGAAAGAATGGAAAGAATCATTCCACACTTAAGCACTCTTCGAGGCGAAGGTGACGTCCATGTCGTAGCAGTTAGAACAGAAGTTGATCTACCTGAAGACTCTATTTGCTGGGAGGATGCAATCTCTATTGGTAAAGAAACCCCCAATGTTTCGGGAGTCGCTATTGAGCCTGACGATGATGTATGTGTTTTTTATACATCTGGAACAACTGGTCATCCAAAAGGAGCAGTTTTAACTCATAGAGGAGCTGTTTCGAATCTACTAAATTTGGCATTTTGGTCAACAATGTCAAAATTAGCTGAGCAAAAAGCAGTCGAAGCAGGTGAACCACCAACAGGTTCTGACAAGAAAGTTGGTGAAAGTAATCCAGGTTCTGTATTAGCAGTCCCTCTTTTCCATGTAACAGGTTGCAACTGTTGCATGCACCCTGTCACCGCAGTAGGCGGGAAGCTTGTTCTGATGCACAGATGGAACCCTGAACAAGCTTTAGAGATTATCGAAAGAGAAAGACCTACAACATTTACAGGTGTGCCGACGATGGCGCGAGAGCTTGTGAATAGTCCAGATTTCTCAAAAAGAGACACAAGTAGTCTTGACAGTCTTGGAGGGGGTGGGGCCGCAGTTCAACCTGACCTAGTCCAGAAAATTGAAGAAAGACTTGAAGGTAGGCCAAGCACAGGTTACGGATTGACCGAAGTAAATGGTGTAATAACAGTGAACGCTGCACATTTTTTTCTAGCTAAACCAGAATCCGCAGGTTCGCCTTGTCCAGTAATGGAATCCCGAATAGTTAACGAGAAAGGGGAAGATCTACCCATTGGTGAAGAGGGTGAGCTTTGGGTAAAGGGAGGAAATGTCTTCCGTGGATATCTGAATAGACCAGAAGCTAATAAAGAGGTCCTCACCGAAGGCTGGTTCCACACCGGAGACATTGCCTACTTCGACGAAGATGGTTTTCTCTTTCTTGTAGATAGAGCCAAAGACATGGTTCTCAGAGGTGGAGAGAACGTTTACTCAGCTGAGGTAGAAGCAGCTATTTATAAGCATCCTTCCATAGCTGAAGCTGCGGTTTTTGCAGTTCCTGATGAACGCCTAGGAGAAACTGTTGGGGTTGCAATCTATCTGCTTCCTGAAACTGCATGCTCAACCCAAGAACTGAAAGACCATGTTGGTTCTCTAATAGCTTCTTTTAAGGTCCCAGAGCATATTTGGTTTGTAGACGAAGCATTGCCTAGAAATGCTAATGGTAAGTTCTTGAAACGGGAGCTGAAAGAAAGATTCGTTGGATCATAAAATTTGTAAACATAAGAGGGGGAGTTAATGAGTATTTATCTGGAAGGCGCTAAAGCACCAGTTGACAGTGAAATCACAGCATTTGATTTAGAAGTTACAGGCAGCATTCCTGAAGAACTTGAAGGAAGATGGTTACGTAATGGTCCCAACCCTTTTGGGCCTGTGGACGCGGAGGCTTACCACTGGTTTTTAGGCGATGGGATGATTCACGGTGTTCGACTCCGAGGAGGCAAGGCTGAATGGTATCGGAACCGTTGGGTCAGAGGTAGAGATTTAGCCGAAAAGCTTCAGGAGCAACCACCAGAAGGAAGCAGTTTCGGGGACTCTGGGTTTTCACCTAACACTTCAGTAATTGGACACGCCGGCACTACTTTCGCATTAGTAGAGGCAGGAACCACTCCTGTAGCAATGAAATACGATCTAGAAACTATTGGGTATGACAATTTTGGTGGAACGTTACCCGGGGCATTTAGTGCTCACACAAAGTTCGATCCTGTCAACAAAGAACTTCATGCTGTCTGTTATGCCTATCCAGATATTCTCGACCGTTTACAACATGTGGTGATAGGGGAGGATAACCGAGTAAAAAAAGTTACAGATATTCCAATTGAGGGCATGCCAATGGTTCACGACATGTCACTCACAGAAAAATACGCAATTATCTACGACTTACCGGTTTGTGTTGATTTAGACCTAGCTATAGCAGGAGACCCGTTTCCAATAGCATGGCAAAACGACCGTCAATCAAGAATCGGATTGTTGCCTCGTAATGGGCAAGCATCCGACATCATCTGGTGTGAGGCACCTTCGTGTTACGTCTTTCACCCTGTCAATGCTTTTGAAGTGAGTGAAGGCCAGGATGAAAATAAAATCATTATTGACCTTTGTCGATATGAGCGTGTTTTCCAAAAAGATCTTAAAGGCCCTGCAGGTGACACTCCTTCTCAACTAGCAAGATGGACAGTAGATCCGGCAACTCGTACTGTGAGTGAAGAAATTGTTAGTGATATGGCACATGAGTTCCCAGCTCATGATCCAAGAACTGTAGGTCGCAGACACCGTTATGCCTACACTGCGGTTGGTTTTGATTTGGGGCCTACGTATCGAACTGATATGGAAACCGGAGAAGTGCTTTTTCACGATCATGGAGAAGGCCGATTTGGCGGAGAACCAATTTTTGTACCACGCGAAGGATCCACAAGTGAAGAAGATGGATGGGTGTTGGTTTGTGTGAATGATCGAATGGGTTCCCCAGCAGAACTCGTGATATTAGAAGCTAACAATATAGAAGAAAAACCCATAGCCCGAATTCATCTTCCACAAAGAGTCCCTGATGGGTTTCATGGTGCATGGGTTCCAGACAGTGTGGTGTCGCCCGATGAATAAAAATTATGCGCAGATTGAACGACAAGAACTTTGCGATTTATTTGAATTAGTCGGACCCGATCACCCCACCTTATGCGAAGGTTGGGATACGGCTGATCTGGCAGCTCATTTAGTGCTCCGTGAGAATTCTTTAAAGGCATTCGGTCTAGTTGCGCCTGGTTATTTAGCGAAAAAGCTTGCTAAAGCGACTAAGCAATTAGCTCAGAAAAAGCCATTTGAAGAATTGGTGGAAAAAGTACGTTCAGGACCCCCTTTTTATCTAAAAAGGTTTGACGAGGCCATGAATCTTTTCGAGTTCTTCGTTCACCACGAAGATGTCCGGAGAGGAGTATCAGGATTTACACCTCGCTCAGATATCAACGACCTTGAAGATGCTTTGTGGGCTAAACAGGAGCGGTTTTCCAAACTTTTAGTCAGAGGTCTTAAAGATGTCGATTTAAAACTTTTAAGCAGTTCCGGAGAAACGATCCACTTAGGTGGTGGTGGTAAACCAGTGGTATTAGAAGGTAAACCCAGTGAGCTTGCACTGTTTCTTTTCGGTAGACGTGATAACAGCGAAGTGAAGCTAACCGGTGACCCCGAGGCAATAAATGAAATGAATACTGGAAAACTTGGCGGGTGAGTTCAGAAAGTATTTGTTGTTAAGAACTAGTTGACTATTAAAAGAGCAGTCATGTCTGGATGCAGAGCACAGAAGAGCGGATAGCTCCCGGGTTTCGAAGTATCTATCTGGAAATTATCGCCCGGGTTTAGAACCCCGGAGTCGAACTCTTCTAATTCAGGCGCATCTGGAGTGCCAGCGCTGACTGTATGAGGCACAGAGTCGCTGTTGTTGAAATAGACACTCTGTCCTGCTTCAACTTCGATTTCATCTTCAAAGGCAAAATTTGTTACCAACGATTGTTTTGCGCCTTCGGGGAAATTTTCACCTTGTACCAAAAATCGTTCTTCTACAGAACTGGTATCCCCGAAAGGAGCGATGCTCGGATTCCACATCGAGAAAACACCTAGTTCGTTGTCATGTTCTGGGCTCACCCAAGCGTGCATCATCCAACCTATAGTTTCATGAAAATTTCCACCTGATTTTTCACATTCTTCTTCGGGTACGAAAGAATCAGTCCCACTGGAGTTGCCTCTGCAAAGATTTAGATGCACATGCCAGTTGTCGAGGTTACCGGTGAAACCTTTTGGATGACTATTGTCTTTCTGAGTTGGAGGAAGTATAAAAGCACTTCCAACCAGTGTCATCGGTTGCCCGTTCCAGACTCCATCGCGGCACTGTCCTAGCGCCCCGCTTGGAAGAGTTCCATCAGCACGTGCATAAAGAATTATTTCAGGTTCACTTGGATCAAATCCGTTACCGAAAGCATCAGCTTTAATAAAATGTGAACCCATATTGGCAGTTTGAATCCGATCCGATAAGTAACCTTTCTCACAAGCTTTGTTTACATCTTTATGCTCTTCCAGAAATCCACTAAGCAAATCGAGTTCTGCTACCAATTCGGCTAACTCTTCCGATGAGAGGCCCATTTGTTCAGGTATCGGGCTATTTGATTCAAGAAGTTCTTTTAGTTCGAGATAAGAACATGGAAGAGATTCTTCTTGACATCTATATTGTGGACCTATTGGACCCTCAACTAGCGTTGGTACAACTCCTGCTGAAGTTTGACGAAACACGTATCTTGTGAACCCTGGAGCGCCCCCAGCAGAAGGATCAAGGTTCTCGGGTAGCAGCCAATCACTATCCGACTGATTAAAGCTTGCAGCTTCAGCTATGTACTCATTTAATTGTTCGACATTTTCTATCATCAATGGGTTCATAGTCGTAGTTGTAACAACAGCGGCAGTCGAATTTTCCGAAGTGGCTTCCACGAAAAATAGTTGAAACTCAACAATCGCTTCATCTTCCACAGAGGCCACTATCGGAGCAGATGGAGCTTCTACCTGATAGTCGCTTAAGGAGACCTCAAATTTTCCCACTACCGTAATTATTTGCCCTACTAATTGGCCTTGTAGTTCTACGTCGATCTGATTAGTTGATCCGTTTACTGTCAGTGAACCAGAAACGACTGATTCAATCGTTTGTTCGTCGGTTACAGATATTTCTCCATCAAGAATAAAAACTGCA
This sequence comes from Acidimicrobiales bacterium, assembly GCA_030748555.1. GTDB lineage: Bacteria > Actinomycetota > Acidimicrobiia > Acidimicrobiales > MedAcidi-G1 > MedAcidi-G1. Next base: position 12,893 of record JASMLT010000013.1, read on the forward strand.
TTTGGATGAGTGCTGGTATTAAGAGCGCTCTGAACTTTTGAATCTCTCATAGATCTATCAGTTCTGAGTTCTGTCAAATCAGCTGTTATCTCTGCTTTTACAAGAGATCCTTCAACGAAGTTAAGAGTACCATCTACCCGAGGAGTCCTTCCTACTGCTGTAACTTCCCCTATACCTTTTGCAAGCACTTCCTGTATTCGAAAACCAACAAAAGAACTTGTTGACTCATCAATACCAAAAGATCCAATTGTTGTATCAACTATCCATGCCCCTGTTATATCAGCTACTTCAATTGAATCCAGTGCCTGAGTAGTTGTAGTTGTTGTGGAAGTAGATGTTGTAACGGTAGGACCAGGAAGCGTTGGGAATATTGGACTGCTTTGGGCGGCTGCTATCTCTTCTGCTTCAGCTACACACTCTTCCCACGTAGTTTCGTCAGTGAAACATTCCTCTTCGCATTGGAGAGAGTTGGAAGCCAGATCGCAGAGTTCGATTACCGCATCAAAGGACTCTCCCTCAGAAGGAACTTTGAAGGACGCCAAAGTGGTCGTAGTTGAGGAAGTTGCTTGTGTGGCAGAGGCGATTTGTATAGCAGATTCTAGATCCGGAGGTGGAGGTGCGTCGTCACGGAGAAGGAACCACCACCCAGCCAGAACAGCTATACCGATAAGAGCAACAGTCGTTAAAAGTAGTTTTCTTGTCATGTTTTATCAATTTATCCCTCATTACATACTAGGAGAAATAAAGTGACGATCGCTTGGCCTCCAGCAATTAGAATGAGACTGGGTTATAGATTCGGATTGTCAGGAATTAGAAATTGGTTTTTGAAGCAAGTAATCCAATTTTTATCCGGCAGATAACTAGTTCGAGGTAAAGAAATGATTATGAATGAAGAACTGCAACTTCGTTCCCAGAAAATAGCGGCAAGCAAAGCAGCTTCAGTTGTCTACGCAGTTACGCGGTTTCTTCTTCGTTTATTTCTTTGGTCTTATCTGCGTGTTGAAGTTTCAGGTAAGGAAAATCTTTCCGGAAAAAATGCTTTAATAATGGCTCCAGTCCACCGTTCTAATCTTGATTCAATCCTGTTAGCACCACTTCACAAAAGAAGAATGAGGGCATTGGCAAAGGAGAGTCTTTTTAAGTTACGTCCATTTGCTTGGTACCTTTCTGCCCTAGGCGCATTCCCTATAAGAAGGGGAAGTGCTGATCGGGAATCAGTGAAAATTGCAAAAAACCTTTTAGACAGTGGTGCAACACTCCTTGTTTTCCCTGAAGGGACACGCCAGGAAGGAAATCAAATCGGTGAACTTTTTGATGGAACCGCATATTTAGCAGCAAAAAGTGGGGTTCCGGTTGTACCCATAGGTATTTCCGGAAGTGAAAAAGCTATGGGTACGGGCAGCAGACTGCCAAAACCCTACAAGGTCAGGATTTGTGTAGGTTCTCCGATACCGGCTCCAGATAAGAACTCAAAACGTAGTTCGTTAAGTAGTTGGACGCAACGGTTAAAGTTGGAACTTCAAGCTGCGCAAGATGCCGCTCAGGTGCCTGCCTGATAACTCAAAATAAACGACTCGAAACCATCCTTATGTCATGAAAATTGATTCAATCTCAAACAAAGTTTTTCTAGGACGGATGAGTTCAGTTGTTGCCATAACCCTGATGGCTCTTGCACCTAGCATAATAAAACTTTCAGAAATGGAAATTTTCAGGCTTATTTTCTGGAGGCTTTTAGTGGCAAGTTTTTTTTATCTTAATATTTATGTTTTTACCAAACGAAAACTTTCCTTTAAAGAAGTGAGGTTCTCTCTCATGGGAGGGCTGGTTTTTGGTGTCCAATTGATTCTATTTTTCTCTTCTATACGCGAGACCAGTGTTTTGAACGCAATGGTTATTGGTTCTCTTCAACCGATAATTTTCCTATTTATCGCTACCCGGTTTTTTAATGAAAGACCTTCCCGTTCGATTTACTACTGGTCATTTTTAAGTCTTGTGGGTGCAGCATTGACTATCCAAACAGGTAGAGAAGAGGGCGTCACCAGCATTTCAGGTGATGTTTTAGCCTTTTTTGGAATGCTTTCATTCTGTTTGTACTTCGTTGTGAGTAAAAAAGCAAGAACAGAAATCGATTCTGTCCCTTATCAGTTGTGGTTAACTGTTTTTGCTTTGATCCCTGTCTCCATCGCTGCTTTAACAATCGGTGAAGGATTATCGCCACCTAGCGGCAAGGAATGGTTTCCTGTTCTGATAATTTCCTTGATCCCAGGAACCGGTCATCTCCTACAGAATTTTGCGCATGGCCATGTCTCGCTTGTTTTAATGGGACTTATAAATCTTTTAGCTGTTGCAATTGTTCCCCTTTATGCATGGTGGTTACTAGAGGAAAAACCTGGTTTAGTGCAGCTATTAGGAATTGCATTAGTAATAGGAACACTAGCGATGGTTGTAAGCCGCCCAACTAGACAATTAACGGGAATCGGATAGATGAACAAAGGTCTGATACAAGCTGTAGGTGCGTATACGATCTGGGGCATTTCTCCAGTTTTTTGGAAGGGCTTATCAGAAATTCCAGCAATGTACTCATTGGCTCACCGCATGTTTTGGACTTTCGTAGTGATGGCGTTATTACAAACGTTAAGACATTCATGGCCACGGTTCAGGGAACAAAACTCAAGTAAGCGATCAAGGATAATCACTATCATTTCAGCCCTATTGATTGGCACAAACTGGCTTGTTTGGGTGTGGGCTATGAATGTAGACCGAGTAGTTGAAGGAAGTTTGGGATATTTCATCAATCCTTTGGTAAGCGTCTTCCTAGGAGTTGTTTTCTTAGGGGAGTCACTTCGTCGAAGGCAGTGGTTAGCGGTGTCTTTGGCTGCAATTGGAGTTATATGGTTAACGATTTCAGTTGGGTCATTACCATGGGTATCTTTAGTGCTTGCTGGCACTTTTGGTCTGTATGGTCTTTCCAAAAAATTAACAGAACAGACTCCCATTAACGGTTTGACATCCGAGATGCTTATAATGCTTTTGCCGGCATTTACTTACTTGTTGATTTGTACGTTTAACGGGAGTCAAAACTCAGACGAAACAAGTTCTCTTGAAGTAATTCTTTTAATTACCAGTGGGTGTTTCACAGCGGCGCCACTTTTATTGTTCGCAAATGCTGTCAAAGAAGTTCCATTGAGCGTTATTGGACTATTGCAGTTTTTAGCTCCTACTGCCCAGTTCCTTCTCGGAGTGTTGGCTTACGATGAACCATTCGACATGATGCAACTAGTTGGATTTATTATCATTTGGTCAGCTTTAATAATTTTTGTGACCGATAATTTCAGATCCTCAAAGGCACTAAATGTAAATAGCAAGTAGTTCTAATTCAGCCCAGCTAGTACTTCTTCCGCGAAAGGGCGAATTTCTGATTCAAATTTGCGTTTATTGATGGAACGCGAAGATATGACTTTTGCACCTTTAGCTTCCAAAAAGCTCGCAAATTTTGACGCTGCTTTTCCAGGGTTTACAGCATGAGTCATAAAAGCGACTACGTTTTTACCCCAAAGAGGAGGAATGAGGTTGAGTTTTCCCATATCACCGGGACGGTGACCAAAAAGGATTAAACCATCCACCCATGTTCCTACAAAAATTAGATCAGCATTCGCTAGTTCTTTAAAATCAAGATTTTCAGTTGATCTCACGGTCACTTTATTTTCTGACGAAGCAACTGCTCCGCCTATCAGTTCTGCAGCTTTTTTTGTATTACCTGAACGGCTTTGGTGTATTACAACAATGTTCATCTGCAAAACCTCTCATATCCATCTATGGTGGGAAGCATTAGTTGAAACCAATGCAGTAGAAAGTGTATCAACTAGGTATAGCCGGCAAGTAGGGATTTAAATGGGCAAATTAGAAAAAAAGGTTGCACTGATAACTGGAGCAGGTTCAGGTATAGGCAAAGCTACAGCTGAAAAGTTTGCTGACGAAGGTGCTCAGGTCGTGGTTCAAGACTTTAACAAAGCATCCGCAGAAGAAGTTTCAGCAAGTCTTACAGGTGTTGGACATTTTGCAATGGGTGGCGATGTTTCCAATGAGCAGGACATGAAAAGTGTTTTTTCGGAAATTGAAAAGAGATGCGAAAGGCTTGATGTTTTGGTAAACAACGCTGGTGTATTAGGCGGCCCTGAGGGTTTGGGAGCTATAAAGTATGAATCTTTCATGAGAATGCTTGAGGTTCACATGGGCGGAACCTTCATTTGCACACAAGCTGCCTTGCCATTAATGACTACAGGAAGTTCTATAGTCAATCTTTCTAGTATTGCCGGTTTAGCAGGATGGGGCCCTGTGCATTATGCGTCAGCAAAAGGGGCAATCTTAGGTTTCACCAGATCTTCATCTCGTGAATTAGGAGGATTGGGGATTCGTGTCAATGCAGTTGCACCGGGAGTGATCGAAACACCTATGACTGAGGATCTAGACGAGGCGTTGCTAGCTCCGTTAATTATGATGAGCCCCCTCGGTCGTATAGGACAAGCAGAAGAGATTGCTTCAACAATCTTATACTTAGCGTGCGATGACAGTTCTTTTGTGACAGGTCAGTGGATTTCACCAAATGGCGGGTTGATAACTATTTAGCAGTTTCTCTAGCTATCAAATCAATCAAGATTCTGACAACTACGTCAGGTTGATCTTCTTGAACGAAATGACCTGCATTTTCAACTGTTGTATGAGGCTGGTTAGCGGTACCTGGTACACGAGATATAAAAGTTTTTTCACCCCCACGGCTAACAGGATCTTGATCGCTGAAAGCACAAATTACCGGATTGTTAAAGTTTTTTAATGCCTCCCATGCTTTTTGATTAGAAGGCACGGAAGGATCTTCCATGGAAGTAGGTACAAGAGATGGCCAGATTCTCGCTCCCTCTTTGAAAGAATCATCGGGGAAAGGGGCATTATATGCATCAATAACTTCTGAGGTTAAGTCAGTTAAACAACCTCCATTGACAATGTTCCCTATTGGAAAATTTTCTGCCGTTTGTGAAAATTTTTGCCAAGCCATAAAAGCTTCTGTCAGTGTGCCACTTCCATCAGGCAAGCCCGTGTTCGATAAAACTAGACCAGAAAACCTCTTTGGATTTGCAGCAACTAGACGTAGTCCGATTAGTCCCCCCCAGTCTTGACCGAAAAAGAAAATTTTTTCAGGAGCGTTCGCGTCTAACCAACTTTGCATCCACATAACGTGTCTTTCATATGTGTAATCAACTCGGTCGGAAGGTTTGTCTGATCTGCCAAAACCAACTTGATCTGGAACTAATGATCTGATCCCAGCATCCGCTAGACCCGACATGATATTTCTGTAGAGAAAACCCCAAGTCGGTTCACCGTGGAGTAAAAGAACTGTAGGGGCGTCAGAAGGACCTGATTCAGCATGGTGTATTCGTAGTTGACCCCCATCTCCATCTGGCACTTCAGAATAGTGAGGGGCATAAGGCCAATCAACCAGACTTTCAAATTGCTTTTCGGGTGTTCTTAAAACTTTCATAGCGTTGAAATTTTTTCCTTTTCTAACCGAAGAGCCCATTAAGGGATTCGTCAACCATTTCCGTATCACTAGGTCTAGTTGCCTCGAGTGAGTTGATCCAAGTCAAACTCACATAGTCATTCATAACCGCGCCTACATCGGTTTCGATTGGTTGAATTTCAGGGTCGCTCCAAGACATTTGAACTCTGTATGAGTTTTCGTGCCCCGGTTTAAGTTCTAATTTAGCTTCTGTCATTGAACGAGTTGAACGTTTTGCTACCTCTGTATAGCGCCAACCTTTTAGCTCAGTCAGTGGTTTATTTGGGACGTTGATATTTAATACCTTCGGTTGTTTTGGAGGTTCGGAAATAATTGAGCTCACAGCTGTTCTGGCAACCTCGGCAGCAGTCTCCCAAATCTGATTTTTGAGAACCTCTTCGATCCCTTGACCTTCAATTCCCCAACCTGTAACCGCTTGACTTACAGCGACACCTGTTATCCCAGCATTTCTGGCAGTGAAAGCGGCACCGAGTGTCCCGGAGTGGTAAACGGAATTTCCAACGTTGCTACCGGGATTGATACCAGAAACGACGATGTCAAAGGAATCTTCCAAAACTCCTCGTGTCGCATACATGACACAAAGAGCAGGCGGTCCACTAATAGCCCAAGATTTTTCAATTTTGTCAATATTTACTTGATGAACTTCTGGTCTGGAAATGTGAAGTGCTCCTATTGCTGCACCAGCACCTGAATACTCTTGGTCAGGGGCGGCAATTGTTACCTCTCCGAGATCAAGTAAGGAACGAGCTAAGACGTGTAGCCCTACTGAATCTATTCCATCATCATTAGTGACCAGTATTTTCACACTCAAGACCGTATCTACATCATTGATTGTTTGGGTTAAAACTCGAACCAAAAGAGATTAATTGTTTTATCTTTTATCTTTTATCTTTTCTTGAATCCTCAGTTCTTCTTCAAGAGTCTCCCACATGCGCATAAGTTCAGAAGCATTATCTTTAGCAGTCTCGTATTCTGTCACTAAAGACTCAGCTTCTTTTGGATTTTTAAAGAGATCAGGGTCGTTAAGTCTATCTTTTGCTTCCAACACAGAGGCTTCTGCTTTTTCCCATTTTTTCTCCACTCTTGTGAGTTCACGCTTCAACTCACGTATCCCTCCGTCAGTTTTCTTTGATTGTTTTTTAGATGGTTTAAATTTCTGAACTGAGATATCTGTTTTTGTCTCACTAAATGATGGATTTATTATTCGATCAGGCACACCGGTGTGCAATATGGCTTTCGATTCTCGTACTTCGAGTAGGTCATCTGCAACAGACCTTATGAGATGTCGATCGTGAGTAATTAAGATCACAGTCCCCGGGTAAGCACTTATTGCATCTTCAAGCACATCACAACTAGGTAAGTCAAGATGGTTAGTTGGTTCATCAAGAATCATTAAATTTACAGGCATGCAAAGAGCTTTAGCGAGAGCTAAACGCGTCTGCTCTCCACCTGACAGATCTGAAACAAGCGAGTCAACCGAGTCACCTCTAAAACCGAAAGACGCAAGGTATGTTCGGAGGTTTCTACCGGACTCGTCGACTTGCGGAACAGTTCGTAGTTCCCCCAAAACAGTTTTCTTAGGATCGAGTATTTCTGCCTGCAACTGATCAAACCAAGACATATCAACATTTTTTCCACGAAAAATCTTTCCTTGGGTCTGTTCAAGCTCTCCAGTGATCAGCCTGACCAGAGTAGTTTTACCCGCACCATTGGGCCCGATAACAGCGACATTCCTGCCTCTTTCGATTGTGAATGAAAGATCCTCTAAGATCATCTGATTTTCATAGCCAGCTTGCACTTCTTCAAATTCAACGACAATTCGAGAAGAGCGACGCGGTTCAGGGAAATTAAACTTGGTTTTAGCATTTTCTTTGGTTTCGATTTCTATTTTTTCAAGTTTCTCTAAAGCTTTCACTCGGCTTTGAACTTGTCTAGCCTTTGAGGCTTTATAGCGAAATCGTTCAATGAATTTTTCAGTAGCAGCTATTTCCTTTGCTTGTTGGGAAGCCAAAGATTTTTGATATTCGATGCGTTCTTCTCTTGCTACAACAAAGTCTCCGAAACTCCCGATGTATTCAGTTGCGCGACCCGCAGAGATCTCAATTATCCGATTAGCTATCCCATCTATAAAATCACGATCATGGCTTACGAACAGTAACCCGTTATTCCATTTCCCTAAATAAGTTTCTAACCATGCAACACTGTCAACGTCCAAATGGTTTGTTGGTTCATCAAGAATCAAAAGATCCGGTTTTGACAATAAGAGTCGGGCCAGGGCAACTCGCATTTGCCAACCCCCAGAAAGCTCACCTAGGTCACGGTTATGATCATGAGTTTTAAAACCCAGTCCGGACAGAAGACGATGCGCCTCAGCTTCAATCGCGTAGCCGCCAATTTGCTCAAATCGTGACTGTGCTTCTCCGAATTCGGAAATAAGTTCTGATTTGCGTTCACCAGTTGCTTTTTCAAGTTCTGAGCTCAATCTTTTTAACTGTGTTGCTAACTGGGTAGTGTCTTCTGCTCCTGAGAGAACTTCTTCTAAGACATTTTTACCTTTGCTTGCTTCAAGTTCTTGAGGAAGGTAGCCAATTTTCATTTCTTGTGGCTTATGTATCTCTCCTGCGTCAACTTCTTGAAGCCCGATCAGTATCTCCAATAAGGTTGTTTTCCCAGTTCCATTACTACCGATCAGTGCAATGCGACGGCCAGATCCCAGCTGAAGGGAAACATTTGTAAAAAGTGTTCTAGGCCCAAAAGATTTAGTCAATCCAGAAGCGGTCAGCATATGAGTGAGAGTACAACCTATAAAGCAATAGAAGTAGCAGTAGAGCTAATTACCAGCAGAATTCCACCTGACAACTGCAGCGGCTGAGGTCATCCCCGCCCCAAATCCGACTAGAAGCAGCAAGTCGTCTTGTTCAACTTGACCGGAGTCTATTGAATCTATGAGAGCTAAAGGAATAGAAGCAGCAGAGGTATTTCCAGTTGTGTCCATCACCAACGCTGCCTTCTCCTTTGGAATCCCAAGTCGTTTCATTGCAGCATCGATGATGCGGACATTCGCCTGGTGAGGAACAACAAGTGAAATCTGATCATTTGTTATTCCAGCTTTTTCCATAGCAGCATTGGCGGCATTTTCCATAGCTATAACAGCGCGTCGGAAAACCTCTTGTCCGTGCATAACGATTTTTCCACCATGTTCGCAATAGAGAAGGTCAGCGGCAGAACCATCAGCCATGAGATCCCAACCGAGAAAACACGGTTGTTCTGAAGTTCTTTCGATTACCACTGCTCCCGCACCATCACCGAATAGAACACATGTCGTTCTATCTTCCCAGTCTGTGAATGTGCTAAGAGAATCACTTCCAATAAGTAGAATTTTTTCCATTCCACTGTCAGCGAATTGCATTGCAGTAACGAGTCCGTAAACAAAACCAGAGCATGCAGCGTTCAGATCGAAAGCGCCGCAAGATAAACCAAGGTTATTTTGCACAATGGAAGAAGTTGCAGGTACTACCTTGTCAGCAGTTGTGGTGGCAAGGATAAATAGGTCTATCTCCTCAGGTTTGACTCCAGCTTTTTCTAATGCCGCTTTACCTGCATTAGTAGACATTTCACTTACTTTCCCATCGATATGTCGAGCAGAAATTCCGCTTCGTTCTCTGATCCACTCGTCTGAAGTGTCAACCATTTGTGCCAGTTCGTCATTTGTAAGGATTCTCTCAGGAAGATCTATAGCCCAGCCTGTAATTCGTCCAAATGCCATTTTTGAACCCTTCGATAAAAATTTTCTAAATGACTTGTAATAAAGGTAGCGCTTAAAACCCTAAAGATGTGTTTCTCTCTTTTTTGCGACTAGGGTCAGGCAGTTATGAATGACCATGAAATAGCAGGTCTTTTAGCAAGAGAAGCTGGAGAGCTGCTTTTGGAGCTTCGCAAAAAAGGCTTGGATGAAGGAGTTTCTGGCTATCAATTACAGGTGATGGCAGATCGGGAAGCCCATTTGCACATAAGCAAACGGCTGGATGAGTTATGCCCTGGAGATTTTTTGTTATCAGAAGAGGGGCGAGATGATAAAGGGCGTTTAGAAGCTGAAAGAGTGTGGATTGTTGACCCTCTTGATGGGACACAAGATTTCGGACGTGCAGGAAGTATTGAATGGGCGGTACATGTCGCTTTAGTGTCAGAAGGTCAACCTTTGGCTGGAGCAGTTAATTTGCCGGCTATAGGAACTCTTTATGGGACGCTTCAAACTCCGACAAAGCGGGATTCTGTCAATAATCCTCCTGTTGTTATTACTAGCCGCTCTCAATGGGGGGAAGCGGAAGCGGTTGCAGCATCTATAGGAGGAGTAGTTCGTTCAGTTGGTTCAGCAGGAGTCAAGGCTATGGCTGTTGTAGGTGGAACTGCTGACATTTATGTTCATCCCTCAGGCTTGTATGAATGGGATGTATGCGCTCCCGCTGCTGTAGCTGCATCTGCGGGGCTAGACGTCAGTGGAGTGGATGGTTCTTTATTGACTTACAACAAAGAAAGACCAGTAGTGCCCGGACTATTAATAAGTAAACCCGAGTTCACTTCTGCAGCTTTGGATGCATTGCATTACTAGAAAACTTTAAGAAAGTTATTTTTCGCGCTATTCTGGTGTTTCCTACAAAAAGAAGACGGTTGGAATCCGTCACTGTCCCGCAACTGTGTTCCTCATTGAGGTAAGTCAGACCTAAGAGTAGGAAAAATAGCAAATACAAATAACCGTAGGTTCCCGAGGAGGAATGGTTAAGGAAAGAAATTTTTCTTCTCCCGCTGCCACTTTAAGGGAGGAGGAAGAATGAAGTTAAGAAGCAATCTGTTAATAGTTCTGGCGGCTCTTACCTTTGTAAGCCTTTCTTGTAGTTCTGGTAGCTTGACAGGCCAAGTCCCGATCTCGGGTGGTTCTGCCAGCGTCGAAACAGCGGAGAGAATAATTTCACTTTCCCCTACAGCTACTGAGATACTTTTCGCATTAGAAGCTGGGAATCAAGTTGTTGCTGTAGACGATCAGTCAAATTTCCCAGAGGCTGCGCCCATGACTTCGCTGTCTGGGTACACACCCAATATCGAGTCGATTGCTGAATATCAACCTGATTTGGTAGTTGCGTCTTACGACCCAGGCGACTTGGTTGCCGGCCTCAAAGCATTGGAAGTTGCGACCCTACTTCAACCGCCAGCTTCGTCCATGGAAGATACATATGTGCAAATAAACGAGTTAGGTGTTTTAACTGGGCGTCAGTCTGAAGCCAGCGAATTGATTGAGAGTATCAAATCAGATCTGAATGAAATAGCTTCCAAAAAGGTAGGGGAAGGGCTCACTTATTATCACGAAATTGATAACACTTTCTATTCACCGACCTCGAAGACATTTTTAGGCAAACTTTATTCACTCCTTGGTCTATCAAATATTGCTGACACAGCAATCGAAGGTGGTTTCGGGTGGCCGCAGTTGTCTGCAGAGTTCATCATTGATGCAGACCCTGATCTGATTTTTCTAGGTAACGCTAATTGGGGTGAATCTGCAGAAACTGTTGCTGCTAGACCAGGCTGGGGATCCATGACAGCTGTAGAGAAAAGTCAAGTTATTCCTGTTGACACAGACACTTCAGGACGTTGGGGGCCACGAGTGGTCGATTTTCTAAGATCTGTTCGTTCTGCAATTGAAAAAAATTTCAGGTTAGTGGATTAAGTTGTCTACTCCTGTCAATCAAAACGATTGCGTAGTAAAACCTGTTTCTTTAAAGAAGTCACAATTGTGTCTGGCTGTAGTAGCAGTATTGATCACAGCTTTCGCAGGTTTAGCCTTTGGCCCTGCAGATCTTGGGATGAAGGAAGTTATTCAAGAGCTCTTGAATAAATTGCCTTTAATTGACCTTGATTCAGGACTGAGTTCAAGGCAACAAGCAATTTTGTTTGAGATTCGCCTCCCTAGGGTGGTTCTAGGTCTTCTCGTGGGCTCGATGCTTGCAACAGCAGGTGGTGCCTATCAGGGGGTTTTTCGTAATCCACTGGCAGATCCATACATTCTTGGTGTTGCTGCAGGTGCGGGATTTGGAGCCACACTGGCAATAGTTTCTGATATAGGCGACGGTTTGGGTTTTTTAGATCCGGTTCCATTAGCTGCATTTGCTGGAGCTTTGATTGCAGTAGCTTTGACATACACAGTAGGTAGTGGTCGTGGCAGGTTGGATCAAGTTACGAGCCTTGTTCTAGCCGGAGTTGCAGTAGCGAGCTTCTTTACGGCAGTTCAAACGTTTGTTCAGCAAAGAGAGTCAGAAACCATCCGTCAAGTTTATTTCTTCGTTTTAGGTCAGCTCAGAACAGCTGGTTGGGCCGAAGTAACTCTTTTAGCTCCTTACACTCTTATTTGCATCACAGTGATTTTTTTAACCAGAAGACGATTAGATGCGTTAACAGTAGGGGATGAAGAAGCTGGTTCTTTAGGTCTAGATGTCAGACGGATGCGTTTAATTACGGTAATTGCTGCTTCACTTGGAACAGCTGCTTCAGTTGCGGTGAGTGGACTTATCGGATTTGTCGGAATAATTGTTCCACATACGATCCGTTTGATTTTTGGAAGCAGTTATAGGGTGATCATCCCATTAACAATCTTTTTCGGCGGAGCGTTTCTGGTGGTAGCTGATTTGGTTGCGCGGTTAATTCTCCAGCCTGCCGAAATACCCATCGGAGTTGTTACAGCTTTTCTTGGTGCACCTTTCTTTGTTGTAGTTCTACGAACGGCCTGGAAAAACTCATGAAGGCAATTGATTGCAGGAACGTTTCCGTAGCCCTTGGAGGGCACGAAGTCTTAAAAGGAATTGATCTTGAAGTGGAGATTGGCGGTTGGACAACGATTGTTGGCCCTAATGGGGCAGGTAAAAGCACTCTGATAAGAGCTACCGGTGGAATTATAGAATTTTCAGGAACTATAAAGGTAATTGATAAAAACGTTCAGGATTTGAGACATAGGGAACTAGCCAAATTCGTTGCTGTCGTATCACAAAAGCCGATAATCCCCATGGGAATGAGAGTTATGGATTATGTGCTTTTAGGAAGGGTTTCCCATCTAGGCTTTTTCGAGTCTGAAAGTAAAAACGATATCGAAACTGCACTTCTAGCACTTGAATCATTAGACGCTTCACATCTATCAGACAGATTCGTAGGCACTCTATCTGGCGGAGAGAAACAGCGTGTTGTAGTTGCACGGGCATTAGCCCAGAGTTCTCCAGTGCTTTTACTGGACGAACCTACTACAGCATTAGACATGGGACATCAACAAGAAACCTTAGAACTTATAAATCAACTAAGAATAGAAAGAAACTTGACTGTTCTTTCCACTATGCACGATTTGACTCTCGCCGGAAGATACAGCGAACACCTGGCGATGCTTGTAGAAGGAAAAATTGTTGCTGAAGGTTCCGCAGGGGAAGTTCTTACAGAAGCATTAGTTTCTTCCCATTACGGCGCAAGAGTGAAGGTAATCGATGACAAAGATGGACCAATTGTAGTTCCTTTACCAAACTGATTTTTATTAAAGTAATTGAGCGATTACGTTCAAGAGGGACGATTCTTAGGAGTAAACATGACTGATGCTGAGAAGAAAACGGCAGATATTTTTGGTAAAAAGATGTCTTATTTAGATATTGGTGAAGGAAATCCGATTGTTTTCTTACATGGGAACCCCACTTCGTCATATTTATGGCGGAATATCATCCCTCATGTTTCTCAAATGGGGAGATGTATAGCACCCGATTTAATAGGGCAGGGAGACTCAGACAAACTTGATAACTCAGGTCCCGCTTCTTACAAGTATGTAGAACATCGCAAATATTTGTTTGAGTTATTGAAACAAATCGGGGTTGAGTCAAATGCAACTTTTGTCATCCATGATTGGGGTTCTGCTTTAGGTTTTGATTGGGCTATGCAAAATCCTGATTCGGTTAAGGGGGTTTGTTATATGGAGGCAATTGTGAAGCCATTCGAATCATGGGATGACTGGCCAGAAAATGCTCGTGGCATCTTCCAAGGTTTCCGTTCAGAATCTGGAGAAGAGATGGCTCTTGAAAAAAACTTGTTTGTTGAAGGTGTATTACCTGCAGCCATATTAAGAGACCTCGAAGAAGAAGAGATGAATGAGTATCGTCGCCCTTTTTCTGAGCCTGGTGAATCTCGCAGACCCACGCTTACATGGCCGCGTGAAATTCCAATTGAAGGGTTTCCAGAAGATGTCACAGAAATCGCTACCGCCTATGCGAAATTTATGGAAGATTCAGTATTTCCAAAGTTATTTATTAACGCGGAACCAGGAGCGATTTTGCGAGGCAAACAAAGAGATTTTTGTCGCAAATGGCAAAACCAAACAGAAGTCACTGTCGCAGGTAACCATTTCATCCAGGAGGACTCACCCGATGAGATTGGTGCAGCATTGAGTTCTTGGTACTCGAGTCTGCCTAGTTGAGTTTTACTGGAGTAGAAACCTCTGAGAAGAAGTCACCGCCTTTATCATCCATGACAATAAAGGCAGGAAAGTTTTCAACTTCTATTTTCCATACCGCTTCCATGCCCAGTTCCGGATAATCAATCACTTCTACTTTGCGAATTGACTCAGTTGCTAAGCGGGCTGCCGGTCCACCTATAGAACCAAGATAAAAACCACCATGTAGAGAACACGAATCAGAGACTTGTTTCGAACGGTTACCTTTTGCAAGCATTATCAAACTAGCTCCTGCAGATTGGAATTTTTCCACATAGACATCCATTCGTCCTGCAGTGGTTGGGCCAAAGGAACCTGAAGCATAACCTTCTGGAGTTTTCGCAGGGCCTGCGTAGTAGACAGGATGATTAATAAGATAGTCGGGCATAGGTTCACCAGAATCAATGCGTTTAGCAATTTCGGCATGAGCCACATCTCTGGCTACCACCAAAGTTCCAGTCAAAGCTAGACGAGTCTTAACCGGGTGCTTGCTTAATTCAGACCTTATTTCGCTCATAGGCTTGTTCAAATCGATAGGAACGACTTCACCAGAAAGTTCGCCTTCAAGTGTTTCGGGCAGAAAACGAGCGGGATCATCTTCGAGTTTTTCCAAAAAGATACCTTCAGAAGTTATTTTTCCTAAAGCTTGTCTGTCTGCAGAACATGAAACTGCCACACCGACAGGATTGGAAGCGGCATGTCGAGGGAGTCGAATAACTCTCACATCGTGGCAAAAGTATTTACCTCCGAATTGTGCACCGATACCAAATTCTCTAGTCAAGTCTAAAATTTTGGTTTCCCATTCGAGGTCACGAAATCCATGGCCGCTTTCGCTTCCTTCTGTCGGTAAATGATCCAAATAACGTGCAGAGGCATATTTAGCCACTTTCAGATTAAATTCTGCAGATGTTCCTCCAATTACAACAGATAGATGATACGGGGGGCATGCTGCGGTTCCTAGAGTTCGTAACTTTTCATCCAGAAAACTAATTAAACGTTCAGGTTCGAGAAGAGTCCTGGTTTCTTGAAAAAGAAAACTTTTATTGGCTGAACCCCCGCCCTTCGCCAAAAAAAGAAACTTGTATGAATCGCCTGGAACAGCTTCGATCTCAATCTGTGCGGGCAGATTTGTCCCAGTATTTCTTTCGGTAAACATATCTAAAGGTGCCATTTGGGAATAACGAAGGTTTGAAGTTGTGTAAGTGTCATAGACGCCTCTAGAAATAGCTTCTTTGTCGTCTGTATCAGTCAGAACCTGCTGACCTTTCTTTGCCATGATTAGAGCAGTACCGGTATCTTGACAAGATGGCAGGATGCCTCCAGCAGAGATATTGGCATTATGGAGTAGTTCCAACGCTACGAAACGGTCGTTTTCCGAAGCTTCTGGATCTTCCAGTATTTCAGCTAGTTGAGATAGATGGCTTGAACGAAATAAGTGCGCTATATCCCGCATAGCCGTTGAGGTGATCAGTCTTAAAGCTTCTTGTTCGACTTTAAGAAATTTTTTACCATCTGGCCCTTCAACTTCGGAAACTCCTGAATTTCCTAAATAGTTGAATTCGGTTTCTGAGTAAGGGTCGCTTAAAAGAGGGAGAAGGTCTGTGTATTCGAATTCGGGGATTTGCTCATCTTCTGCCATATCTCCAAACTACCCCTACATGAGGTACTAGTTAGTTGATTAAATAACGAATATTTGACTTCAACTGGCTAAAAGGTCAGATGCTATTTGATCCCACATAGAAGAATCGCTATTTGAACCCAGACTATAGAAAGCCATTCTGTCAACAACATTCCCATATCTTTCAAGCACACCGGTAGCTATTGCTGCAGGTTCCCCAACGACTGCGAAAGTTTCTAACATTTCGTCATCTATGATCGTTCCCATTTCCTGCCATGCTCCTTCTTTTGACATTCTATTGAGTTCGATTTGAGCATCTCCCCATCCGTGTAAATCCAGAACTGGACGATAAGCGGGTGTGGAAGCGTAGAAAGCTATTTGTTGTTTAATGGCTGTTGAAGAATTTTCGATTGCCTTTTCGTCATTTCCGGTTACAACAAAACCGGGTCCTACGATTTCAAAGGAATCTAAACTACGCCCAGATTTATCTAAACCACGTTGCACGGCTGGGATAGTCACCTCTTTTAAGTACCGTTCTGTGCTGAAGGCATGGCAAATAATTCCGTCGCAAACCTCCCCAGCGACTTCAGACATGAGAGGGCCGACGGCAGAAATGAAAATTTTAGGACTTCCGTGGCTGCTTGGACCTGGATTGAAAAAAGGCGACATCAAAGTATGTGTATAGAAGTCACCTCTAAAATCTAGCCTTGAGCCGTCCTGCCAAGAGTCCCAGATTGCTCTAATGGCAGCGACCATTTCACGCATTCGTGCTGCTGGTTTTGACCATTCCATTGAAAAGCGTTTAGTTATGTGTGGTTTTATTTGAGTTCCAAGTCCAAGAATAAAACGGCCTTTACTGTAGTTTTGGAGGTCATAACCAATATTGGCGAGAATCATTGGGTTGCGGGCAAAAGCCACTGCAATTGAAGTTCCTAATTCTATTTTTTCAGTGTGTTCAGCAGCGATCATATGAGGAAAAAATGGGTCATGGCTTGTTTCTGCTGTCCAAGCACCTGAATACCCTTTGGCCTCAAGTTGTTTAGCTGAATCAATTATTGGCTGGAATCCACCTTCCAGCGAGGTTGGGAATGCAGCTCCTAGGCCGCCATCAATTTTCATAGACATGACCGTAGCGCGTTAAATAGAAATTTTGAAGTTTTATTGATTTTTGATGAACAATGTTCTTCTAAACTCTTGATGTGGCAATAGAAAATAAAATAAGCGATGAGTTGCATCTTTTAGCCGCTCGCAGATTAAAAGCGGCTGGTATGCGTTACAGCAAATCAAGAAGAGCCATAGTAGAAGTTTTGGCTAGTGCTGGTAGACCTTTGACGCTTGAGGAAGTTTTGGCTTTTAACTCAGATGACAACCTGGCGCAGAGTTCTGTTTACAGAAATTCAACTGAACTTGTGGATGCCGGTGTTGTAAAATGCCTAGCATCAGGGAAGGATCACAATCGTTTTGAATTGGATGATTCAATAATAGGGCATCATCATCACTTCGTATGCTTAGATTGTGGCGAGATAGAGGATTTTGAAGTTCCCGAATATTTTGAAAAAGAAATACTTCGGTTAGAGGCGGAACTTGTAGAGAAAGGGCTGTCGGTCAAAGGGCATACGTTAGACATTCAAGGATGTTGCCCTAAGTGCTCGAAGAAAATAGAAGGCAATTTTGTTTCTTAAACGTAATGCAGCTCGGGTTGTTCTCCTCGATAGTAAAAAAAGAATTTTTCTAGTAAATGCTGAGGATCCGATAGACCCATTTAAACAACCGTGGTGGGAAATCCCAGGTGGAGGGATCAGCAGAGGAGAAGACAGTGCTATTGCTGCAGAACGTGAATTGTACGAAGAGACAGGTATCGACTCAATTCAGATGGGGCCAGTCATTTGGACTCAGCACGTTCAATTTACTTTCGGTGGCTATTTTTTCGACAGTTATGAGAAAATACATGTTGCATGGTGTGATGGGGGAGAATACCGTCCTCAGCATTTAGAAGCCTTGGAAGCGGCTGCCTTTCTGGGAGCCAGATGGTGGGAAATTAGCGAACTGCTTCAATCAGAAGAACCAGTTTTGCCAACCTTGCTGAGAGAACATATAACACCGATTGTCTCTGGGGATCTTCCTGAAGAGCCAATTGATATTTCTCCGGTTCAATTGGAAGAAAGTTAATTTTGCTCTTTTTCTTCGCGTTCTGCTCCTCTGACGGCGTAGTGAAGCAAAATTGATGGAGCTAGGACTATAGATCCAACTATTAAAAGAACGGTCAAAGTTTTGGCAACCAGATCATTAAATTCGACTGTAAGTCCAATAGCGAAAATGATCAATGACAGAAAAAAAATTGAATATCCGATTTTTCTTCCAGTATTAGCTATTAAAGAAGCCTGTTTACGACGCATTGCGAGAGAGTTTGAATCATTTGGATTTGTCATCTGCTACTCCTTGGAACCACGGGCAGTGCCTATAAGTTCTCCACCTTGCTTATATACGTAACAATGGATCCCTCTGAATCTAGCTTTTGAATCCTCAAAGTTTGTTCGGTTCGGAGTCAGGAAACCTAGTTTAAGTTTTGATAGTTCATAGATTTCTTCAATGAAATCTTCAAATTCGTCATAACAAACTGAAGTTGCAAAAGTTTGCATTTCTTGGTCTCCAGGCCATGGGGCACCAGGTCCGGCAGGATGTTCAACCCTGAAAAATATTTCATGTTGGTGCGGGCCTTCACAAGAGACTTTTGTGTCTATCTCCACTAGACGTTTATCGTTAGTCCAGGAGTAATGATTAAAACAGTCGCCTGCGGCAAGATTGTGTACATTAACAACCTCTCCGATCCAGTCAGGTGTGGGTTGTGAAGTCACTGTTGGTTTCACTTCAACAGCACTAGTCGTACTGTTTACCGGTGTGGTTTCACTAACTTTTTCAGCAGTTTTTGAACAAGCTATAAAGAGAAAAGTCGAAGCAAGAAATAAAAGTAACACTTCTCTTTTTTTCCTTGAAAAAGACATTAATTTAAACACAAGACAAGGTTAGGGGTGCTGGGTCGATCTGACGGTACCGTGGGCTCGTGTCTGTTGTAAAACTTGACGGTTTAGTTGCTTTATTAGAAGGTTTTCCAGCTTTAACAGGAGTCGATCTCACTGTGAATGCTGGTGAAATACTTTTTGTAAAAGGTCCTAACGGGGCTGGAAAAACAACTTTGTTGCACTTGTGTGCAGGACTAATACAACCGAAAGACGGAACAGGTCTGATTTTGGGGCACGATTTGTCTTCAGAAAGAACTGCAATAAGGAAAAGAGTTGGATTACTTTCACACAGTTCAGGACTATATAGAGATCTCACAGTATTAGAAAATATTACTTTCTGGACTCAGATTGCAGGAGTTGAACAATCAGAAATTGATAGCCGTATTTCATGGGCTCTCGAGAGAATGGAATTGGACAGTAAATTGCAAAATCAGAAAGTCCGTTCTTTGTCTGCAGGTCAAATAAGAAGAACATCGTTAGCGGTTTTCATAGTGCGTAGACCAGACTTATGGCTTATGGACGAACCTCATGCGGGGCTTGATCAGGAGGGAAGACAGATTGTAGATGACCTTATTGAAGAGTCGGTAGCAGCTGGAGCTACAGCCATTGTTGCATCTCATGACTTTGAGCGTGTCTTAAAACTTTCGACAAGAGTAGTGACTCTGTCTGGAGGCGCAGTGGTGGGTGTGGAGCATGAGGGAAATCAATGAAAAGACTTTTTGCTGACATTGGGCTTATAACGGGTAAAGACTTGAAGATCGAATTACGTTCAAGGGTTCTCATCAATCAAGTAGCCCCATTTGCCTTGATGATTCTTGTTTTGTTCGGTATTGCTCTTGACGCAGATCAACAATCTTTGAAGAATTTTGCTTCAGGCCTATTTTGGATTTCTGTTTTGCTTTGTGCACTAATGGCGATTTCCCGATCGATGACTATAGAGCGTGATGATGAAGCACTGGTCGGACTAAATCTGTCAGGGGTAGATCCGATCGCTATATTTTTGGGTAAGACCTGTGCGATAGCAATACAATTATTGGTTCTTGAAATTTTTCTAGGTGTGGGAATAATTTTGTTATACAGATCAGAAGTAGAAGATTTATGGTTGCTTGTTTCGACTGGTTTGTTCGCGTGCATAGCAGTATCAGCTTTAGGTACAATTTTTGGATTTTTAGCTTCAGGTCTAGGGGTTCGTGAAACACTTTTACCCATTCTTCTTTTACCGTTACTCCTACCTGTTCTTATAGGCGCAACTCGAGCTTTCGACGATGCCCTAGGTGTCGCCGCTGTAAATGGTTGGAATTGGTTTGCTTTCGTAGCAGGTCTGACAGTCATCCTCACCGCTGTCGGGGCAGGAGCAAATCATCTTATGGCAGAGAACTAAGAGATATTGGAAATAGATAGATGACAAGTCCGATTACAACCGCATCAAAGGGATCAAAAATTTTAGGAATGACTTCTATCATTGGATTTGTAGTTCTAGTGCTTTTAGCTTTTTTCGTGACAGACCCAGATATCAGATTTCATCCCGAGACAGGTGAAGAGTTTGGGCAGTTTGACGCAGTTCGACTTCTATATTTGCACGTGCCCATGGCGATAGTTACATATCTGGCTTTTGTGATTTGCGCAATAGCAAGTGCCGGATATCTAGTAAGGCGTACATTCTGGTGGGACTCGATGGCTCATGCCGCTGGGGAAGTTGGCACTCTCACCTGCGCTTTAGTTCTAATTACCGGTTCCATATGGGGCAGACCCGTGTGGAATACATGGTGGGAATGGGGCGATGTGAGACTGATGAGCACCCTTATTCTTTTTCTTCTATTTCTTGGATATCTAGCATTACGTGGAGCTTTCGTAAACCCACAACGTGCAGCGCGACCTGCTGCCATAGTCGCGCTTATTGCAGTATTGGATATTCCTCTCATAAACCGATCAGTGGAGTGGTGGGAAAATAGAACACTCCATCAGAAATCAACATTGTCAGAACTCAAAATCGAAGACTTAACTCTTTTTACGTTAATGCTAGGAATTTTGGTGTCAGTGCTTGTGATGTCGTGGCTGATTCTGCATCGTTTCAGAGTCGCGTGGTTGGAACATATCGAGTTTGAACAGGGAGTAAAAACTGCAATCGAAGAGCGTCGACAAGTAGGTCACGGGGATTAACGATATGACACATTTAGGTTATTTACTTGCAGGATGGGGATTGTCATCTTTGGCAATTTTACTGTATGCGGTTCGTCTGCTTAAAAGAGGAGCTCAACTATCAGCTCGAGTTCCATCTGAATATGCCCGTTGGATGAGTTCACCAAAGCAAAATGGCGGGTGAAACCTTTGGAAGAGCTAACACCTAGACAAGACCGAAAAGAAAAGAAAAGATCTGGTCTATTGCCAAAATTTGCCGGAGTATT
>JASMLT010000014.1 GCA_030748555.1 Acidimicrobiales bacterium
CACGATGAGTTGCTGACGTCGTTGCCGAACTGGCCGGCCCAGTAAGGCTCAGCGAACAAATCCAGTTTCATCACAAAACTTTGGTGAGTACATCCCGCGGTGCTGTCGGCAGTCATAGTTGTGGCACCAGTCGGACTCGCGTTGAAGTCAACAGAACGTTGAAACTGGCCGGCCAAATACATGCTCCCTGCTGCATCCACCGCGAGAGACTCGTATAGACTGGGGTTATTAAATTGGGCATTGTAACTATCGTTTTCGGTGAGTCCGCCCCACACAGCTACCGCACCATCTTCCGAACTCCACGCACCCGCAGTTGAACCAGACAACCCCACTACCGCCGAAACAGCCAGCACCGCTGTTACGACAGCCTTTTGCACACGCGTGAACATGCCAGGACGCTTCACAAGACCGGTTTTCAAAACCAACTACCCCCACGTGACAAATCTGTTCGCCTAAAGAGTTTAATAAATCAATATCCTTAAATAACGCCATAAGGGTAAATACCCTTGATAAAGAACGTTTGCCCTCGTAGCTCAGTTGGATAGAGCGACCGCCTCCTAAGCGGTAGGCCGCAGGTTCAATTCCTGCCGAGGGCGCTTATGGAAAAAGAAACTGAAATTAACGACGCACCAGCCTGGTACCGCAAAGCCATGGACGTCCCCTATGAAGACCACATGGTCAATGTCGAAGGAGTCGACATCCACTATTTGACCTGGGGTGAAGCCGGCCGGCCGGGTCTTGTTTTCGTCCACGGTGGTGCCGCTCATGCACACTGGTGGACTCACGTGGCTTCCCAGTTCGCGCAAATCTACCGTGTTGCCGCTCTTGACCTTTCAGGTCACGGTGACAGTGGAAGACGTGAATCGTATTCGTTGAACCAATGGTGCGATGAGGTCGCAACTGTGGCCGCTGACGCCGAAATGGAAGGTCCGCCTATCATTATCGGCCATTCAATGGGCGGTTATGTGACGTTGGCTACCGCCGCTAACCACCCTGACAAGCTAGCGGGTGCGATAATCCTGGATTCTGCTGTGACAGCACCTGACCCTGAGATGCAGGTTAAACGCAGAAGCCAGTTCGCGAATCCTAAAATTCACGCCGATTTTCCAACAGCTATGGCAAGGTTCCGTCCGGTGCCCGAACAGGAGAACACTGAACCTTTCCTCATGCGCCATATTGCTCGCATGTCATTAACCGAGGTTGAAGGCGGTGTGACATGGAAGTTCGATCCGGCTGTCTTCCAGGAGCAACGTCGTTCTACTGCCGATGAGCTTCTTCGGCAAGTCACCTGCCGTATCGCCTTGTTCAGGGCTGAAAACGGGCTTGTGACACCAGGTATCGGAGCTTACATGTACGAACAACTGGGTCGTGTGGCCCCTATCGTGGAGATCCCTTTGGCGGGCCATCACATGATGCTCGACCAGCCTCTGCTCGTCGTAGCTGCGATACGGACATTGTTAGCTGACTGGGAACATTCAGTTCCTTTCGAAAGAGACTGAGCGGACTCTGAAAAATGATGATCAGGAAGCTACGGTCAATTCAATGAGTATGCGTCTATACGACACGAGCCGACGTGAAATCGTTCCTTTCGAACCCGGTTCCACTGTTTCAATGTATGTATGTGGGATAACCCCCTACGATGCGACTCATCTCGGTCACGCATTCACCTACCTTTGTTTCGATGTGCTGATACGCCGTCTTGAAGACCTCGGTCATGAAGTGAAAATGGTTCGCAATGTCACCGACGTTGACGATTCGATACTCGCAAAAGCTAAAGAAATCGGCGTTGACTACTTAGAGTTGGGTTTGTCCGAGACTCAACAGTTCAAAGAAGACATTAAAGCACTAGATTTGCGTCCCGCTGTTGCCGAACCCACTGTCACAGGTTCAATCAACGAAATTGTGTCTCTCATAAGCCAGCTTGCTGAGAATGGACACACCTACACCGTTGACGGAACAACTTTTTTCGATGTGTCAACTTTCTCTGATTTTGGAAAAATTTCTGGTTACGACGAACCCACAATGATCTCTTTCGCCAACGAACGCGGCGCCAACACCGAAGATCAACGACTCCGCAATCCCCTTGATTTCATTTTGTGGCAAAAATCAGAAGAAGGTGAACCTTCTTGGGATTCACCGTTCGGCCCCGGACGACCCGGATGGCACATCGAATGCTCAGCAATGGCCATGACTGAACTCGGCCCGACAATCGACCTTCACGGAGGTGGCGACGACCTGATCTTCCCGCATCACGAATGCGAAACAGCTCAAAGCATCACCGCAAACAACAGTTCTTTTGCCCGCCATTGGATGCACGTGGGGATGGTCGCCTATGAGGGGGAGAAAATGTCGAAATCTTTAGGAAACCTCGTTTTCGTTCGCGACCTCAGAGCCGAGCATGACCCCAGGGCTATCAGGCTGGCGCTGTTACCCCATCATTACCGTGCAGGTTTCGAATGGTTTGATGGTGATATTGACAAAGGCGAAGCAATGTTGAAAAGAATGCTTGAAGCAGCATCCTGCTCTCACGGACCTGACTCTGAAAACCTTTTAACAGAAGTCAGGGAGGCAATTGATGACGATCTGAATCTTCCCAAAGCGTGTCAACTTATCGACAACTTCGCTAAAAGAACAATTGAAGGTGAAGGAGATGACTCTCACGCCAAAACAGCTTTAACCCAAGCAGCGGCAATCCTTGGTATCGACCTAGGCTCTGTCTAAATTTTTGGGTCTGAATTCGTTTCTGGCAATCACTGACATCTCTTTTCGCGTATCATTTTATTGTGCTGAAATTTACTGACAGTCTCACAGGCGAAAAGACCGACTTCTCCCCCCGCGACCCTGGGAAAGTCTCGGTTTACTGGTGCGGCCCCACCGTCTACGACGCCCCTCACCTGGGTCACGCCCGCTCAACCATGGCTTTCGACATTCTCGTCAGGTATCTGAGATGGTCAGGGTATGAGGTTAAAGCTGTTTCCAATATCACCGACATTGACGACAAGATAATCGCACGAGCAGCCGAAGAAGGAACCTCTGAACCTGACCTGGCTGCACGGTTCGAAGAAATCTTTATTGCCGAAATGGACCGTTTGAACATAGCCCACCCCGACCTGCGACCCCGTGCCACCGAATTCGTGGATCATATGGTTTCAGTGATCGCTGATCTGATCGACCGTGAAATGGCTTACACCACAGATGACGGCGTCTATTTCGACGTCGACAAACTGGATGAATACGGTGCTTTGGTTAACCGGACTGTTGATGACCTCAGAGAAGGTGCCGGTGCACGAGTCGACGTTGACGAAGGCAAAGACGACCCTCTCGATTTCGCACTGTGGAAAGCCGCTAAACCCGGTGAGCCGACCTGGGATTCACCCTGGGGTCCAGGACGACCCGGGTGGCATATCGAATGTGTCGCCATGTCCCTAGACCTTTTAGGTGACGGTTTTGACATACACGGCGGCGGCGATGACCTGATCTTCCCTCATCATGAGAACGAAAGAGCTGAAGCTCTGGGATGCGGACGCGAATTTGCGAAATACTGGATTCACAACGGAATGGTTCAGGTCGACGGTGAGAAAATGTCCAAGTCTTTGGGTAATTTCACGACTCTTGAAGCGATGCTGGACCACTGGGATCCGCGTGCCCTGAGGCTTCTGGTTCTTCAAACCCATTACCGTCACACCATGGAAATAGGAGCAGATGCCCTTGACGGTGCTGTTTCAGCCCTTGATCGCCTCGATGCTTTCGCTGACCGTTTCAGATCGGCGAATCTGGGAGATTCTGAACCTGACGGGAGTGTCGTCGAAAAGTTCAATGAGGCAATGGATGACGACCTTGGCACCCCTGCAGCCGCAGCGGTGATTTTCGACGCTGTTCGTGAAGCCAACCGCCACTTGGACGAAGACAACTCTGATGAAGCTGCAAGCATCGGATGCGCTGTTGAGACTCTCGTGGATGTTCTCGGGTTGAAAATCGGTCGAGATCAGCGACCATCAGCTTCTGTTAATTCAGATTTCGACGATGACAAGATCGAAGAGCTGATAGTTGAACGCAATCAGGCTCGCGAAAGCGGAGATTATGCAAGGGCTGACGAGATACGCGATTCACTATCTGCAAGTGGCATAGTTCTCGAAGATTCATCTCAGGGAACTGGTTGGCACCGTTCCTGACTGTTTTCTAGTTTCTCGGCACGTCCGCCCAGGAAACATCCTTGTCGACTCTCACATCTCCTGGAAGTCCCAGGACTCTTTCCCCGAGGATGTTTCTCATGATCTCAGATGTGCCGCCCTCTATTGTGTTGGCGCGGGATCTTAAAAACGAGTATCTCGTAAGATCACCTTCAGTTCGCAGACCTTCAGGTCGTTTGCGGTCGTATCCTGCTTCGTAGAGAAGGCCTTCAGCTCCTGCTATTTCAACACATGTCTCATATATGCGCTGGTTCATTTCCGCTGACATAAGTTTGCCAACTGAACCTTCTGGACCTGGGTTTCCTGATTTGCTTGCTTCTCTGGCCCTCCAGTTTGTGAGTCGCAAAGCTTCAGCTTCCATCCAAAATCTGCTTACTTTGTCACGAAAAACTGACCTGGTTACCGGGTCGAGTGTTTCTTTCTTTTCTTCCCAGACTTGCATAAGGTCGCGGATCGGACCCACTCCTTTTTTGGGTACACCGCCTCCGAGTGCCACACGTTCATTCATGAGTGTGGTGACAGCTGCGCTCCAGCCGGCACCTACGTCTCCGAAAACCCTGTCGTTGGGTATGCGAACATCGTTGAAGAAAACTTCGTTGAACTCAGCTTCTCCTGTGATCTGATGCAAAGGCCTTACCTCAACCCCAGGCGATTCCATGTCGAGAAGGAAATATGTCATGCCTTTATGTTTGGGTTGATCAGGATCTGTTCTCGCTACGAGCATCCCCCATTTGGAAACATGGGCGAGTGTCGTCCACACTTTTTGTCCGTTAACTATCCATTCGTCTCCATCTAGAACAGCTCGAGATGATAATCCGGCGACGTCAGATCCGGCGCCTGGTTCGCTGAAAAGCTGACACCAGATTTCCTCACCGGTGAACATGGGACGCAACAGCCTCTCCTTCTGTTCATCGGAGGCATATGTGAGAACAACTGGTGCACCCATACCGATGCCAATAGGGTTAATAGCTAGATCGTGATAAGGCACTCCGGCGCCTCGCAGTTCAGCATCAACCACCGTTTGTAGTTTTCGGCTTTCAAGACCGAGACCGCCGAGACCTTCCGGGAACTGCACGAAAGCTAATCCGTGGTCAAACTGGGCGCCGCGGAACTCGAACTGATCCACTTTGTCTGGTGGGACTTCTTCAACGAGTTTTTTTGCTAAATCCTTGATTTCAGCTTCAGTAATTTCGGCCACTGTTCCTCCATGAGTCTCGCAGAAAATAAATAACCGGCTTCAACCTACCAATGGGTTAAGGGTTTGTGGCGTTAATGACTAAGCAATCGGTTCCAAATCAATGGAATCAAAATCCATTTGATCGCCATCTCGACGCTCTTCATCAACCTCCGAGGCGTGTCTTTGATCCCAGTCTTCTTCATCGAAGATGCCCTGCTGATCTGTTTCATCGTCTCCTTCAACAGACTCGCTTTGGGGTAACGACGGATGCTTGCTCAAACCTGTGAAAGCACGCGCCAACAAAGGTGTTTTTTCAGATGAAGGAGTCTGACTCGAGTCTTCTTCCAAAGGATGCCGTGCCTCTCCAATGGGTCTCACAACTTCATCAGAGCTTTCCCTCTTAAGACCTGAAAGGACTCCCCTTTTACGACGTTTCGGCCTGTTTTCTGGATCTTCAGGGAAGTGAACCAAATTCCCTCTATTGCGTTCATCAATCAGTTGCCAGCCTTTAGGAGCTTTCAGACGTCCAACATGGACTTCGCAAAGCACAACCTGACCTGGTCCTTCCACCTCGTCAAGGTCACGAATAATAAAAGACGTTCCTTTGACATCCATTTCAACCAGGTAAACAGCTTTTCCTGAGCAAGCTGAACGCATACATAGGTACCGCATAGACTCAAAGTTAGTACCGCGGGAGAGTCCTGTCGGGGACACTCTAAATACTTCTTAAAGTTCTAGGCTGAAATTTATGTTAAATCAGGAAAACCATCCCAAATTTTCTAACTCCTTTGTTTTGGGAGTCGACGCGGATGACACTCTTTGGGAGAATGAAGCCTGGTTCTACAAGATTCAAGACCGCTTCTTTGAAATGATGTCTTCTTGGAGCGACACGCAGGACACTAATGCCGCCCTGTTGGAAAATGAAAAAGCCTCCATCCCCCAATATGGTTACGGTGTTACAAGTTTTGTCAGGTCGATGATTCTCACAGCAATTCAAATTTCGAACAACGAAATAGAAACAAAAGAAATCTCACAGATTGTTTCATGGGGAGATGAACTAATAGAAGCTCCAGTTGACTTGCTTCCAGGTGTTGAAGAAACACTTAGTGAACTATCCAACAACCACCGTCTACTTCTGATCACAAAAGGAGATGTGATTCATCAAAGGGCGAAAGTTGAAAATAGCGGACTCTCTGATTTCTTTTGGAACATTGAAGTTGTAGGGGAAAAAGATGCCGCTGTATATGAGATGCTCTTAAATCGTTACGGAATCAGCCGTGAGATGTTCGTGATGATAGGAAACTCAGTCAACTCTGATGTTCTTCCAGTTTTGAATATCGGAGCAAGAGCTATTCACGTTCCCCATCACACGACATGGGAACTTGAGGTTCCTGATCCAAAGGAATTGGAAAAAGTTGATTTTCCTATCGCTCAAAACATCAGTGAAGTACCAGGAATTCTGTCTGGTTGGAATGAATAGAACCTATGAACGAAGAAGGAAGTTCCCACCTGCCGTCTGGGCTTTGGGCGTCTAAACGAAAAAAACTTTCTGACCGTCCTGACTATCCAAAGATTGTTCTTTTCGCAGCACTTTTCGGGACCGCAACTAGCAGCTATCCGGTAACTGTTCTTTCAGCTTCTTTGCCTCGGGTGGCAAGGGATCTGGGGACATCCGACGACTCGGTGACCTGGGTTCTAGCAGCTCCTTTGCTGGCTTTTGCCGTTATCACCCCGATTGCTGGAAAATTAGGAGATTTGCATGGGCACAGACGCACCTACCTTGGAAGTTTCGCACTGGGCGGGATTTTGGCTCTTTTAACTGCCTTGTCGTGGAATGTCGGTTCTCTGATTTTCATGCGGACTTTGGCTCAAGCGGCGACTGCCGCTGCGGGACCTTCAGCCATGGCCATCATCCTTTCGGTTTACGGGCGGAAAGAACGCTCAAAAGCGTTAGGTCTGTGGATGGCTGTAGTGGCAGTATCTCCAGCTATTGGGGTTGTAACAGGAGGGCCTTTGATCGAATGGTTGGGCTGGAGAACACTTTTCGTCGTTCAAGGCCTGCTCGTGATGGTCGCACTGGCAATTGGAGCTAGAACTCTTCCTGAAACTGAGAAACAGTCTGATGTTAGTTTTGACATCCCTGGCGCTCTTACCCTTGGCATAGGGGTAGGAAGCCTTCTAATTGCTGTGAACAGAGGCATCGTTTGGGGTTGGACCCATCCGGTTGTGATTTCTGCGGCTGTGATTTCACCATTGGCACTTCTGGCTTTTCGTACTGTCGAAAATCGAACAAAAATGCCTTTGCTGCCTCCAGAACTAATGGCTAAACCGAACTTCACTATCCCGATAGCCGTTCAAGCCGTACTCCAAGCCGCGTACATGGGTGCGATGATCATAGCCCCTTTCCTTTTGGAACGCCGTTGGGGTTTCAGACCGACTGTTATCGGCCTTCTCATGCTTCCCCGACCACTCTGTTTTGCTATTGCCGCGAGACTTGGCGGTGCTCACGATTTAGACAAGGGGGCTAAACGTGTCTCAATAACGGGAAGCCTTGTTTTCGCTGTAGCGATGCTGATAGCTGGTTTAGGAGCTCAACAAAAATGGTTGATCGTGTTCATCCTCGGAGCAGGATTAGCGGGTGCCGGCAGCGGGTACATTCGAGCCACAATCGCAAATGCTGCAACTTCAGCTGCAGGCGACCAGGACCTTGGCGTTGCCGGAGGTTCTTTGAACATGCTTCAAATGGTCGGAGGAACTGTCGGGATCACTCTTGCAACAGCAATGCTAGGTGCAAGCACTAGCGGTTCACGTTTTCTGGCAATTCACTTGGCTGCAGGAATAACTGCGCTACTTGCAGCATTCCTCGCGACCAAAATGAAAGAACCGTCAGACTGAATTGAAGTTTTTAGCCTTCAACCTCTGAGATGGTCACAGACTCAATGACTACGTCTTCTACAGGCCTGTCCTGTGCGCCTGTCGGAGAAGATTGAATTGCTTCAGCAACTTCCAATCCGTCTATTACCTGACCGAAAAGTGAGTAGCTCGGTGGGAGTTGAACACCTGAAGATCCTGTTATAACGAAAAACTGGCTTCCGTTAGTATCAGGGCCTGCGTTCGCCATAGCTAAAGAACCAATCTGGTATTCACCACTGTTGGGTAATTCATCTTCAAACTTATAACCAGGTCCACCCGTACCTGTACCTTGCGGGTCTCCACCTTGAATAACGAAATCTCTGATAACGCGATGGAAAATTATTCCATCGTAGTAATGCCACCTTGCCAGAAAGACAAAATTGTTGACTGTCACAGGTGCACGTTTTGAATTAAGGGCAATTTTCATAGTTCCGGCTGTTGTAACCATCTCGGCCACGTAGTTGCAGTCCGGATCTATCACCATCGGAGGAGGAGCATCAAACTGGATTCGACGCTCGCTCGAACCATCTGGATTTGGGATGTTTTCATCCATTGTTATTCCTTTTTTAGGTTTTTTTAACTGTCTTAGACCCTGACGTTAAGCCTTAATTGCGAGGATCACACCCCTACGCGCGTGAATTGGTTAATTTGCGCGTATGGCGTTATTACCCATAGAGGGTGATGAAGGTGGGGATAGTTGGATAGACAGGGTAACCCTTGTCTGCCACCACTGCGAAGTCACCTGGCGAGGAATACCTCTGGAACCTTGTTGGCATTGTGGTTCTCCGGGTAGGCAACCTTTAGGAATGACCCTGGTAAGGGACGAGCCAGCTTAAATCTTGTATTCCATTAATTGAACCCTCTTGGAACCACCCTCAGTGTCTTGTTCTCCCACAGGTGTAAATCCGAATTTTTCATGGAACATCAGAGACCGCTCGTTTCGAGGTTTTATATTTACCTCTGCGCACATAACAGGCTGATTTGATCCTGAAGCGGCAAGCGCTTCGTAGAAACGTCGCCCATTTCCCTGACTCCAAGATGACTCTCCCACCACTACACGATCCACATACAGGAAATTTTCATACCTGCTCGTGAACCAGTTGTAGTTGACACTTTCATAATCAACGCCAGGACCTGTCAAACCGATTAGAAATCCCGTAATTTGTCTATTTTCATCTACTTTTCTCTCCGAGACTAAGAAAAGGTGGGACACTTCTGCAAACCATTCCAAATCTGAAGCGGTCAATTCGTTGACCGCGGGCGCAGCCGCATTATTGAGAGCGAGCACATTTTCAAGATCACCTTTCACAAAATTTCTCAAAGTGTCAATTGGCACACTACCCCCTCAACTTTTTCCTAAATAGGAACGTATCCTGCAAGCATGACTATAAACAATTCAACGGCGGCAGCGCGTGTCACTAATGGAAGCAAAATTTATGGTTCAGGTGAAACTGAGGTTCGCGCTCTAGACGATGTAACTGTCGAATTCGAAAAAGGCAAATTCACTGCGATTATGGGACCTTCCGGATCGGGAAAATCCACTCTCATGCATTGTTCAGCCGGTCTTGACAATCTGACTTCAGGAACGGTTCATATTGGTGAAACAGAACTTGGAAGCCTTTCTGATAAAGATCTCACACTTCTAAGAAGGAACAAGGTCGGTTTCGTTTTCCAGGCATTCAACCTCCTGCCGACTTTAACCGCAAAGGAAAACACGACTCTTCCTCTAGACCTTGCTGGTACGAAACCTGATGGTGACTGGATGGATCAAGTTTTACAAGCGGTGGGGATTGCCGACCGTTTGAAACACCGCCCAGATGAACTGTCTGGCGGGCAGCAGCAACGAGTAGCTGTTGCAAGAGCTCTAGTTTCAAAACCTGAAATAGTTTTTGCCGATGAACCAACCGGGAACCTTGACTCTAAAACCGGTGACGAAGTGCTCGATTTTCTTAGACGTGCGGTTGAGGAACTCGACCAAACAATGGTTATTGTCACTCACGATGCTCAGGCGGCTGCACGTGCCCACAGGGTACTTTTTTTAGGTGATGGAAAAATTGTCGACGAGATGACGGATCCAACTGCCGATCGGATTCTAGACAACATAAAGAACTCCTCTAACTGATCCATGTTTGGACTCACTCTCCGGAATATTCGTGGCCGGAAGCTCCGCTATGCGCTGACTACTTTCGCCGTTGTCCTGGGTGTGGCTTTCATGTCCACATCGTTTGTGCTCACGGACAAGCTTCGCAGTTCGTTTGACGAACTCTCAGTCGACATAATCGGAGATGTTGATTTCAACGTTCGTGCTTCCGTGCAGGACGGAGAAAGATTTAACCGGCTGCCAGTTCCACAGGAACTACTCGAAGTAGTCACAGATGACATACCAGGAGTGGATGCTGTCAGCGGGCAGATTATGGCTTGGAACGTCATCCCGATTGTGACTGACGATGAAGGTAACCCTAAAGCTACTTCAACTCGTGGAGCTCCCCAGTTTGGAATGAACTACTTCACTGATTCTGGTCCTTTACAAGAATTTTTTGTATACGAGGGCCGACCTCCTGAATGGACTGGGGACATCAATGATTCTGCGGTTGTAGGTGAATTCATTGTCGATAAGAAGACTGCCGAAGATTTCGATTTTGAAATCGGTGAAACATACAAGGTCAGCGGTCCTATAGGAAACCGTCTTTTTACTCTTACTGGTATCGCTAACTGGAGATCTCCTACAGAAAACAAGAACTTTGGAGCAACTCTTGCTGCTTTCGAGGAAAGAACTTCGCATACTTTTCTGGACTATGAGGGAACGTACGACTACCTGAACGTGGCTGTCACATCTGGGGCAGATCACGGGAAAGTCGCTGCCAGTATCCAGAACCGTTTGGATTCTTACACCCAGGATTTCATGGCATCCATGTCGGCACTACCTGAGGAGCAAAAAGCTGCTTTGAGTTTCCTCGGCGACATTCAACTCGAGGTTGTCGACAAAGACACCCTGATTGAAGAACAACGAGATGATTTCAACTCCTTTCTAAGCGTCCTGTCTGGCGTCTTGTTAGCTTTTGCAATAATTGCGGTCATTGTCAGTGCTTTCATAATCAACAACACCTTCTCAATAGTTCTGGGGCAGCGTGTACGTGAACTAGCGCTTCTACGTGCACTCGGCGCAACTACACGTCAAGTTTTCCGATCGGTGATTTTAGAAGCAGTAATAATCGGTGTGACAGCAACAGCGGTTGGTTTGGGAGTCGGTTACCTTCTCGCCCTTGGCTTACGAGAACTGCTTGAATCTGTAGGTTTCGGGGCTCTCCCGGGCGTGTTACCAATGAAACCCAGAACAATTATCGTGGCAGCTTTTGTGAGTATCGGCGCGACGGTTCTTTCCTCGATACTTCCAGCGAGACGCACGCGTTCTATAGCACCAGTTTCTGCCATGCGTGAAGAAATAAGTTTTACGCCTACAAGTCTCAGAAGGAGACTTGTAATCGGCGGTGCTGTCACTTTAGTTGGTGTAACAGAATTGGTTTTAGGGATGATTTTGGAAATAAACACAAATGGAATTCTCTGGCTGTTGGGCACAGGCGCCATTTCTACTTTTGCCGGAATTTATATGCTTAGTCCCATCGCTACTAAACCTGTGTCGAATCTTTTCGGAAGACCCATACAGCGTTTATTTAAAATCCCTGGACGGCTTGCCCGAGAAAACGCTGCACGTAGACCAAGGCGCACAGCTGCGACAGCTGCTGCTCTTACTATTGGCTTAGCACTAGTAAGTCTTGCGGCAGTAGTAAGTAGTTCCTTAAAAGCAACTTTCATTGACCTGATAGAAGACAGTACTTCTATGGACCTGGTCGTTCAGGTTGACGGCTTCGGTGGTGACTTTCAAGGATTTTCGAATGATTTGGGTAACGACCTTCGAGCTTTGAGTAATGAAAGACCGGACTTGGTTGAATCTGTCGTCTCATACAGGTTTAATTTTGACGCATTAGGAGTTGACGGAGACCTTAAAGACGTGGGTAGCACCAACTTTTCATTGGTCGACTCACACATGGACTTCGACACCATTCAGGGTTCCACTGCAACTCCAGCAGCTCCCGACGCTGTTGGAACCATTCTTGTCCATGAGGATCCTGCTGCGGAACGAGGTTTAAAAATAGGAGATCCGGTCTATGTGACTTTCCCAGGCAGTGAGGAAGTTGCTCTCACAACAGCGGCGATTATTAGAAACGATGCAATGTTGGGGAACTGGGTAATTGATATAGAAACTTTTGACCGTTACTTCCCAAGGTCGCAAGACAGTTTCCTCAGCGTTCTTTTCAATCCTGATGCTGATCCTGAATTAGCTAGAGCTTCAGTTGAGACCTACACCCAGGAATATCCACAACTTTCAGTCGAGGATCGAGCTGAATATCGTGAAGGAATTGAAAAACAGTTGGATCAGGTTTTAAGTGTTATCACGACCTTCCTGGCTCTTTCATTGTTAATAGCTGTGCTGGGTATAACAAATACTTTGGCGCTTTCTGTTTATGAACAAACCCGCGAACTTGGCCTGTTAAGAGCAGTGGGTATGACAAGACGTCAGATGCGAAGGATGGTTCGTTGGGAAGCTGTCATAATCGCTTTGTTCGGAGGTCTTCTTGGAGTCTCCATGGGGGTCTTCTTTGGATTAGCTGCTACAGCAGCAATACCGGCAGACTTCGTAAACATCATCTCGATACCTTTCGGTTCGCTAACCAGATACCTAATCATCTCAGGACTATTTGGAGTTCTGGCTTCTATTCTCCCGGCTTTCAGAGCTTCACGACTCAACGTTCTCGATGCCATTTCCCACAACTAGCCACTGACACCACAATTAAATACTCATTTCGCCTAAAGTTAATTTCGTGAACAAGGATTTTAAAAACGTTTCCTACACGCATGGTCTCCATGAAGTAGCTGACAATGTTTTCGCATATTTGCAACCTGATGGTGGCTGGGGTTGGAGCAACGCGGGACTTATCGCTTCAGAATGGTCATCGTTACTGGTGGATACTCTTTTTGACCTGAAACTCACTAGGAACATGCTTGATTCAATGTCTTCAGTCACTTCAGCTCATCCAATAAACGTTGTGGTCAACACCCATGCGAATGGTGACCATTGCTATGGGAATAGTTTAGTGGGAGGTGAAAACGGAGCCCAGATCATAACTACCGAGGCAGCGGCAGTTGAAATGGAAGCAATTCCACCATCTGTCTTGGAAGCGCTGATGCAGATAGACCTTGGTGAGGCAACTAATTCTTACATACAAGACGCTTTTGGGTCTTTTGATTTCAGCAACATTGAATTACCACCACCAGATCGTACCTTCAGTGGTGAACTGCAACTCGACGTTGGTGGTCGCACAGTAGAGCTGATAGAAGTCGGACCCGCGCACACTTCAGGCGACCTGCTAGTGCACCTGCCGGACGCTGCTACCGTGTTCTGCGGCGACATTCTTTTTATTCACGGAACCCCAATAATCTGGGACGGTCCTGTGTCCAACTGGATCGATGCATGTGACCGTATTTTGGGATTAGAAGCTGAAGTGATAATCCCAGGTCACGGTCCTTTAACTGATGCTACGGGAGTAACTGCTGTTCGTGATTATCTGGATTTTGTAGACAGCGAGTGTCGAAAACGTCATGCTTTTGGCCAAACTGCAGCTGAAGTAATAGCTGACATTGATCTAGGTGCTTTTAAAGAGTGGGGTGAGTGGGAACGTATAGCGGTAAATGTTTATGCGATTTTCAGAGAAATTGAAGAAGACCAAACTGTTCAATCTCCACTTGAACTTTTTGGCGAAATGGCAAAACTTAAAAAGGGTTGTTCTTGATTACAAAATTTACTTTTGCATATTCGAGGGAAGTTCTTCAGCGTGAACCACAACGACTCGTTTTGTCGCACGAGTTAATGCAACGTAAAGGGCTCTCATCCCCTGGATCTGCTCTTCAATAATCCTCTTCGGCTCTACAACAATTACGACATCAACCTCAAGCCCTTTCACAAGTCCTACTGGAACTACCGCTAACTGTTCATCAAGACCTCGACGGTTGGGACGCCCGAAAACAATCTCTGCGTTGTCTAGCACTGATTCAATTTCTCCTATCTGTGAATTTGCAGCAACTATCGCAAGGTTGCCAGAATCAGCCTTTTTCTGTTCTTCAGTCACTACTTCTGAAAGGAGATCTAGTGAACCGTCAACCTGCACAAATACCGGAGGCTCACCTTCAGCCCTTACAGAACTTGGGGGACTCAAACCCGGAGCTGCTTCTTGAAGAACATTCGCGGCTAATTCCATAAGTGGGGCTGGTATTCGATAACCGATTGTCAACTCACACATCTGGGGTTCTTTGCGATTTGGCAGATGCAGAAGGATGCTCTCCCAGTTCTGGTGGGCCCAAGCTCCTGTTGCTTGTGCAATATCTCCAACTACGGTCATTGAACCGTTTAAAGATCTTCTCGAAAGCATCCTCAAGTCCATTGGTGAAAGGTCCTGAATTTCATCAACGACTATGTGACCAAAAGTCCTGACTGAATCCTCTTCCCTTTTGCCAGGTCGTGGTCCTAAAACCGCACGCGCTTCGTCCAGTAAAGCCGCATCGGAAGCAGACCACCGAATTTCTTTGGATGCAGACTCTCGAGTTTTATGCAAGGCCTCAACTTCTTCTTCTGTAAGTTTCGGGTCAGCTGCCTTTATCAACGCATGGGAACCGAACACATCATTCAACAGCTGCGAAGGTGTCAGCACAGGCCACATCCAATCTAAAGCCTCCCTTATAGCCATCTGGCCTTTCAGTCTGTCTTCCACGGTTCGGTGATCAAGAGACTCATTTGAACTTAAAGCAAGAGTGGAATAAAACTCTTCTTCAACAAAACGCCGGGCCGCATTGTGAGTCCTGTAACGTCTCTGTGCTTCTGAAACTATTTGAGCGGTCTGTTCCACAGTTATGTGCAACCACTGGACCCCGTAACCAACCCTAAAATCTTCGCGCAGAGGACGTTGGCGGATTTTTGCTGAGCGGGCTAAAAATTTGACCATGCGAAGATCACCTTTTAGCCGTGAAACTTCTTCGGGGTCTCGATGATCTTCAACCCGAACTCCCCCGACCAAATCTCCTAAAGAAGCCATCTCAACCCCTGCTTCACCCAGAGATGGGAGAACCTGTTCTATGTAGGCCAAAAATAGACGGTTGGGTCCTACCACTAGAACCCCTTGTCCTTCTAGGGGGAATCTGTGTGTATACAACAAATAAGCCGCTCTGTGAAGAGCTACAACCGTTTTTCCGGTGCCAGGACCTCCTTGCACCGCTACCAAACCTGAAATCGGAGCACGAATTATTTCGTCCTGCTCACCTTGGATAGTTCCGATAATGTCCTGAAGACGGCCGGTTCTCGCTGTTTCAAGCGCTGCTATAAGAGCACCTTCGCCTTTAAGGGAAGAGTTTTCATCGTCACGAAATTTTTCAATGTCCCCAAATATTTCATCTTCTAATGACAGAAGGGTTCTACCTCGGCTTACAAAATGTCTTCGTCGTTCAAGTCCCATCGGGTCCAAGCCAGTAGCCCTATAAAAAGACTCTGCAATGGGTGCCCGCCAATCAACCACTATCGGATCCTGCTTGTCGTCCCATACGCCAACTCTCCCGATGTAAAAACTTTCTGAATCAACATTTTGGTCTATACGCCCGAAAACCAGAGCCGCGTCACCCATGTTTAATTGACCCAACCGTGTTGAGACAGAGTCCCATATGGCATCTCTCTCAACACGCGCTTGGTTTGTTCCACCTTTGCCCACTTCAACCATTGAAGTGAGATCAAAGACTCTTTCTTTCGCAGCTTCCAAACATTCGTAAGCTTTGTCGACGTAAGCCTGTTCAGCTTCTAACTCATTTGAGATAAATGCCCCCAAAGGTCTTGTATTGCTAATAATTAAGTTAAATTTTTGGTTTAAAGCAAAAATTGACAGGGTACTAATCCTATCGCGTAGTTGGAAAACACAAATAGATTAGAAAAATGCAGTCATACACGAAACAACGGAGAGGTTACCGATGAGTGAAAATAGAACAGAGACAACGATAGGTCTTGTTCTAAGCGCTGGAGGTTTTTCTGGAGCCGCCCACCATAGTGGGGTCATTGACGCCATTTTCAGAGCTACGGGCTGGGATTCAAGGCTTTCTGATGTCATAGTCGGAACTTCGGCCGGTTCGCTTACAGCAATTTCTTTGCGCGCTGGACTCTCACCATCAGATTTAGCCAGTTATTACACAGGTGATCCAATGAGTCCCGAGGGACAACAGATAGTCAACCGTGTTACGACTTCTCTTAAAATGCCTGAGCCCGGCCTTAGCACTAGCAGCAAGATGCCTTCCAAACCGACTCTTCTTTTAAGGGAACTTCTTCTAGGTGGCCGTCCTAGACCTATGGTTGCGATCACCGGGCTCCTTCCCTTAGGCGAGGCTGACGGTTCTTCTTTTGCTGAAAGAGTTTCACAAATTCACCCTGAACTTTGGCCCGAGAAGCCGACCTGGTTGTGCGCTGTAGATCTTGACACCGGGAAAAGGTCGGTGTTTGGTAGAGATGACATAAAAACCGATATCGGCTCTGCTGTTCAAGCATCCTCAGCGATCCCAGGTCGTTTCAGTCCCATGAACATTAACGGAAAACGCTACGTTGACGGCGGGGTTCATTCAGTGACCAATTCTGACCTTCTTGCTGCTTTGCAACTTGACCTAGTGATCATTTCTTCGTCTTCCACACTGCTTGCATCACAGGGGAAGAACTCTCTTTCTGTGGCATGGAACTCAAGAACACTCC
This sequence comes from Acidimicrobiales bacterium, assembly GCA_030748555.1. Lineage (GTDB taxonomy): Bacteria > Actinomycetota > Acidimicrobiia > Acidimicrobiales > MedAcidi-G1 > MedAcidi-G1. The sequence goes on from JASMLT010000014.1 coordinate 17,111, forward strand.
ATAAAGAAATCGAACAAATCCGTTCGAATGGAACAGAAGTTCTAGTATTCGAGCCAACAGTTTCTGATTTACGAGCACGCGAAAAGTTAGAACCCACTAAAGACGCCGCTAAGGAAATTTTTAAAATGTCGCAAACTTCCGCTTTCGCTCGTCTGGCTAAGCCTCAGTCCAATAAGGCTAGAAGCCTTTTAGAGGGAGCAATTCTTCAAATCTAGATATAACCCTCACCAGAAAGAAAAGATGTGGTCAATGCTTGGGTAACATCCCAACATGGAAAACTCTTTTCTTTTGACAGATGAAACTGGTAGGAAATCAGATTTCATTTCTGCATGCAGGAATGAGCAACACTCACGTGTACCGGTTTGGTTCATGCGTCAAGCGGGAAGATCGCTACCAGAGTATAAGAAAATCCGCGGAACGGGAAGCATCTTAGACGCAGCTTCAGATCCTGAAAGGGCAGCTCGAATCACCCTGCAACCGGTTGAAAGGTATGGAGTTGATGCAGCAATACTTTTTTCTGACATCATGGTTCCTGTTCATTCGATCGGTTTCGGAGTTGAGATACAACCAGGCGTAGGGCCTGTTGTAGAAAATCCATTTGGAAGTATCGAAGATTTGAAACGGTTACGAACATTAGAACCTGAAGTTGATGTCCCTTACGTCGGAGAAACGATAAAAATACTTTCTCAAGAATGCCAGGTTCCTGTCATCGGCTTCGCTGGAGCCCCTTTCACAGTAGCTTCATACCTGATCGAGGGTAAACCTTCACGATTACTTGAGAAAACCAAAGCATTGATGGAACAAGAACCTGAGACATGGGACTCACTGATGAACAGACTTTCAGATATAACAATTTCTTCCCTTAACCATCAGATCGAGTCAGGAGCATCAGCTATCCAACTGTTCGACAGCTGGGCAGGCTTAATTGAACCTGAAATCTACGAACAAAAAGTTTTCCCCTATAGCAAAAGGGTGCTTTCATCAATTGACGATTCTCGTGTTCCAAAGATTCACTTCGGAGTAGGGACACAACCAATTCTTCACCTTATTGCCGCTGCGGGAGCAGATGTAGTAGGTATTGATTCAGACACACCTATAGATGTTGCCAGAGCGAAACTGGGAAATGAGATCGCTATCCAAGGGAACTTGGATCCTGAAATTTGCCTAGAACCTTTTGAAGTAGTGGAAAAAGCTGTGTCTGAAATTCTTACGCTGAATGACAATAATTTCGGTTACATTTTCAATCTCGGACACGGAGTCCTACCGGAAACTGATCCAGGGATACTCTCACGTGTAGTTGAAATGGTTCATTCCCATGAACTCCTCGAAAGAAAAGATGGATAAGAAAAAAGTTGTCGTGGTGGGTGCTGGTATCACAGGCCTCACAGTTGCTTATCGCCTTTTAAAGAGCGGAGAGAACTTCGAAGTAGTTGTTTTAGAAAGTGAAAAACAAACTGGTGGAAAGCTCATAACAAGCCGTTTTGCAGGTTTGTTACTGGATGAAGGGGCAGATGCATTCTTAGCCAGGGTCCCTTGGGCTAAGGACCTTTTCGATGAGATTGGGATCTCGAAAGAATTTGTTTCTCCTAGTTCTCGTTCTGCATCAATTTGGGCAAACGGATCATTAGAGCCACTGCCATCCCCGAACGTTCTCGGGATTCCTCTTGACCATGATTCACTACCGTCGCAATTGTTGGATCCTGACGATTTCCTAAAAATACAACAAGGAGGTAAACCCAGTAAAGCGGTACCTGAAGGAGTCGATGTTTCTATAGGTTCCTTAGTTCGCGATTGTGTTGGTGATTCCGTGTTTGAACTTTTCGTTGATCCGCTTCTAGGAGGAATCAACGCGGGAGTTGTCGATGATATGAGTTGCGAGACTATGGCTCCGCAACTATTGGAAGCCGCCCGTCATGAAGAAGGCCTTGTTGCAGCACTTAGAGAAACACAACAAAACTCTGACTCTGAATCACCAGTTTTCTACACTCACCCCAATGGGATGGGTCACATTGTAGAAAAACTTACCGAACAGGTCAGCGAATCGATTAGAAAAGATTCAAATGTCACTTCTATAAATCGCACTGATAAACAATGGGTTTTAGAAACCAACGCCGGTTCAGAAATAGCTGATGCTGTGGTTCTAGCTACCTCTGCTCAGAATGCAGCGAAGCTGTTAACTTCAGTTTCACCCACGACCGGTTCTCGGCTTTCCGAAATAGAACATGCTTCAGTCTCTCTTGTGAGCTTCGCTTTCAAGAACTCAGATATAAATATTCCAAAAGGTCAAAGTGGGTTTCTGGTTCCGAGATCTGCCGGAATGCTAATGACAGCGTGTTCTTTCTCAGGTAATAAATGGGAGCATCTAGACGATGGGTCGCAAACACTAATCCGAGTCTCTTCTGGACGCATCGATGACCAGAGACACGACGCTCTCGGTGATGAAGAACTTGTTGAACACTTAATCGATGATTTGGCTATCACCTTGGGTTTAGACTCTCAACCTATTGAATTCCGTGTAACTCGATGGCCAGAAGCTTTAGCCCAATTTAAGATAGGGCATTTGCAAAGAATGGAAGAAACCACCGAATTATTGGCAGATGAGGCACCTGGGGTGTTTATCTCAGGTTCTTACCATTTCGGTGTCGGGATACCTGCGTCTGTTCGCTCAGGAAACGAAGCTGCAGCTTCGGTAGTAGAAAAGTTCGGAACAAATTGAGAAAATTCCTGTTCAGATCTGAGTTTTTAAAACCTTTAGTTGCTGGTCTGTTAATCGCAGCTTCGGTCCCCCCTTGGGGCTTCTGGCCTTGTTCTTTTGTGGGAATAGCTATTTTGGATATCTCTATAGCGAACAAGAATGCAATAAAGAGGTTTGTTCTGGGTTTCTCGGTCGGTTTAGCTTGGCTTTTACCCTCCACTTTTTGGATGATCGACCTAACTCCACCCGGATGGATCGCAGCAGGTCTGATCCATTCAAGCTTCCTTGCCATCGGAATGGCTCTTGTGCCGCCAAGAAAAGGACGCCAATTGGCACTTGTTGGAATTATGACATTGGTTGAACTAGCTCGTTGGAGATTTCCTTTTGGCGGCGTTCCGCTTGCATCAATTCCGATCGGTCAGGCTTCAGGGCCTGTAGCCCCTTTGTCTAAAGTTGCCGGCCCTTTACTTATTGTCGCTGTTGCCACATCTGCTGGCTGTTTTATAAGCACCATCATTAGAACTCCAAGAAAGACTGTGAAAGTTCTGGCAACAGCGATGATATTAACTGTCGGACTTGGAACAATAACCGCATTCGCACCCAATGGACGTGAAATTGAAAGTATAAACATCGCTGTGGTCCAAGGCGGAGGGCCGCAACGCACTCGAGCGACCCCCACAGGCGCTGCAATAGTTTTCGCCAATCAAGTTTCTGCTACTAACAATGTTGAAACTCCCGTGGATTTGGTTGTGTGGCCTGAAAATGTAGTAAATCCTGACCCTGATCTACCTGAAGCTGATAAAAATCCCAGTCGTCTATATTCAGATGATGCTCGTTTGACTCTGGAAAGTATCTCCAAGTCATTTGACACAGTTATCGCTGCAGGGTGGTTTCATAAAGATCCAGATGACACAACCTCAAATTTGAATTATGTGGAGGTGATTGAACCCGGAGGGCAGGTTGCGGGGAGATTTGACAAAGTTAGAACTGTGCCTTTTGGAGAGTTTGTCCCTCTAAGGGGTTTAGTGGAACGCTTTGCAAAAAACAGTCTTCCTGCACGCGATGTCCGACCCGGAACTGAACCTGCTGTAATTGAAACATCGCTTGGAAAACTCGGAGTCGTCGTCTCTTGGGAAGTTTTCTTCGAGGAACGAGCACGCGAAGCTGCAGAACACGAGGCTGGAATAATTCTCAATCCAACAAATGGGGCCAGTTATTGGTTAACACAAGTTCAAAGCCAACAAGTCGCATCAAGTCGACTAAGAGCTATCGAAACCGGTCGTTGGTTGCTTCAATCTGCACCCACTGGCTTCAGTGCGGTCATCGACCCTTCAGGCAAGGTTTTACAACGGACTGGAATCAGCGAACAAGCTGTAATACAAGCAGATGTAGGTATACGAACAGGAAGTACCTGGTACACGAAAATAGGCATTTGGCCGATGTTGGCAATCTCTTTAACGCTTTTCGGATTAGGCCGTCGCCCTCACTTTTTCAACAGAAAATAAAGTCTCTTTTAGGAATATTTATATTTCGATCATCAGTGTTGCAGGGCCATCATTGGTCAAATCAACCAACATATGCTGTCGAAATTTTCCTGTTTGCACTTTAACCCCCCCTGCTTTTAAACCTTCTACAACCTTTTCAATCAATGGCTCAGCTTGTTCCGGTGATGCTGCCGCTGACCATGCGGGTCGTCGTCCTTTAGAAATATCGCCATAAAGCGTGAACTGGCTCACAATCAAAATTTCGCCCTCGTTGTCTATAACGGACTTGTTCATCACACCATTTTCATCGTCCATAATCCTCAGATGAAGAAGTTTGTTGACCAGCAAATCGCACTCTTCAGGTCCATCATCATGCGTGACTCCCACGAATACGCACAATCCTTGATTTATGGCTCCTACTTGTTGGTCTTCAACCCTTACAGTGGCTTCTCTAACTCTTTGCACCAAAGCTCGCATAACTAAACAGTATCTAATTACCAGTGAGTAATCGGACAAAAATCCAGCGAGAATGTTCTAATGTCTAAATCCGAAAATAGCCCTATCGATAGTAATCGCAAATTACGTATCGCTTATCTCTCCTACAGAGGCAAACCTCATTGCGGTGGTCAAGGCATCTACACGCGCCACTTGACAAAAGCTCTTGCCGATTTAGGGCATAGTGTTGTAGTCCTCTCTGGTCAGCCTTATCCAGAACTGGACGAACGGGTGGAACTCGTTCGTCTGCCCAGTCTCGATATTTTCAATGACCACTTCCCTATGAGGAAACCGAGAATCTGGGAACTTAAAACCAAATGGGACTTCCTCGAAGTAGCTAGTTTCAATACTGGCAACTTTTCAGAACCCCTGTCTTTCAGTTTGAGAGCTTGGGACTATCTGAAGTCGAAAAGAGATGAGTTTGATCTTGTTCATGACAATCAGTGTTTAGGATGGGGGTTGGCCTTACTTCAAAAAAAGGCTGGTTTTCCTTTACTGTCAACCATCCATCATCCAATTACAGTTGATAGGCGTCTAGAAATTGCTCATTCAAGGACTCTTTTTGAGTCATTTTCAAAAAGACGTTGGTATGCCTTCACCAAGATGCAAACCCGGGTGGCGAAACGCATGAATCGCGTTATGACTGTTTCTGAATCATCAAAAGTAGATATAACCGCCGATCACAAAGTTGACCCAGATCGTATACATGTCGTGCCTGTGGGAGTTGACCCTGAACTGTTTGCACCTGTTCCCGGAGTGGAACGAAAAGCTGGGATGATCGTGACAACAGCTAGTGCTGATGTAGCTATGAAGGGACTTAAATACCTCCTCGAAGCAATCGCAAAACTGAAAACTGAACGTGATGTAGAGTTGGTAATAATTGGGAAACCCTCCGAAGGTGGTTCGTCAACAGATGTAATTGATGAGCTGGGATTGACCGATTGTGTTAGCTGGATCCATGGAGTCTCTGACAGTCGAATTGTGGAACTCTACAGCGAAGCGCAAATTGCTGTAGTCCCATCTTTGTATGAGGGTTTCTCGCTTCCAGCCATTGAGGCAATGTCGTGTGGAGTTCCGTTAGTCACTACCACCGGTGGTGCTCTACCGGAAGTCGCTGGGCCGCATGATGAAACTTGTTTTCAAGTACCACCTGGGGACAGTGAAGCTTTAGCCTCAATGATCGGGAAAGTCTTGGATAACCCTGAAAGTCGTTCGAGAGTCGGAAAGAACGGAAGACAGAGGGTTATAGAAAACTGGAGTTGGCATCACACTGCTTTAAGAACTGTAGAGCAGTACCACTTACTTCTCGCTGAGAGCAAAGGCTAATCCCCATGTTGACAGCTGATTATGATCTTCTAGGAGTGGAGTCTGGGGACCGAATTCTGGACATGGGCTGTGGATTTGGACGTCATGCATACGAGGCTCTGAGGCGCGGAGCTTCAGTTATAGCTTGTGACTTGGGTTTTGAAGAGCTGAAACAAGTGAGAGCGGTGGCTGGTGTTATGTACGAGCAGGGTGAGATAAAACCACCAATAGCGATTGAAACTGCTAACGGTGATGCAACCCGGTTACCTTTCGCTGACCATTCCTTCGACCGAATCATTTGCTCTGAAGTAATGGAACATATCGATAATGACTCAGGAGCCCTGAGTGAACTTGAACGTGTTCTAAACCCTGGAGGAACTCTGGCTATCACCATTCCTTCTCGTTTCCCAGAAAAAATATGCTGGTCTTTGTCAGATGATTACTACGCTCCTAAAGCCGTAGGGGGCCATGTACGAATTTATAAGAGAAAAGAACTTACAAAAATGATTTCAGATTCAGGATTAAACCCTCAGGGCCATCACCGAGTTCATGCACTCCACAGTCCCTACTGGTGGCTGCGTTGCATAATTGGTCCTAATAAACCGATACAGGACAACTTTTTCGTGAGAACCTATCATCAAGTGCTTGCTTGGGACATCGAGAAATCACCTTGGATTACAAGATTTCTGGAAAAACTTCTAAGTCCCTTTTTAGGTAAAAGCCTCGTTGTCTACGCTTCTAAACCAGCGATGGAGTCTAAAAATGTCTCTTCCTAATATCCCGAATGTTGTTAGCACAAAAGAACTAATAGAAACCGCCGAAGCAATAATTGAATGGCAGCTTCCAAATGGGATGATTCCATGGTTCCCAGGTGGTCATTCAGATCCATGGAACCACATAGAAGCCGCAATGGCACTTGCTGTAACTGGCCATCTAGATGCAGCAGAAAAGGCTTATCTGTGGTTGAAGGAAAATCAACTACCTAATGGCGCTTGGCACCACTACTACCTTGAAAATGGGGTAGAGGACCCAAAACATGACTCCAATGTAGTTGCATATGTGGCAACAGGAGTTTGGCATCACTGGCTTATGACTCATGATCGCGGATTTCTTGAAAATATGTGGTCAGTGGTTGAACCAGCTATCGATTTCGTGCTTGGTCTACAGACCCCACGCGGAGAAATTATCTGGGCTATGCACCCTGATGGCACCCCATGGTCATACGCCCTACTAACCGGTTCTTCAAGTATCTGCCATAGTTTACGTTGCGCTATATCAGTAGCAGAAGAACTGGGACATGAAAGACCTGATTGGGAACTATCTCTCGCCAATCTTGCTCATGTAGTTAGAAAATACCCTGACAAAGCATTCGCTCCTAAAGAGAGATGGGCGATGGATTGGTATTATCCGGTGCTTTCTGGAGTTGTTTCTGGAGATCAGGGCAAAAATTTGCTTACTGAAAAATCAGATATTTTCATCATGGATAATAAAGGAGTTCGCTGCGTTAGTGACCAGCCTTGGGTGACAACAGCTGAAACTTGTGAATGTGCAATTGCTTATTTAACTGCCGGAGACACCCAAATGGCTGAATCTCTTTTCCTTTGGAGTCAGGACATGAGACAAATAGATGGCCATTACTTGACTGGAGTTGTTCATCCGGCAAAACAGTCTTTTCCGGAAGCTGAAAAAACGACTTATTCTTCAGCCGCAGTTATTCTGGCTGCCGATGCAATATCTCAATCAAGTCCTGCCTCAGGTATTTTTACGGGTCAGGCTGGACTTCCTGAAATAATAGACACCGAGGAACATATTCTTGATCTCGATTAACCGAAACTGAGCTGGTGCTAAATACCGGAATCGACTCGTTTAAGAACTCTTAAAGAACCCACTGCTTCTATCTCTTCAAAAGACTTAGAATCCATAGCTCGCTGAAATATTTCAAACGGTGGCCTGCCGCCCTCTTCGGGGTTCTCGAATACATCATGTATCAAAAGCTTCCCGCCAATAAGTAATTTTGGTACCCAATTTTCATAATCTGCATGAGCAGGTTCTGCACCATGCCCCCCGTCGATAAATAACAACGCCAAAGGTGTGGTCCAATTTTTTGCAATTGTTGGCGAATCGCCTACAACTGCCACGACACTGTCCTCCAAACCTGCTTTTTTTATATTGAGACGAAATTCCGGCAAAGTGTCTATTAATCCGGTTTCCGGATCGACCATTTCAGGATCATGCCATTCCCACCCTGGTTGGTTTTCCTCCGAACCTCTGTGGTGATCAACGGAAAAAAGAAGCCTTCCAGTTTCCTTTGCTGCGGAACCTAGATAAATACCTGATTTACCGCAATAACTTCCAACTTCGAGAAATGGCCCTTCAACATCTAATGAGGTTCCATGTCGATTTAGTGCTAGCCCTTCATCGGCCGGCATGAAACCTTTTACTGATTCAGTCAGTTCAAACAATAACTTTTCGTGTTTATCCAAAGTTAAACCGTGAGTTTTTCATCGCTTTGTGGTTCTTCTGGGTCACTATCAACTGAATCCCCCCAGAGAAGATGCTCTATAACCAAGAATCTCACAATCCATAGAGTCCCATAAGCAGAAGCATTTGCGATTTGAACTGACCATGTACCACCAAAGATTCCGTCTACCACTCCTACAACTGCTGTTGAAAGAGCGAGTCCGGCAAAGGCCAGCATCCAGAATGGTGCTATCTCTCCTCCAACAGAGTGATCACCTTTTGGTTGTTCCCATACGTAATTCCGGCTCAGTAAATAAGCGGGGATCGTGCTGATCGCTACTGCACATGCGTTAGCGACCATTCCTGGCAATCCAATTACTGCGTGAAATATAAACAGTACCGACTGGCCGACAATGGTATTAATGACAGTCACTCCCATATAACGAAAGAGCCGCTGAGCATAGCCTTCTATAAGGCGTCCAACTATTGAACGTAGTTTTGAATTCAAGGTTCAGATCTTAACGGCATGGGAGTTGTCTCTAGCTGATTTAACGTAATTCATCTTTTTTTAAGAGATTTTTTGCTATTTTACGCGCTACTGAACCTGGAGAAGAGCCCTTTTCCTCTTCTAAATTTTCTATGGATTCTGTTGCTACTTCTGAAAGTAAATAATCCAAGCGTGATCTGACTTCAGCCTTCCAGCGTTTTGACCGTCTTATCGAAATTTGCTCTCCTTCAAACAAAAGTTCCTTATGTTCAAAAATAGCCTTCTTGAATTCATCCAACCCTTCGCCTTCAGTGGCTGTGGTCATCACGATTTCGGGCCTTCTAACCGCTTGACCGGTTAATTGCGACAAGTCAATCATTAGTTCCAGGTCTCTTCTCGCATCACTTGCTCCAGGGCGGTCCGCTTTATTCACAACAAAAAGATCAGCAATCTCAAGCAGACCAGCTTTATTAGCTTGCACGGCATCTCCCCATCCTGATGTAACGACCACCACCACTGTGTCTGCTGCTGAGGCAACATCGACTTCAACCTGACCCACTCCTACAGTTTCAATAATTATTGGATTGAATCCGAAAGCATCGAATACTCGCACCATCCCGGGAACTGCAAGTGCTAAGCCGCCAGCATGTCCTCTTGTCGCCATTGAACGGATGAAAGCTCCTGCTTCTGATGCTTCTTCCATTCGCACTCGATCACCAAGAATAGCTCCTCCCGTCAGAGGCGATGATGGGTCAACTGCTAACACTGCAGGTTTATATTCAGATACCGCTAAATCTCTCGCCAAGCAAGCTGTAAGAGTCGACTTTCCGGCTCCGGGAGCTCCAGTGATGCCTATGACGTGTGATTTACCCGAAAGTGTATGAGTCGCTTCTGCAACCTGTTCGGCAGAATCGCCTCCCCTTTCTACAAGTGTTAAAAGCCGACCAACTGAACGTCGGTCACCTTCACTGGCCTTCTCTACAAGCGAAATTAATGTTGAGTCTTCACTCGCCACGGGCGGCCACTGCCTCACGAACACACGTAGCTACATCTTCAGCAGAAGAACCAGGACCTAGAACTCCAGCTACTCCTGCTTCAGCCATAGCCTCCAGATCACTTTCAGGCACTATCCCTCCTACAACAACTGGAACATCAAGACCGGCGTCCTCTAAAGCTTTAACTATCCGAGGTGCCAGTGTTAAGTGTCCTGCATTATGCATAGATATGCCCACCGCATCTGCATCTTCTTGCTCAACTGCTGTCACAACCATCTCAGTTGTCTGCCTCAAGCCTAAATAAACAACTTCCATACCAGCGTCTCTCAACATTCTCGCTACAACTTTTAAACCCCTGTCATGCCCGTCTAGACCTAATTTTGCGAGAACTATTCGTATGGGTGCGTTTTCTTTTTTGTTCATACGAATGCCTTTTCTACATAAGTTCCGAATACTGATTCAAGTGCTTGCACAATCTCACCTTCTGTTGCTCTGACTTTTACCGCTTCGATTATTGCTGGCATAAGGTTTATTTCTGGATCAGATGCTTCTACGGAAAGCCTGTTTAATGCTTTTTCAACTGAGTCACTGTCTCTTGACTGCTTTATTTCTTCCAACCTCTTTAGTTGAGTTTCTTCAGTTCCGGGATCAATACTCAGTAGGTCGATCTCTTCATCTCCGCCCTCTGTAAAAGAATTCACACCTACTATTAGACGCTCACCACTGTTCACTTCGCGTTCAAACCTGTATGCGGCATCTGCAATTTCTCCGACAAACCAACCATTTTCTATTCCGACATACACACCTTCGAGGATTGAACCATCGCCCAATTCTTCCAAGTGGTTGAAAATTTCTTCGGCTTGTCTCTCCATTTCGTCTGTCATCCACTCAACATAGTCTGACCCTCCTAAAGGGTCAGCAACACTGGTTGCACCTGTTTCGTGAGCAACAATCTGTTGTGTTCGTAAAGCAATTCTCGCTGCATCCTCGGTTGGTAAAGCTAGAGCTTCATCGTAGCTATCTGTATGCAGGCTCTGAGTCCCACCGATGACACCTGCTAAAGCCTGTATAGCGACACGTGCAATATTTATTTCAGGCTGTTGGGCTGTTAGTGACACTCCGGCAGTTTGTGTGTGGAAACGAAGTTTGTGGCTACGTTCATCTTGAGCTCCATAGCGATCACGTAACCATCTAGCCCAGATTCTTCTTGCTGCACGGAATTTTCCTATCTCTTCAAAGAAGTCTGAATGGCTGTTGAAAAAGAAACTTAGCCGCGGTGCGAAGTCATCCACATTTAAACCAGCTGCCTGTGCTGCTTCAACATATGCAAATCCGTTAGCCAAAGTGAAAGCAAGCTCCTGTGCAGCCGTGGAACCAGCCTCTCTAATGTGGTAACCGGATATGGAAATCGGATTCCACCGTGGCATCTCGTGAGTTGTGAAACTAACCACATCACTTACTAGACGGACAGATGGTCGTGGCGGAAAAATATATTCTTTTTGAGCCTGATACTCCTTAAGTATGTCATTCTGGAGTGTTCCATTGAGTTTCGATCTTTCCACTCCACCTTGTTCGGCAACTGCCACGTACATTGCGAGAAGAATTGCTGCAGGTCCGTTAATGGTCATCGACGTGGATACTTGACCTAGATCAATGTCAGCGAAAAGGTCGATCATGTCGTCAAGAGTGTCGACTGCCACGCCAGCACGCCCTACTTCGCCTATTGACCATTCATCATCAGAATCACGACCCATAAGAGTTGGCATGTCGAAAGCTGTTGAGAGCCCTGTGCCTCCAGCTCGTAGAAGATCTTTGAAACGAATATTTGTGTCTTCTGCTGTCCCGAAACCAGCGAACATTCGCATCGTCCACAACCGGTCTCTATACATGCCTGAATGTATCCCGCGTGTGTACGGGAACTCACCAGGTAATGGTCCATCTCCGTAAACAGAAGCAACTGGAACCCCTGACATAGTCCGGAATTCTTTTTTCTCATCCATATATGTCAACTCCCAATAGTTGGACTCCCAGTGGATTTCTACCCTAACAAAACTCAAAGACGGCTTAACCGCGTTAAGACATAAAGCTAATTATTTCTGCCAATCCGAATTTATTCCGAGGTGTTAATTTCCTCGGAAATAGCCTCCCATTGCTCTTCTTCTTTGTTCCAACGGCCTAAAATCAGCGAATCCCTCGCGTCAAACTTGTCGGAGCCAAGTGAGACATATTTATAACCCGGTAAGGAAAAGTTGCCCATAGTAGCCGCTGCCTGTGTGAAAGTTTCATTAGTCAAATCCGGACCGGCAGCGGTTGCCACTGTTTCAAATAAAGACAAAAACTGGCATGATCCTGCTGTGCCTGGCCAATAATTTGTGGCTTCCGGTTCAAGTTGATCTGGTGGTCTCACTTCGATTCCGAGTGCCGTTTCAACAAGATCCATACAGTGTGCGAAAGAAGGATCTTCTCGCCTATCAAAGGATTTGTTAGTAAGAATTAATCCAGAATTTTCGATCTCTGGAGGTGGTTCTTGGGACCACATATTTAGAGAATCACCATTATGCAACAACAAATTAAATTCATCCCCTAAACCGAAAAGGTATTCCATCGCGTAAATAGCTTCCCCCACGAACCAAATGGTCGAAACATCTTCGCTTCTTGCCTTCTCGAGAACCACCTCTAAGAAAGCTATTGTTGCTGTTTCATCTCCAGTGTTTTCATTCGATGTGACAATTGGAACCGAAACACCTTCTGCTTCAAGTAATTCTTTTACTTCAGCCATTACAGGTTCAGATTCTGGATCTGCACCCCAAATCATTATCCGTCCAAGATCTTCAAGGCTGCCTGTCTGTCTTAAAAGACTCACAAAAGCTTCTCCTCTTCTGCTGAGATTCATGTCACTAGTTATCCAAGATGCTCGTGCCCGCTCTAATTGTTCAATTGTGGGTTTTGCTCCTACGAGAATAGTTTCATAAGTGTCTGTGAAGCATTCATTGACGCCCTCAGCCCCAGGGCCAGCAAATCCGTTCAGCACAGCGAAAACCTCTTCATCTTCTGTTAATTCAACGCATGCGACTTCCGCTGTCAAAGGTCCGACCGGCAAAAATAAACGATGGATTATCTCTACTTTCCTTCCTAAAATGCCACCTCTTGCATTTAGGTCTTCCACCAAGACATCCACCATTGGTGGGTAATTGGCATAAGTCAGATTTAGGCCAGGAAACTGTTCGTTAAAGAGCTCAAAGTCGATTGACGTAAAACCAACTTTTATCGTTTCAGCTGTTACTCCTCTGAACGAATCAGTCAAAATGATCGGTGCTGCTGTTGTAGTAGGAGCAACAGTCGTAGTCAGAGCAACAGTCGTAGTAGGAGCAACAGTCGTAGTCGGAGCAACAGTCGTAGTCGGAGC
>JASMLT010000015.1 GCA_030748555.1 Acidimicrobiales bacterium
GATTTACTCGTTTATTTCGGCGAGAGACCTAATCGTTATCCCGGAATAAAAGTAGAGGACCGTTCTGTTCGCTCTTACCTTTACGGATCACTGGCAAGCCATGTTCTCGGCTGGGTGGGCCCAGTTACTAATTCTGAACTTTCAACCAGAAAGCCTGTCGAAGGAAAAGATTATTCGCTAAGAGATCAGATAGGTAAGTCTGGGATTGAGTTGATGTTCGAAAATGATCTTAGAGGTACGAACGGGAAAAAGGTAGTTGAGGTTGATAGGAGAGGAAGAGTAATACGCGAAAGAACAGATCTTTTTAAACCTCCAATAGCAGGAAATGACGTTCATTTAACAATAGATATAGATCTACAGAACCTTATTGAAAATGAACTTGAAAGGAGTATTTATTTAGCTCGCGATAAAATTCCGGAAACATCAGAAGAAAATACAGAACCTTTACCATTCATAGCCCCGGGCGGTTCGAGTTTGATAATTTCTCCAAAAAGTGGAGAAATTAAAGCTATGGCTTCATTTCCCACCTACGATCCAAACGAATCAATTGGAGGTTATTCTGTACAGCGTTGGCTTGAATTGAATGACCCAGTAAATGACTTACCGATGTTTAATAGGGCTATACAAGGCGAATATGCACCAGGTTCAACTTTCAAAATCTTTACAGCACATGCTGCATGGCACGAGGACGTTTTTGGCACTGGGAGAGTAAAAGAAGCTGATGAGCCTATAGATGACCCTGGTGAATATTTCTTGCAAAGTTGCCGTGCTGATGCAGAAGATTTAGAAACAGCAGGCGGGTGTGTTTTTAGAAATGCCGGAAGTAAACCATATGAAGATGTTGACCTCATTAGAAGCCTCACTGTTTCAAGTGACGTTTATTACTACACAATTGGGGAATCTATTTATATAAATCCAAAGCATCCCGATAACGCGATCCAAGAGACAGCAACTTTGTATGGGCTCGGTATGCAGACTGGAATTCAACTACCGTTCGAACAAGATGGATATATCCCAAGTCCTGAGAAACGAAAAAAACGTCACGAAGAGAATCCTGAAATTTTTCCGAACGGGAATTGGTATCCGGGAGACAATGTAAATATTTCTGTCGGCCAGGGGGACGTGCTAGTGACACCTCTTCAATTAGCTAATGCATATGCAACATTCGCGAATGGAGGGACGAATTTCGCCCCAAATGTTGTTTCATCTGTATTCGACAGAAACGGTGAAGTACTTAAAGAATTTGGGGAAAGACCAAAAAAAGAAATTGAAATTGATCCGGAGTTCAGAAATAGAGTACTTAGAGGACTTGTGGGTGTAACAGAAGATATAGAAGGAACTGCTTATTGGGCGTTTAATTCAGTAGCTACAGATGGTGCATTTTTCCCATTAGAAAATTTCCCGACAGCAGGAAAAACCGGAACAGCTGAGGTTAGAGGGAAAGCCGATTCATCTTTATTTGCAGCAATTACTCCAGCTCAAGACCCAGATTACGTAATGGTAGTGATCTTAGAAGAAGCCGGTTTTGGTAGTGCTGTGGCAGCACCCATGAGTGCAAGAGTTTTGCAGAAAGTAGTCGAAAATGAGGTTCCTGAAGCACTAACGACCGAAAACCGTTATGCAGTTTCAGCGTCATTACCACTATGTATTGATTGGTATATTTGGAGAGAAAGTGATTCCTTGACGAATTTAGAAAGTTTCAGTGAATCTGAGGTGGAGATTTTCGGACCTACTTTGAGTCCAGATGGGACTGTTAGGGTGCGTGGAATCGAAATTAATTGCGACCAGGTAATTGAATCCCTCCTATCACCCGTAGACCAGTTAAGCATTTCGTCAAGTACGTTGACTACGGAGTAGATGAGATGGTTGATATTAGAACTCCAAATTTTGGAAAAAGCAAACTTTTACGCCATATTGATTTTTCGATCCCGGCACTTGCTTTACTCTTAAGCGGGGTTGGGTTGTTGATGATTTATTCAGCGACTAAAAAGCCTTTTGAGATAGTTGCGAAAAATGAAATTTTATATGTTCAGAGACAGGCAATTTTCCTCTTACTGGGAATTATCGGCATGGTAGTTGTTGCAGCAATCGGTCATAAAAGACTTCAAAGACTTGCACCATTAATTTATTTGGCAATCCTTGGGTTACTTTTTTCTGTTTTATTTTTAGGTGTTGAGAAAAAGGGAACCAAGGGCTGGTATGAATTTGGAATTTATCACTTTCAACCTTCGGAGTACTGCAAAATTGGGATAGTGGTAGTGCTCGCATTCTTACTGGGCGGTGATGAGAAAATAAGTAAAAAAAGATTAATACTCACACTTGTTGTTTCTGCTTTACCAGTTGTGGCTATCCTCGCCCAGCCCGACTTAGGGACGATTCTCGTGTACGGAGCGATAACAGCTGGAATGGTAGTGGCGGCCGGCATTCAAGGGCGTTATTTACTTATTTTATTTTTGATCCTCTTGACAGGAGTAATAGCTGTATTTGAATCAGAAACCCTTGAGGAATATCAAGTTTCAAGATTGCTAGTCTTCGTTAATGATGATGAATCCACAGCTGCAAGTTACAACCTTGAACAAGCACAAATAGCAATAGGTAATGGTGGGATTACTGGAAGCGGGTTGTTTGAAGGCACACAAAACAGATCGGATTTGGTTCCTGAGCAACAAACAGATTTCATATTTACAGTGATTGCGGAAGAAACAGGATTTTTGGGAAGTGTTTTTGTGCTAACACTCATAAGCCTTTTGTTATTCAGAATTTGGAGGATTGGAAGATTGGCTGAAGACACTTTTGGGCTGCTGATTTCTGTCGGAATATTTTGCATGATCCTTTTTCAAACTTTTCAGAGTGTTGGAATGTCAACTGGGATAATGCCTATTACAGGAATTCCGTTACCTCTGATTAGTTACGGGGGTTCTTCTGTAGTGTCGACCTTTCTTGGACTGGGGCTAGTCGAAAGTGTTCACATGAGACGCCATGAGAGATCAAATTGACTTGCAACTAATTAATCTTAAAAAGGAAGCGCTACTATTGATCTTATGAGTTCGCTATGGAATGAGCTCGAACAGTTTCTAGATGATGTAGAGAAGCCTGCAAGGTATATAGGTGGAGAAGACGGGATGATTGCCCCTGAACATTCTCCGGAGAAAGCTTCGTGGCTTCTTATCTATCCAGATACATACGAGATCGGTTTACCTAATCAAGGTTTACAAATACTTTATGAAATATTGAATGAGCGCGATGATTCAACAGCGGAACGTTCGTATGCACCTTGGGTGGACATGTCGCGCGAGATGAGAAAACGCAAGATCCCACTTTTTTCAGTTGACACCCATCGTGCTGCTGGAGAGTTTGACATTTTGGCTTTCAATCTTTCTGCAGAGTTGGTTTATACGAACCTATTGGAATGTCTGGATCTGTCTGATGTCCCTCTCTATTCAAAGGAACGGAATGCAAAGCATCCGATTGTCATTGCAGGAGGGCATTGCACTTACAATCCAGAACCTGTTGCTGATTTTATAGATCTCGCTGTACTAGGGGATGGGGAAGAAGTAGTTGGCGAGATAAGTGAAATATTTTCTCATTGGAAATCGAAACCAGAAAAAGAACTGGATAGAAGCGAGTTGCTGAAAGAACTAGCAGAATTACCCGGTGTTTATATTCCTTCACTCTACGAAGCCACTTTTTCAAATGGAAGACTTGTCTCTATATCGCCGAAACTCCAAGAAAATATAGCGAATGTGGTAGAAAAGCGAACAATCTCTGATTTGGGGGCTTGGCCTTATCCCAAAAATCAATTGGTGCCACTTACAGAAGTTGTACACGATCGGTTAAATGTGGAGATATTTCGCGGTTGTACAAGAGGTTGCCGATTTTGCCAAGCTGGAATGATTACTCGACCTGTAAGGGAAAGACCACGAGAGCAAATTGTTTCGATGGTGGAAAAAGGACTCAAAAGAACTGGATATGACGAAGTCTCTTTGACCTCCCTCAGTAGTGCAGATTTCAGTGGAATTGAAAATGTCATTTCAGAAGTTATGACTCAAGATTCGTGCAGTCCTGTGTCGGTGTCCTTGCCCAGTCTTCGTGTGGATGCATTTACAGTAGACACCGCCTCACAAATGCAGCAAGCGCGGAAAACGGGATTGACTTTCGCTCCAGAAGCGGGAACATGGCGGTTGAGACAAGTTATAAACAAATTAATAAGCGATGATGACTTGTTCGCCGCAGTTGAATCTGCTTATTCACAGGGATGGCGAAGGGTTAAACTTTATTTTTTAATTGGATTACCAACAGAAACAGACGAAGACACTCTAGGCATAGTTGATCTGGCAGAAAAAACTCTTGAGATTGGAAGGAAATATCATAAAAATCCATCTGTAACTGTTTCCGTGGGTGGCTTTGTTCCAAAACCCGGTACACCTTTTCAATGGTTCGGACAAAACACTGAGCAGGAACTTTTACGAAAGATCTATCTTCTCAGAGATGCTGCTAAAAAAATTAAAGGACTAAAACTTAAATGGCATGACAGCAGGGCAACTGTTGTGGAAGGAATATTGTCTCGTGGAGATAGACGGTTAGCACCTGTTTTGGAAAAAGTGTGGAAAGAAGGTGGTGTCTTCCAAGAATGGAGTGAGCATTTCAATATTGATCTTTGGAAAAATGCAATGCAGCAGGAAGGTTTATCAATAGAAGATTTTTCTTATCGACACAGAGAGCAAGGTGAAGTATTGCCGTGGGATCATTTGTCTGCTGGCTTGCATAAGGATTTTCTTTGGCAGGATTGGCGAGATGCACTAAACAATCAAGGGCTCGAGGATTGCCGTTGGACACCTTGTTATGACTGCGGCGCATGCACTGGTTACGGAATAGAGCATGTTGTTGCATCAGCAGTTCCACCTGCTGGCGGTAGTCAAGGCACAGGCGTAGCGGCTCTACAAAGCAGTGAAACAATGGTTTTAATTTCTCAAACTGGAACAGCAAATAACTTACAAACTTCCGGAGTGAATGAATGAAATGTTTAAGGGTTCGCTACACAAAGCGAGGAAAGATACGCTTTATTGGCCATCGAGATGTCGCAAGAATATGGGAGAGAACTTTGCGGAAGGCAAACATTCCTGTTCTTTATTCTCAGGGTTTCTCGCCTCATCCAAGAATTTCATTCGGGTTAGCTTTACCAACCGGATTTGAATCTGAAGCAGAATATGTTGACATATATCTAGGTGCAGAATTTTTTACAGAGGGTTTCGATGCAATATTGATTCAGCAGGAAATCGACAGAGCTTTACCAACTGGCATGAACGCTTTAGCAGTGGGAATAGTTTCAACATCAGAAGATTCATTACAGGAAGCAGTGGATTCATGCGTTTGGGAAGTAAGAGTCTCAGGTGTATGTGTCGAAGAATTCAAAAAGATTAGAAATGACCTATTTTCTAGTGAATCTTTGAATATTGAACGTGAAAGAAAAGGGAAATTACTAGTTGAGGATGTCAGATTCCAAGTGCACTCTATGGATATCGCTGAAGAGCATGCCGATGGAGTTACAATACTTACAGAATTAGGCACTAAGCCACGTGTGCTAAGACCAACAGATCTATTGAAAAGAATTAACTCAGAACTCAGAACAGTACGTGTTCTAAGAAAAGAACAATTAACTTTGCAGGGAAATCACCGAATTGAACCATTGTCAGTCGAACTTAACCCTGCCGCGCCTGCTGAGGTTTTGGCGTGATTAGAAGGGAACAAATTAATGCCGAACGAAAAGAAGAAAAAAGAAGACAAGCCTTCTTTGAGAGATAAAGAAGGTAAAAAACCACAAATAGGAGATAGTAAACCTGCACCCACTTTAAAGGGCAGGAAGACTTCTTCTGAAAATAAACAACAACAGAAAAATCAAAAGCGAAAACGCAAAAATACAAGATCTGCGGATCCCTCTAAAAGAGAACATGTAGAGGGAATAGGAGGACACTCCCCAGTAGATCTAGATGAAGGATCTCTTCGTCACCGGCGTGGAAGAGAACGACGCGGTAAACCAATAGGGCGATATTTGATGTGTGTCAGCTCTTCAGAAGGAGTAACACAAGTAGCGGTATTAGAAGGAAGATCATTAATCGAGCACTATGTTTCGCATCCAGCAAATGATTGGAGTGAGATCCACGGGAATGTTTACTTGGGAAAAGTCCAAAATGTCCTACCAGGTATGGAGGCAGCTTTTGTAGATATTGGAACGCCTAAAAATGCTGTTCTATATCGTGGAGATTTGCTATTTGATGAACAGGACATGGAGCAATCTTCTTCCGTTAAAATCGAAGAAGCGCTAAAAGTAAATCAGAAAATTATCGCGCAAGTAACGAAAAACCCAATCGCACATAAAGGAGCCCGTTTAAGTCAAGAGGTTTCTCTTGCAGGCAGATTTGTAGTATTGATACCAGAGAGTAAAACTTTTGGTATCTCAAAACGCCTACCCGATTCTGAACGACGTCGTTTGCGTTCTATTCTCGACCGGATTAAACCGACTGAACATGGGATTATTGTTAGAACAGCAGCAGAAGGTGTGACAGAAGAGGAGATTACCTTAGACCTCTCACGACTGATCGAACAGTGGGATAGTATCAATTCATTTGCTAAAAAAGCAAAGGTTCCTTCACTTCTTTACCGCGAACCTGAATTAGTTTTCCGCTATATTCGCGAAGAATTCAACAAAGATTTTCGAGGTGTTTTAATTGACGACCGAGAATTGTTCGAAAAAGTTAAAAACTATGCTGAGAGTGTCGCACCAGCAATAGCTGACAGGGTCTCTTTCTACGATAGAAGCGAAGAAAAACTTTCATTGTTCGAAAGGCACCACGTGCACGAACAACTAATGAAAAGCCTGGATAGAAAAGTTTGGCTCCCTTCTGGGGGTTCGTTGATAATCGAAAGCACAGAGGCCCTAACAGTGGTTGATGTAAATACTGGTAAGAACGTCGGTTCTTCAAGTCTTGAAGAGACAGTGCTGGCTAACAACCTTGAGGCTGCCGAAGAAATAGCACATCAGTTGAGGTTGAGAGACATAGGAGGGATCATTGTTATAGATTTCATCGACATGGAGTTAGGAAAGAACCGCGAAATAGTAGCTGATTCACTCCGAGAAGCTTTATTGCGCGACAAAACGCGAACTCAAGTATTTGATATCTCTGAATTGGGTTTAGTGGAGATGACTAGAAAACGGATAGGTGAGGGACTCATAGAATCTTTTGCTGACGAGTGTGAGGATTGTTCAGGTCGCGGTTTTGTGTTGGATGAAAAACTTGTTTCAGCTTCAGATGGAGGTAAACACCGCTAGCAATTGCTCAGAGGCGGTGTTTACGAGCTTCTATTCGGCTAACCTTAATATGATGTATGCAGTAATAAGTACCGGTGGAAAACAGTACCGTGTGGAACAAGGACAGCGCCTGTTGGTAGAGCGTCTCGGAGAGATAGATTCCGATGTTGAATTAAAACCAGTGATGCTCGTTGACGGAAAGAACGTTTTGGCAACACCAGAATCTTTGACTGGCTCAAAAGTTACTGCTCGGATAATTTCAGACGCAAAAGGTCCAAAGATTAAAGCTTTTACATACAAAAATAAAAGTAACCAGCGCCGCCGCTGGGGTCATAGGCAAAAGCTTGCTGAAATAGAAATAACTGGAATAAAGAAAGGCTAGTTCAATGTCGAAAACCAAAGGTGGTGGGTCAACTCGAAATGGCCGGGATTCGAACGCACAAAGACTAGGGGTAAAGGTTTTTGATGGTGGGAAGGTTCAAGCAGGAAGTATTCTTATTCGGCAAAGAGGAACAAAGTTTCATCCAGGACACAATGTAGGAAAAGGAGCTGATGATACTCTTTTTGCTACATCAGACGGTGTTGTTAAGTTTGGTTTTCGAAGAGGACGCAAGCTAATCGACGTTCTAGGTGACTCGTCTTAGCACTAACAACTCAGAATAGACACCTCTATTTTTTAGGATTTTTGAGCAGTTCGTAAGTTTTCATTATTCTCTTCTGGGAGATATAAATGTCAAGTTTTGTTGATGAGTGCGGTATTAATGTTAGCGCTGGTAATGGTGGCGCAGGAGTTGTTTCGTTCAGACGTGAAGCCCATGTTTCGCGCGGTGGTCCAGATGGAGGGGACGGCGGAGATGGTGGGAATATTTGGATCGAAGCTGACCATAACGTAGCGTCTCTCTTAGCTTTTCGGGATCATCCACACAGACGAGCAAAAAATGGCACACACGGTTCAGGTGCTAAGCGTCATGGAAGATCGGCAGATGAATTAATTATCAAAGTCCCAGAGGGAACTACCGTCTACGAGTTAGAAGGAGATCAGGTTTTAGCTGATCTGTCACAAAATGGAGACCGATGGTTGGCAGCGCGAGGTGGAAGAGGCGGAAGAGGAAATGCAAGGTTCCTGAGTAACAAAAGAAGGGCTCCGACTTTCGCAGAGCAAGGTGAAGAAGGTGAAGAAAAATGGTTGAGGATGGAATTACGTCTTCTCGCAGATGTTGCATTGGTAGGATTCCCAAATTCAGGTAAAAGCACTTTCATATCAAAAATTTCAGCAGCAAAGCCCAGAATTGCGGACTACCCATTTACAACTCTTGAACCCAATTTAGGAGTTGTTCAAACTCCCGGCGTGCCTGAATTCACTGTTGCAGATATACCAGGTTTGATAGAAGGAGCGAGTGAGGGTAAAGGTTTAGGGCACCAGTTTTTAAGACATATTGAAAGAGCAAGTATTTTATTGATACTTTTAGATCTCTCTCAAACTTCAGAGTTTTCGCCTGAGCGACAAAAGGCAGTATTAGAAAATGAATTAAGCTCATACCGCCCGGAATTGTTATCCAGACCGCGACTTGTTGTCGGTTCTCGCTCTGATATGTCAGTAGAAGGTAGCAAATTCGACGGTCAAAAAATTTCCTCTATAACTGGTGTTGGAGTAAAAGAAGTTTTATATCAAATCGCTGGCTTAATAGAAGAAGTTCGTTTAAATAAACCTGTTAACCCCACGCGTATTTTGCATCAGCCCGAACCTGAAGGGATAAGAGTTGAAAGAGTTGCTGAAACTCAATGGGAAATTAAAGACAGAGAGTTGATAAGAATAGCGAATTTAAATGATTTGAGTAATCCGGATGCATTGGCTTATTTGCAAGATCGCTTTAAAAATATGGGTGTAGATCGCGCATTAATCCGCGCAAAGGTAAAAAAAGGCGAAATAGTGAAGATAGGAAAACTAGAATTTGAGTATGACGAGGATGAGTAAAACAGTAGTCGTTAAGGTGGGGACCTCGTCCATAACGAATGAGGACGGCGAGATTTCACAAGAGTCGGTTTCAAAGATTTGCTCTGAAGCTGCAGCACTCAAGAGTTCTGGAAATGACGTCGTAATAGTGACTTCTGGAGCTATAGCCGCCGGACTTCCCTTCTTGGCGTTGACGGGTGAAAATAGGCCGCAAGATCCCTCAACTTTGCAAGCCATTTCTGCTGTAGGTCAAGGTTCTCTTATAGGAACTTACCGAGAAGAGTTAGCGAAGC
Organism: Acidimicrobiales bacterium; assembly: GCA_030748555.1. Taxonomy (GTDB): domain Bacteria; phylum Actinomycetota; class Acidimicrobiia; order Acidimicrobiales; family MedAcidi-G1; genus MedAcidi-G1. The sequence continues at coordinate 9,554 of JASMLT010000015.1, forward strand.
ACCAGTTGCTCACCGGACAGGTTTTGTTGGCTCCTCTGGACTTTTTCGTCCGTTCCCAATATCTACACGCGCGAAATACTTTGATGAGACTTATAGATTTAGGGGTGATCCCTGTAGTTAATGAAAATGATGCAATAGCTGACGACGAAATCCGTTTCGGTGACAATGATCGTATTGCTGCTTTAGTCGCTCATTTAGTTGAAGCAGATCTATTGGTTTTACTTACTGATACTTCAGGTTTGTTTACAGCAGATCCAAGAATGGATTCTGAAGCTTCTTTGATAGAAGAAATAATTGAAATAGATCAAGAGATGGAGAGGTACGCGGGAGGTAGCAGCTCAGATCGTGGAAGTGGGGGAATGGCTTCGAAATTAGCAGCCGCAAAGATAGCAAGTTGGTCGGGCGTAAGAACTGTAATAGCTGACGCTTCACGTGCCGAGATCTTGGAAGACGCTTGCAATGGGGTAAATGGAATTGGAACTGTTGTGCATCCTCGAGATGCACGCTTGAGTGCAAGGAAACTTTGGATTGCATTTGCTGTAGGTTCTTCAGGACAGATAATGGTTGATAGTGGTGCGTGTAAAGCTTTAGAGAGAAGGGCTTCCTTGCTCCCGACTGGAGTAGTTAAAAGTGTCGGACACTTTGAAGCCGGTGATGCAGTTGAAATAGTTGATGAAAAGTCAAAAATTTTTGCAAAAGGAATAGTCAGGCAAAATTCAGAAGATGTTATGTCAAATGCCGGTTTGAATACCTCGCAACTACCAGACGGTATTTCTCACGAAGTCATTCATACAGACGATTTAGTGATACTTCCTTGAATTTATTTTAAATTTTGTAATTTTCTTTTTGTTCCTTCGATTAAAACTAAAGATTCTCTTACGCCATTTTTATTTGAGACGGCGATGTAGGTGAGTGTTGCGGCAGGTATGCAGACTAAACAGTTTATTATTGCATTAGCGTCCGACAAGAGCCATCGTGCAATGATTGAAATCATTAATGCTGAAAACGTTGCGGGTAAAAGCTTTACCATGGGAGAGCAGGGGGAAGACTCTAGAGTTGCTTTCTGATTAGTTTTTCTAGCTAAAAAGAGCATTTCGGCCCAAGCGGCTATAGCTGAACCAATAGCTAACCCCACAGCTCCCAAATGAGGGTTTTCGGGCAAAGATCTGAGACTTTGGCTTAATGGTCCCCAGTCTCCAGCAATTGATCCTGGTACCTTTTCTAAGGCTGAATTTGAAATAAAAAGTCTATCCAAGGGAAACATTAGTAATAGTCCGAAGATAAGAGAGATTATTACCCTCAAGGTTGCAGAGAATGCAGGAGTTTTAGTGTCTCCAGTCGCATACAAAGCACTTTGGTAGATACGCGAAACACCTATTGCAGGAATCCCAAGAGAATATGCAGCTAAAGTTGCGGCTACAACAATACTGTCATCTCTATCGAAGGATCCCCATTGAAAAATAACACCAATGATTTGATCCCCTGTTGTCACATAAATTACTGAGGTCAAAAGCATCAAGAAAGAAGTCTGCTTTATTCCTTGATTCAAACGGTTGCCGAGGTGTTTACCATCCGTATTTCTAGACATTTCGGGCAGTTCAGCTGCTGCAATGCTCATAGCAAAAAGACTTATTGGAAGAATGTACAGAACCTGTGCTGACATCAGTGCTGCGACTGCCCCAGTTACTAGTAAAGAAGCCAAAACTAGATCAAAGTAAGCTGAAATTTGGACTACGCCCCTACTCAGGATTGTGGGATTAAAGCGTTTAATTATCTCCCGTACGTGTTCATTTTTCCAAGAAAATGAAAAGGAGATTTTAGTCCGTAATTTGCTAACACCAAAAAACTGAAATAAAAGCTGAAGAATTCCACCAATAAGTAAACCCCAAGCAGCAGCCCTTGCTGCTTTAACAGGATCCCAATCTTTACTTATAGCAATGAACAAAATCACAATTTGTGCAGCATTCCAGATCACAGGAGCAACATAAGAGAGAAAGAACTTTCTATGACTGTTCAACACACCGAGACACCAAGCTGCAAGGACTAGAAAACCAATTCCGGCTGTAGTTATTTTGATTAAGTCAGCTGTTAAATCGAGTTTGTCTGAACTGAAGCCTGGAGTTAATAATTTTGCTATTGGTCGAGCTATTAGTATTCCGACAAGAGTCAGTGCACCTGTAAAGGCTATTAGAAGACTTGCAACAGCACCAGCAGTATTGCCAGCCTCTTTTTCTTTGCCCTCAGAAAGTAGTTTGCTGTATACAGGGATGAATGAGCTTGACAATGATCCCTCTCCTAAAAGATTTTGTAGAAGATTAGGTATCCGTAAGGCTGCAGTGAATGCATCAGCTGCAGGGCCAAGACCAAGAACAGAACGAAGCAAAGACTCTCTCAGTAAACCTGCTAAACGTGAGAGTAGTATCCCAGTGCCAATCTTTTTCGCTCCACCATTTCCGGAAATAGCGGAAGATTCTTTAGAGGGTTCCAATTCTCTTTACCTCATTTCTAATAGAAGGTTAGTCGCGGCGTGGTTTGAGCGTGATTAGGCGAAGTATTTTCTAATAATAACTATTTGTTAGTAGTTATTTTTTCCTTGAGGATGAAGCTTTGTTGAAAGATACGCTCATTCAAGTGGATTATAGATTTAAAGATGTACCTGGTGTTCGTTCAGGTTTAAGCGATGTTAGTTATTTAGCAGATGATGGAATTGCTGGAATTGTTTATTTAGCTGACCGCCTTGCAAAACCTGTCCTAATCGAAGGGCCAGCTGGGACAGGAAAAACTCAGCTAGCTAAAAGCGTTGCAGAAATGAGTGGAGCGCGTTTGATTCGCTTGCAGTGCTACGAAGGACTTGACGAGTCAAAAGCTCTTTATGAATGGAACTACAAAAAACAACTTTTACGTATTCAAGCTGAGAATGAAACTCGAGACTGGAGTGAAATAGAAGACGATCTCTTTTCAGAAGATTTTCTACTAAGTCGTCCACTTCTAGAAGCAATTCGAGCTGAGGAACCTGTGGTGCTTTTAGTGGACGAAGTTGACCGCGTAGAAATTGAAACTGAGGCATTATTGCTGGAAATACTTTCTGAGTATCAAGTATCGATACCAGAATTGGGGACTGTTGTAGGTAATCAAGTGCCTTTAGTTTTTTTAACTTCAAACGGCACACGTGAACTCTCGGAAGCTCTAAAAAGAAGGTGCTTGTACCTCTATATCGATTACCCAGATCTCGAAAGAGAACGGCAGATAATTAACGCAAAGATTCCAGGAATGGATGAAAATCTAGCTGATCAAATAGCCCGAATAGTGCGTTCAATAAGGCAACTCGATTTGAAGAAGCATCCTTCCGTGTCGGAAACTCTTGATTGGGCAAAAACACTTCTTTTACTCGGAATTGAGAAAATTGATGCAGATGTCGCTACAGAGACCGTGAATGTCTTGTTAAAGTACAGGTCAGATATAGAAAAAGCGACCAAAGAATTTGCTGACAACCCGGATTCGATAGAAGAAACAGAAGAAGAGGGTGCAGCCTAAGCTGCGAATGACGGTTAGCAATGTCAGCAACTAGCGAGTTGAATAAATCAACTTATGCAGAAGGTCAGGACTCACCACTTCTGGAGTTGTTAAATGGATTCATAGTTGAACTCCGTTTAGCCGGATTGCCGGTTAGCTTGACAGAGAGCCTCGATGCAATGGAGGCGGTTAGTCACATACCAATCGAAGATCGGGATGCATTCAAGTATGCATTAGGAGCGACTCTCGTAAAGAATTATTCACATTGGAAATCTTTTGAGGTTGTTTTTGAAGTCTATTTTTCTATTCGTGGAACTGAGTATGAGATAAAAGAAAATGAGTTAGAAAACTTAACAGATGATGAACTAGACGAAATTAAATACCAACAAGGAGAAGCACCCTCTGGAGGGGGATCTATGTCGGGTCTTTCTCCAGAAGAACTGCAAGAAATGCTTTTTCGTGCGTTATTGAATGGCGACCAAGCCATGTTGAGGCTTCTGGCACGTCAATCTGTAATTAGATATGCAGGAATGGAACCTGGAAGGCCGGTGGGTGGCACCTATTATCTCTATCGGACTTTAAGAAATCTTGATCTTGATTCGATGTTGGATCGATTGATGGCTCAAAGCAGAGAACAAGCTTTAAGTGACTTGACTCAACTTGAAGAACGACTTGAACAAGATGAATATAAAAATAGAATTGAAGAACTCAAGAAACAGATCGAATCAGAGATAAGACGAAGTTTGGTAGCAGACCGTGGTGTTGAAGCTATGGCGCGGACTTTGAGAAAACCACTTCCAGAAGACGTAGATTTCATGCACGCTTCTAGGGAAGAAATGGCTAATTTGAGACGTTCCCTGTACCCACTGACAAGAAAACTTGCTGCACGTTTGGCAAGAAGAAGAAAGTATGGAAGGCGAGGTCCTTTGGACTTTCGTAAAACCATCAGGCACTCCTTAAGCTACGGAGGAGTCCCAGCAGAACCCAAATTTAAACATCCGCGACCATCTAAGCCAGAAATTATGGTAGTTGCAGATATTTCTGGCTCTGTCGCGGCGTTTGCTAGATTTACCCTTCATTTGCTTTATGCAATTTCAAGTCAATTTTCAAAAGTGCGTTCTTTCGTTTTTATAGATGGACTGGATGAAGTGACACGGTTTTTGGAAGGTGTTGAAGATATAGGAGAGGCTGTCCATCGGGTAAATACAGAAGCAGATGTGGTATGGGTTGATGGTCATTCCGACTACGGTCATGCTTTCAGTGTTTTTTGGGAAAAGTATGGTAAAGATATCGGACCTAAAACAACTGTTCTAATCTTGGGGGACGCACGCAATAACTACCATGCATCTCAATCTTGGATCTTGAAAGATGCGCATCATAAAGCGAGGAAACTCTATTGGTTGAATCCCGAACCCAGAGCTTACTGGGATACAGGTGACTCGATATTAGGGGAGTACGCAACTTATTGTGATGGTGCTTATGAAGTCAGGAATCTCCGACAATTGGAAGCTTTCATAGAAAAGCTTGTTTAGGGAAAATTAAAGCTGACTCTTGTGCAGCAGCTCAGCAATTCGAAAAGCAATGTCAATACTTTGAGACCCATTTAGTCTAGGGTCACACATTGTTTCGTATCGTTTTGAAAGGTCGTCAGCGTCCAGTTGAGCACCTCCACCTAAACATTCAGTCACATCATCGCCTGTTAGTTCTAGATGAACACCTCCAGGATATGTTCCGACTTTGCTATGTGCTTCAAAGAAACCAGTAATTTCTTTGAGGATGTCATCGAAGTGTCTAGTTTTGTGTCCGTTTTCAGTGGAAAAGGTGTTTCCATGCATCGGATCACAAACCCAAACAACAGGATGTCCAGCCTCTTTCACAGTTTCAAGAATATGGGGTAGTTTCTCTGAAACAGTTTCAGATCCCATTCGTGAAATTAAAGTGAGCCTCCCATGAATTTTTTCAGGGTTTAAAGTTTCACAAAGGGTTAAAACATCTTTAGCGTTAGCATCAGGCCCTAGTTTGCATCCAATAGGATTATTGACTCCTCGTAAGAACTCTATATGGGCTCCACCCAGATCTCTGGTCCTTTCTCCTATCCAGAGCATATGCGCCGAACAGTCATACCATTCCCCTGTTAATGAATCCTGTCTGGTGAGAGCCTCTTCATAACCAAGAATAAGAGCCTCATGACTGGTATGGAAGTCCACTTCGCTTAACTCAGACAACTTATCTCCGTCAATTCCGCAAGCTTGCATGAATGAGACAGCGCGGTCTATCTCGTCTGCGAGTATCTCGTAGCGTTGACCGGCAGGACTTGCGGCAACGAATTCACGATTCCACTGGTGGACTTTTGAGAGGGCGGCAAACCCCCCTTTAGTGAAGGCTCTTAAAAGGTTAAGTGTTGCAGCGGCTCGGTTGTAGGCAGTTAACAGGCGTTTCGGATTGGCTGCACGCGAATCTTCATTGAAATTTATATCATTTACCATATGGCCACGAAAAGAGGGGAGCTCCAAGCCGTCTACGGTTTCAGTGTCGCTGGATCTAGGTTTGGCAAATTGTCCGGCAATGCGTCCGACTTTCACAACGGGAACACCTGTGTAATAAGTAAGAATCACCGCCATTTGCAAGATCACGCGGAGCCGGTCCCTGATTGAGTCAGCAGAGGTGTCGAAAGACTCCGCACAGTCGCCTGCTTGTAGCAGAAATGCTTTTCCTTGGGAGACTGCTGCTAGTTGTTGAGTTAGTTTTCTCGCTTCACCTGCGAATACTAAAGGTGGTAATGCAGAAAGTTCATCTAATACTTTTTGCAAGGAATCATTATTAGGCCATATCGGCTGTTGACTGGCTTCAAAACTTTTCCAGGTATCTGGTTTCCATTCCGAACCCTTGCTTTTCTTCGAACTTTTACCCATATGTAGAGTTTACGAAATAAGCGAAGGATAAGAAAACGAATTATTTAATTACGTTTTTAAGCTACGCCTATGCTTTCACCGGCGCGGTCTCGAACAGTATTTACAGCTCTTTTTACCAAACGGCGAGCTGCTTCTGCTGTCACGCCAAGTTCTTCTCCAACTTCCCTGTAGCTTCGTTTTCTACCGTCAACAAGCCCGAATCGTTGTTCAACCGCATATCGCGCTCTTTTGTCTAGCACGTCTAGAAGTCGAGTTGCCATTTCACTTTCAGAACGATCCATTACTTCCTGCTCAGGTCCAGGGTTGGCATCTGGGAGTAAATCTACCAATTCGTTGCTGTCGTCATCCCCGATAGTTCGATCTAGAGAGGTGGGAGTAGTCAGACGGTGTAGTCTGGCATGTTCTTCGTCTAGTTCATCTCCATTCCCAGATACAGCTCTGAGTGCGGCACGTAGGCTAGCGGAGCGATCACCGGGAAGTCTCACGAGACTTGCTTTCTGGTCCAGCGCTCTTCCGATAGCTTGCCTAATCCAGAAAGTTGCATATGTGGAAAATTTGAAACCTTTTCTCCAGTCGAATTTATCCACAGCGTGCTCAAGCCCTAAGTTGCCTTCTTGTATTAGATCGAGAAGTTCCATGCCCGGGGGTAATGGGTAACGCCGTGCCACACTAACCACAAGTCGAAGGTTTGATCTGATGAATCTATCTTTTGCCTGTTCCGCAGCTCGAATTGCTCTGACGATATCGCGACCGGTCTCTCCCGCTTCTTTGCGAGCACGAGCTTCTGTTCCTGCTTCTATTGTTTGGGAAAGTTGCCTTTCTTCTTGTGCGTTAAGAAGTGGAACCATTCCTATTTCGTTTAAATATTGTCCTACTGAATCACTCATTTTTTCTCTTTTTTTAGTCGCGCTTTAGTCGCGCCTCTGTTTCTTTTTCAGAATCATTTTTCCTACTAAGAAAATTTGCTGGGAAGACGTTTAAACACTGTAACTTTTGGTCTCTGTGAACGCCCTCACTACTATTCTGACACATTTTTAGACTTCGTGGAAGAGTCGGCGTTTATGACTTTCGTCATAGCTTTATATTTTCCTTTATTTCAGCGGTTTATGGATTAATAAAATTTATATTTTTTACTTTAAATCCTCTAAAACAGAGATATTTTTTTACCAAGTATTACTATTTAGGTGTGTCTAAAGAGTTCCGACGTCGAATTGGCGTGTTCGGCGGAACGTTCGACCCTCCGCATATAGGTCACACTTCGGCTGCTTTGTCGGCAATGAGAAAACTTGAACTTGATTCTGTGCTGATGGTAGTGGCAAATGACCCATGGCAGAAAACGAACCAAAATTTGGATTTGTCGGATTTTGATGCTCTTACTGTCTCAACACCTGAAGACAGATTTGAAATGCTTAAAAGAGCCGTGGATGAGCATGAGGATCTGACGGCTGACGATATGGAGATCGTAAGAGGGGGGAGGACATATACCATCGATACGGTGTCTGAATTGAATAACAGGTTTCCTGAAAGTGAATTGTTTCTATTAATAGGCTCTGACGTAGCAAAAGATTTTGATTCATGGCGGGACCCACAAGAAATTTGCAGAAGGGTGAATGTAGTGGTTCTCACACGTCCAGGAACAGATCGAAGTGAGGTAGGGGAAGATTGGGACTTTTCTTTTCTAGACATTCCGGCTAAAGATATATCTGCCAAGGAGATCCGTTTAAGAGTCTCCAACGGTGAATCCTTAGAGGGCATGGTGCCCTATTCTGTGGAGGAGTACATTCTTGCTGCTGGGTTATACCGGGAGTAAATAGATGAGTGATCAAAATTCTGATAGTTCATTAACAGGCGAATCTTCGGCCAAGAAACTGAGAGAAAGAAAAGCTGGTTTTTTAGGAATAAGCAAAATGAAAATTAAAGACCCGATTTTCTTATGGAAGTTTGGGTTTCCCGCACTATTGACAATAGTCGTCATTTGGTCCTCTTTCCTCCTCGTTGATGGCTTTAGTTCGGTTCTCAAGAGTGAAGAAGGATCCACAAGAGAAGCTATTACAGATCCTCTCGAAGAAGGATTTGAAGCTTTTGTTGAACAGACATGGGCAGAACTAGTAATTACAGAAGATGAATCAGGTGAATTAGTCCAAGTGGCGGTTATTTCGATTGCAGACCGTCAAAGTGGTGGAGGGGCAGTCCTCCTTTTGCCACCAGAGCTGAAATTAGAACAATGTGTGGAGAGTTGCACTTTGAATTCTCTGTATTCAAAGTCTGGCCTGGAATCAGTAAGAAACTCTGTTTCCGATCTGCTGGACACAGAGTTTTCAGGCAGCACCACTCTGACTCCGGAACGTTGGGAGACTTTAATCGAACCTGTAGGAGTAGTTAAAATAAGAATTGAAGATACAGGCAAAACTCAAACTCTAAGTAAATCGGAAGTATTCGATTTCATCTCTCAAAAAGAAAGTTTCCTGTCTAGGCAGAATAATCAAGGTGCTTTTTGGAGAAGTTGGATAAGTGCTTTACAAGAAAGTGACGATATTGACGGTTCGCTGCCACTAATGCGTATACCTGTTGTAGAACTTATTTCTGCCCTAGCAAAATCTTCTTTTACAGTGGTGGATAATCTTTGGAATGACCTTGGAAATGGCCCAGAAACGAATCCAGATTTGTTGTCAAGTGTGATATATGACATGTTCCCATTCCCATCACCTACAGAGAATGACCAAAGAGCAACGGTCAGGTTGCTCAATGGAACTGACGATTTTTCATTAAGTAGTGGCATGCAAGAATTATTGAGAGAAAACGGTGCGAATGTCACAGTCATAGGCAACTTCCGTTCTTTTAACGTTATCCAAACACGAGTGATCTACAAAGATGCAGAAACACAGGCTGAAGCAGAAAGACTCGCTGCGGCAATTGGAGCCCATGTCATCAAAGATGAACTTGTTAGCCCAGTAGCTGATTTTACGGTATTAATTGGTCGTGATTTCTCCCAATGACTCGTTAGTATTCAACTCTTGTGAAAAGAATTCCGCATTCTGACTCAAATCTTTTAGCTGTTAGTGCTGCAAGAAGTGCCGCAGATAAATTAGGTGTTGAAACTTTAGTAATTGATGTTGGGGATGTAATAGGAATCACGGATTTTTTTGTTATAACTAGCTCCAACAACCAGCGTCAGATGCAGAGCATTCGTGAAGAAATTGAGATGAATCTATCCAAGGAAAGTGATTTAAAACCAATTCGTGTAGAAGGAAAAGAAAGCGAACAGTGGGTACTCATGGACTATGGAGTTTTTGTTGTTCATATTTTCGACAGGGAATGGCGTTCTTTCTATAATTTAGAACGCCTCTGGTCAGATCAACCAATATTAGATTGGGAAAAGAATGATTAATTTATACAGCGACACTCAAACAGTCCCGACAGAAAACATGCGGAAAGCAATTGCTAACGCGGAAGTTGGCGATGAACATTCACGGTCGGATCCAACAACTCTTTTACTGGAAAACAAAGTAGCTGAATTGTTAGGAAAAGAGGAAGCTGTCTTTCTGCCAAGCGGAACAATGTGCAACTTGATTGGAGTTGCCATAAACACATCACCTGGTGATGTAGTCATGCTTGAAAGTAATGGACATATTCTTAGATCCGAAACGGGTGGACCAGCGATTGTCTCAAATGTTTTGACCGATCCTATAGATGGAGAAAGGGGGCAATTTACAGTCGCCCAGATAGAGCAAAGATTAGATCAAACAAGCCGCTACAGGCCACCGACTTCTTTGATCTGCTTAGAGCAAACTCACAATTTCGCTGGTGGAACTGTTTGGCCTTTAGAGCTTTGGGAAGATGTATGTTCCTTTTCCAAACGCAAAGAAATGAGAATTCATGTTGATGGAGCACGTTTACTTAACGCTGTTGTGGCGTCGGGTGTACCCGCGGAAATTTGGGCTAATCAGGTCGATACAATTTGGATCGATTTTTCAAAAGGTTTAGGGGCACCAATGGGAGCGTGCATAGCTGGAAATGCTGAATTGATAGACAAAGCGTGGCTCTGGAAACATCGTCTCGGAGGAGCTATGCGCCAATCCGGCCTTATGGCAGCCGCAGCTATCTACGCTCTGGATGAAAATGTCGAAAGATTAAGAGAAGATCATGAAAGAGCAAAGCGATTATCAGGAGCATTGAAAGAACTGGGAGCGGAAGTGATCGAACCGGAGACCAATATCGTTTTTTTCGATATAACCCCATGTGGGAAGAGCAACTATGAGGTTGTACAAGAATTATCCAAAAAAGATGTACAGATGAGCGAGATCGGAAATCAGATTAGAGCTGTAACGCACTTAAATATCGACGACGCTGACATTGAGTCAGCTATAAGTGCTGTAACTCAGGTTGTTAACGACTGACTCAACTCGATAAATCTGGTTTGCCCATATAAATACGGTTAAGTGTTCTTTTACTGAAGAGCCATTTGTTGTCTTCAAAAACGTATTCATCATCGTAAAAACCGTGAAGAACAAGAGGGTCTCCTTCTTTTGGTTTCAGCCATTCTGTAACGTACGCGCGACCTGAACCTGATCCTGAACTGTCATCAAGTTCAGAGATGCTATTGCTGTAAGTGTGAATTACCTTTTCGAATCTCGACATTGAAGTAACCCAAAAAGACCTCAGAGGCTCTCTGCCAGAAACAGGATCTCCGTGACCAAGATCCCAAATACCCGACTCACACCATGTAGCGGTCCACTGGTCAGCATCCTGCCTGCAGACTGCATCAGAGTAAAGATGTAGAAGATCTTTTATCGGATCCAATGAAAACTCCTTTGAAGACTTTTATCTTTTGCCTTTTATCTTTTGCCTTCGCTTAGGGAAGATTCTTCAACCATACGATAAAAACTTGTCAGTTCTTCGTTGGGTTCATAAATCTCAACAAAATGTCCGAGAAGTTTTCTTGCGTCATGCATAGCGAAAGGGAACCCCGAGGATGTTTCGGCATACAATATTTCCCCAAATCCCATCTTTTCTAAATTTTGTGACGCTTTTTCAAAGTCAGTCACGAAGACTGCATAATGATGAACGGAAGGGATGGGTTCTTCTTTTTGGCCGGAATGTTCTATGAGTCTTTCAGTGTGTTCACAGATTAATTCAAGCATGATAGAGCCCCATTGGGCGTATGCCGAGGAATGGTCGAAAGTGGAATCCACTCCGTTAACACGAACATTTTTCAAAGGTATGTGCTCCTTGATGAAAAAAGGTCCTATATCAAAGAGTTCACTCCAGAAATTAGTTGCGTATTCAAGATTTTCAACTGCATAAGCCACTTGTACCACAGGACCCAAACTAGGGATTGACCACTTTTTCATTACCTTCAGTCCATACTTTTGTCAAAACTCGATTAGCTATTTTCCATTCTTTATTTACTTGAATAAGTTCATCTTCATATTTTCCAGCGATTATGAAATTTGCCCCTCCGTCGGCAGAAACTCTGACATGTTGGGCTTGAAAATAGCATTTACATTTAGCTTTCTCACCCTCAATTTCGACCACGTGATTACTGACCATGTGATGGCTGAAGTCAAGAGGGACGAGTGCCTTTTTACAACGTTCAATAATAGATTCGACACCTTCGTGTTCTGTAATTCCGTATTTCGCGCAAGCATCAGATGAGAAAACCTCCGACAAAGACTCCCAGTCCCTCTCATCTAGCGCCCAACAGTATTTAACCGTTAAGGCAATTATTTCATTTACGTCTTTTTCATAAAAATCTTCCACGCTTAAACCGTATCGTTGGTAGTTTCCTAAGTACTCGTTGGGCAGTTAGTTGTGGTGAACTGTCAGGAGTTAATCTTTAATCTTTAATTTGTTAGGAGAAGCAGAACATGGAATTGGGACTTTCTGGAAAAAAAGCACTTGTAACCGGATCAACGAAAGGTATCGGTAGAGCGATTGTCGAATCTCTTATGAGTGAAGGGGTCGAAGTGGCAATATGTGCGCGCAATGCTGAGGAGGTGGAGAAAGCAATCGAAGATCTTTCCGGAAATGGCAGAATTATAGGAGCTGCAGTTGATGCCGGAGATAGTGATTCGCTTACTGCATGGGTGACTACCTCTATTGAAGAGCTAGGTGGTATCGATGCATATGTGCATAACACATCAGCGAAAGGCGCAAAGTCTCTAGATGCATGGGAAAATAATTTCAATGTTGACTTGATGGCTCTCCTTCATGCAGTAGAAGCAGCAAAAGAACAATTATCAGCTGGTGGTGGTTCGCTGGTGAGTATCGGAACGACAGCCGCCGCAGAGCATTTTGGACCTGGCGCAGGTAGCTACTCTGCTTTTAAAGCCGCTGTCACCAACTGGACTCTGGGCCAAGCTCAAGTACTTGGAAAACTTGGAATCAGGTCAAATGTGGTATCACCAGGACCTATTTTTGTAGATGGTGGCGATTGGGATTCGATAAAAGAGAGAATGCCAGAATTTTTTGAAGCAACTGAGGCAGCTCATCCGGGTGGAGTGATGGGAGTAGTTTCTGATGTTGCAAATATTGTCACCTTCCTAGCTAGTGATAAGGCAAGCCACATAAACGGTGTCAATATTACGGTTGATGGAGGTTTCTCCAAGAGAGTGGACTACTGATTTAGCAAGTTGGAGAAAAGATGTCTGAAATAGTTGATGTATATCTGGTAGCAGCTGGGAAGTACCACGATATTGATTTTGCACGTTTAGAGTTACTCAAACTCCTAGCTCAACACGAACAAATTAGGGTGACCGCAGTTTCTGATTACGAAAATGTCGAAGAAATCGAAAAGTGCAGCTTTATGATCAGTTACACCTGTGACGTGCGTCCATCGGAACAAGCACAGGCTTCTATAAGAAAATGGGTTGAAAATGGAGGACGCTGGATGGCTCTCCATGGAACCAACTCAGCGTTGGATATGGGAGGAGAAAATGGGGTTGACTCGCCTCGCTGCTTTCCGGTTTGGGCGGAAACATTAGGTAGCCAATTCGTGGCTCACCCTCCTATAGCTCCTTATCCTGTTGAGATCAGTGACCCGTCAAACTGGCTAGTAGCCGACTTGGAGCCTTTTGAGACTGACGACGAACTTTATCTTTGTGAATATCACGACATCGAAAAGCTGCAAACTCTATTGCATACGGACTGGAATGGTGATGCCCGAGGATTTGTTGAAAGCGACTGGAACAACGATGACAAACGTCGACTTGTGATGTACTTGCGGCCTTTAGGCAATGGATGTGTTCTTTACAATACTCTCGGACATTGTCGGGGGCATTACGATATGCGACCCGTGACTGACTATTATCCGAAAATTGAAAGATGCTCCTGGGATATTCCTCAGTATTACGAATTGTTAAGACGAGGTATTCGTTGGGGGCTGGGCGAAAGCCAATAGGTGGTTACTTGCCTGAAAGCTCAGCTACAACAGGAGCAAACTCCTCTAAGTGTCTTTCATTAACTGAAATATAACTAATCCCATATTCTTCACGTCGCTGTTCTAAGGTTTCACATATTTCTGCAACAGAACCTATTAGAGCATGAGGGTATTGATTGAATTCCTCAACGGAAAAACCAAAATTCGCAGCCATTCCTTCGCGAACAGAAGCAGCTTCGTCCGTAACAGTGGTGAAATAGGCAGGAAGTTCAAGTTCGAGCTGATCAAAACGAGAACCTGCTCCATCTTTTATCCAAGAAATTTTTTCTCGTGTCTTCTCAGCTGTGCTACTGCCGATTCCCACTGCTCCTATTTTCCCATCGGAATTATTGAAGTTGAGAGAAACTATATCGGCGAGGCGGCCTGCAGTTGTCAGTATTTTCTGTGCTCCTCCTCCGATCATAATTTTGGGCCCGTTTTCTTGTGGCGAAGCTGGAACAGCGGCAAATTCTTTTGCAAAAACGTATTCTCCGTCATAGTTCAAATCTGAACCCTTGAAAAACTCTCGACACAATTCGACTGTTTCTGCCATGCGTTTGATCCGAATACTTGCCTTGTCCATGTCCATGCCCATAGCTTCATATTCGCTAGAAACCCATCCGGCACCGAAACCGATCTCTAAACGTCCCTCCGAAAGAAAGTCAATTGTTGCCAGTTCTTTGGCGAGGACAGTCGGGTGGTGATAATCAACGCAAATAACTTTGCAGCCAATCATTATTGACGATGTTGCATCCGCTGCAGCCATCATTGCAGGGATCGCTGCAACTGTTTGAATCGGATGGTTTGCGGCTTCAAGAGCGCTTCCGGATCCTATGTAATGATCAGCTAGGAAAAAGGTCGAATAGCCTGAATCTTCTGCTTTTCGGGCTGTTTCTCGCCATTGTGAAGGGGACTCCGGCGTGAAGTATTGGAGTCCAAATCTAAATTTATTAAACATTTTTATCTCTTTCATCTTGTAAAGAAAGACCGTACGCCATGTGGTTGCTTTAGCGGAAATCGTGACATGCTTACCCGAGATTATTTATCGAATGGAGTGGATATGGGTCAGTTGGAAGGCAAAGTAGCGATTGTTACAGGGTCCAGTCGGGGGATTGGTAAGGGAATAGCGACCGTTTATTCGCGTGAAGGCGCAAAAGTGATCGTAGCGTCTCGTACTCCTTCGCGTGTTGAGGATGTGGCAGAAGAAATCAGAGCAGAAGGTGGCATCGCTGTTGGTATTCCTTGTGATGTGGGCAAGAAAGATCAAATATTTTCCATGGTGGAAAAAACAGTTGAAGAATTTGGAACAGTCGACATTCTCGTTAACAATGCTCAGGGCTTTGGAACCGAAGCTAACCCCCGAACATCAACAATCCCTACACCAATTGAAGACACCGACGACGACGAATGGGATTACACGTTTAGAACGGGAGCATCCGCAACACTTTGGGGGATGCAAGCAGTTTTTCCTCATATGAAAGAAGGGGGAGGTAAAATAATCAACCTCGCCTCCGGTTCAGGAATGCAAGGCTTTCCGGGTAATACCTGTTACAACGCAACAAAAGAGGCGATAAGAGCACTTACGCGCACTGCGGCCAATGAATGGGGAAAATACGCCATATGTGTTAACACGATCAATCCCTCCCTCCGGACAGATGCATGGGAATCGTGGGAAGCGGCAAACCCTGAATTCGTACAGGGGCTCAAAGACAAAATGCCTCTAGGTCGACTTGGAAACCCAATAGAAGATGGTGGACCTCTTTTTGTCTTTCTTGCAGGACCAGGATCTGATTACATTACCGGCATGACCATCATGTTAAATGGTGGACGTCACATGCCCTAGGAGAGAGCTTGGAACCATTAATCAGATACCCAATATTTCAACATGCTTGGTTTGTAAGTGATCTAGAAAAAACATGTCTTGCCTGGCACAAAGCTGTAGGCGCAGGCCCTTTTTTCATAACGGAAAACCATGTGACTGAAACTCAGACATATCGCGGTCAGACTTTTTTGACACCTTTGCATTACGCATTTGGATACCACGGTCAAACTCAGGTTCAATTCATACAACAGGATGACGATGCACCTTCGATCTACCGTGACATGTATAAAAAAGGTGAAGAAGGATTTCACCATATTGCGATGTTGGTTCCTGATGCAGATGTTAAGACAGAAGCAGAACGGTTCGCGAAAGCTGGTTACCCGATTGCTTCCGAGTTATGGTCGCATGCTGATGTGGCGTACATCGACACTCGTGATTTGATCGGCTGTTTCTTGGAGTTGCATGGAGACAATGATGAAATCAGAGGTGTTTTCGCTCCATGGATAGCGGCACAGGAAAACTGGGATGGTGTAACGGAACCAGTCAGACACAGAAAGCAGTCAGCTTGATAAAAGATCTAGTGATCAGACTTGTTTGACTACATCCGAGAGAGTTCATATCAGGATTGTCACACCTTGTTGTCATAATGGTAGTGAAAGGAAGGAGGCAAATTGCCAGACAGTGAAGAACTGAACAGGATGATGATAGAGATATCGGCCGGTTGGAAGTACGGGGATCCAAGATCTAAAGTGCCGAAACGAAAAGATGTTAAAAAATCTTGGAAACGTCTTGAAAAAGAGATGGCTGAGATCAAAGCTAAAGGTTGGGTAGTTGAAATGGTCAACGAAATTCCTGACATAAGTGACCGCGTTTAATGATTCTTAAGTCAAAAACTAAACGAACTTATTTGTTGCACGAGATTAACGGTATGGTTGGTGCGATCTACATGATCGAGCAAGGACCAGGTTTTTTACGAGACTTGGTTTTGGGTTGGGAAGGATGGATTCCCACACAGCAAATTTGGGATTGGCGCATCGGGCAACGTGATTATGACGAGATCACTCGTAAAGAAGCCAAAGAAGCCGCTAAGAGCTTCGGTTTAGAAAAATACATCAAGTAATTCATCAACATTGATTTCACGACGCCAAATCGTCGTCAAGTATTTCTATTCGAAGTTGACCAGCTGACTTTATAGCTTCAAGCAGAATTTCTTGAGCTTCTTCAGAGGGAGGTCCTACGGCGCTACTGGCAATAAGTCGAAACCCTATGGCTTTCCATTCGCATTTGCAGTCAAAACATACGAAAATGCAATCACTTACAAGCGTTTCATCATTATTAATGCGTTGTGGGTTAAATCCAATACTCGATCCTGTGTTCCAAGACCCACACCTGGGACAGTTGTTTGGGTTGGCAGTTGCCATCATATTGCTCCTTATCGTTTCTGGCGTTGCCACCGTGCCGCAAAGCGGTCGGTTGGCGAACCGTCAAAGGGCCAGACCCCTCAGATCCTCTTGATAATTACAATTCGATTATACCTGTAAACGTGGAGCTAGGGGGAATTGAACCCCCGACCTCCTCCATGCCATGGAGGCGCTCTAGCCAACTGAGCTATAGCCCCTGAAGAAGAAAATCGTACCATGAGGAAATGGGTACTTGCTCCAAGTAATACAACTCTTTTTACAAAGGTTTCTAAAAGCGTAGGTAGCCTCAAATACGTGACTGAAACCTACAATCCTCAAGAAATAGAGTCGCGTTGGCAACAGAGATGGATCGACGACGGTACTTACGAAGTAGGTAATGACGATACGCGTCCTTCGTACTATGTGTTGTCTATGTATCCATATCCAAGTGGCCCCGCACACATGGGTCACGTCCGAAATTACACTATGGGTGATTTGCTTGTCAGATATCGGACAATGAGAGGAGATGGGGTCTTGTCACCTATTGGTTTTGACTCTTTCGGTCTTCCAGCTGAGAATGCCGCAATAAAAACAGGAACCCACCCTCGAATACACACAGAGGAAAATATTGAAAAATTATCTGCTTCTCTACGAAGAATAGGCGCAGCTTATGACCTGAGAAGATCGTTTAGCAGCCACGACAGCGAGTACATGAAATGGACACAGTGGATTTTCCTTCAGCTCTATAACGCAAATCTTGCTTATCGTGACAGAGCATCGGTTAACTGGTGTCCTGGCTGTCAAACTGTTCTAGCAAATGAACAGGTGCTTACTGACGGTACTTGTGAAAGGTCGGGAGACCTTGTTGAAAATAGAGAAATGGAACAGTGGTTTTACCGAATAACCGAATATGCACAACAGTTACTTGACGATCTGGACACTGTGGAATGGCCAGAAAAAGTGAAACTGATGCAACAAAACTGGATTGGCCGTTCTGAAGGAGCTCAGTTTGGTTTACCTATCGCTGATGCTGATGGTAAAAAGCGAGAAGATGTCCCTCCTCTGGATGTTTACACAACACGCCCAGATACAGGATTTGGAATGACCTTTGCAGTGATGTCACCAGAACATCCAAGAGTCGATGAATTAACAACCGAAGAAAACCGGTCACCCGTAGATACTTTCCGAAAAGAAGTTGCGAACCGCTCCGAAATGGATCGACTCTCTTCAGAAGGAAACATTGAAAAGAGAGGAGTTCCAACAGGATCTTCTGTGGTGAATCCGTTTACTAACTCACCTGTCCCACTGTTTTTAGCTGACTACGTTCTTATGACCTATGGAACCGGAGCGATTATGGCAGTTCCGGGAGAAGATCAACGAGATTGGGATTTCGCAGTTGCGCATGGATGTGAAATTATTCGAACCGTTAAGCCACCAAAAGATTTTGAAGGAGAGGCTTACACAGGTGATGGTGAATCCATAAATAGTGACTTTCTTAATGGAATGAAAATTAAGGAAGCGAAAGACACTGCTATCCAGTGGCTTGAAGATCAAAATATAGGATCTCATCGAATCAACTACCGACTTAGAGACTGGTTAGTCTCAAGGCAGAGATACTGGGGATGTCCTATCCCTATTATTTTCTGCGAAGGATGCGGAGAGCAACCAGTTCCCGACAAAGACTTGCCTGTCGACTTGCCTGATGACGTGAAGTTCATGCCAACAGGCAGATCACCTCTAACGACACACGAAGATTTCCTGAAAGTTAAGTGCCCAAAATGTGGCGGAACTGCTACGCGCGAGACCGACACAATGGACACTTTCGTTGATTCATCATGGTACTTTTTAAGATTCACCGACCCATGGAATGAAGAAAGCCCCTTTGGAGAAGAAGCTATTGATCACTGGTTGCCGGTTGACCAGTACATCGGAGGAGTTGAACATGCAATTCTTCACCTCATGTATGCGAGATTTTTCACCAAAGCGCTGTCAGATTTAGGAGTAGCTCCAAAAGAGTTACGGGAACCGTTCAAAAGACTCTTTACCCAAGGAATGATCCGACTCGGGGGGTCAAAAATGTCGAAGTCCAAAGGAAATCTGGTAGCCCCAGAAGCAATTCTCGATGATCAAGGAGCAGATGCTTTGCGTTTAGCACATCTTCAAGTAAAACCACCGCAAGAAGATGTTGATTGGGAAGATTTTGGTATTGACGGTTGTGCCAAATTTTTAAACCGTGTTTGGCGAATAGCGCATCCAAATAACCCTGTAACGGAACAACTCAGGGAAGGAGAGCTAAACCAAGAGGACGAAGAAATTGTTCGCCAGACTAATCGTTTAATAGAGAGAGTCACTGGGGATTACGATCGTTGGTCCTATAACACAGCGGTTGCGGCTTTTATGGAGTTCACAAATACTTTGTACCGTTGGGTTCAAGGTGAGAATGGGGGACACATAGAAGTTCTTAAGTCAGCTGTAGACACGCTTTTGCTCGTTATGGCACCAGCTACTCCTCACTTCTGTGCTGAACTTTGGGAGATTAGAAACTCAGCTCATATACATCAAGAACCTTGGCCGCAAGCAGATGAATCTAAAATTCAATCTGACACAGTGACGCTTGTAGTGCAGATAAATGGAAAACTCAAAGATCGTATCGAAGCAGCATCTGATTTAACCGAAGAGGAAATTCAAGACCTGGCTTTAGCGTCAGAACGGATAACAGAATTATTAAACAATCAGGAACCTAAACGTATAATCGTCAGGCCTCCTGCTCTGATTAATATCGTGGTATGAGTGAACTTTTAATTCAGTTTTCTTCTTGCGAACGCAGAAAACTCTGCAACTCTTCAGCGAGATCGTCACCTGAAGGCAGGTTGGCATCAGAGTTATTTAGCTGATCGTAAGCAATTTCTAATTTTTCTATCATCGCGAGGTGCTCTTCGTTGTCGCCGATTAGTTGATCTAAATGACTTCTGGTGTTCAGAGCTTTCCGGTCTAAATGTAAATCTTGACTATAGATACCAGAGATACTTCGTAGACCTTCTAATAACTCAACTGCAGCAGGCGGATACGGTCCAGTTGAGAGATAGTGGGGTACTTGAGCCCAAAGGCCTATAGATGGGATTCCGGAAATAGCAACCTCATTCTCAATCACGGCTTGAAGTCCAGCAGGAACT
>JASMLT010000016.1 GCA_030748555.1 Acidimicrobiales bacterium
TATTTGAAAAAAAAAAAAAAAATAAAGAGAGTGAATTGGCGCGCACTGAAAAGGTGCGTGTGCGGTTGCGCGCGCGGAAAACGCGCTCCCACCCAAGTTATTTTGATAGATAATTGAAGTTTGAAGTTACAGCAAAAAAATGGCTTGACGAAAACGCTCAAAAAAAACCAGACATATCTGAAAAAGAAACTGAATGGGGCGAAGGTGATTTTAGTGTCGCAGTCTTCCATAATCTAACTTTCGAAGAAGAAAGTGATTTGCTACAGGAAGCAGCTGCATGGCAAATAGCTAAAGCAAAACATGGCTACCATGCGATCACTTGGCCAACTTTGTATGGCGGCTTAGATTTACCAATCGAATACGCCAGAGCTTTTGCAAGTTTGGAATCTGGTTATATAACTCCTTCACGACATGAAACATTCAGTGTCACAACGCGCTTAATTGCTCCAACAGTTCTCCACTATGGAACTGACGACCAAAAAAATGAACTACTTTCAGACCTTTTCAGTGCAAAAACCTTTTGCTGTCAACTTTTTTCTGAGCCAGGAACAGGAAGCGATCTCGCTGGTTTAGGTTGCAAAGCAGTAAAAGATGGAGATGAGTGGATCATTAACGGGCAAAAAGTCTGGAGCTCAGGTGCACAATTCAGTGAATGGGGTGAGTTAATCGCTCGAACACATTTTGATCAACCAAAACATAAAGGCATGACTGCATTTATGGTTCCAATGGATTTACCTGGAATAGAAGTAAGACAAATAAGACAAATGAGTGGCGGCACTTCATTCAATGAAGTTTTCTTCAATGACGTAAGAGTTCCCGACCGTCTTCGTCTAGGCCCCGAAGGGGAAGGTTGGGGGGTTGCCCTGACCACATTGAGTTTCGAAAGAGATCATTCTGATTCAGATGGAGGGGGAAGAGCAGGTGGAAAATGGAGCCAACTTCTTGGAACAGCAAATTCTCTCGATCTCCTTGATGACCCCCAAATACGTCAACGCCTTATGGAGGTATACATTCAAACTCAAATTCAGCGATTAGTTAACAGAAGGGCGGCAGATTTAAGGAAATCTGGAAAACCACCAGGACCAGAAGGATCCCTTGGAAAACTTCTTTGGACAGAAGGAATGAAACTTATGTCTGATGTCGTTGGTGAATTATTAGGACCACGTCTTATAGCAGACACTCAAACTTGGGGTACATACGAATGGGGCGAACATGTATTAGGTGCTCCGGGATACAGAATTGCAGGTGGTTCAGATGAAATTCAGAGAAATATCATCGGTGAACGAGTTCTAGGTTTGCCAAAAGAACCAGACCCATACAAGGGTCTACCATGGGAAGACATCCCAAAAAACTAAAGGCTTAGAGAATGACTTTTATGCGGGGTTGATTTCTATCTCCAATGACTTCAAACCTCGGAGCATAAAACTTGGCAAGTAATCAAAATTATTTGCAGCTGTTAGCTCATAGGAATCTATTCTTTTAACTAATTCCTCTAGAGCTACACGAAGTTCAAGTCGTGCCAAACTTGCACCCAGGCAATAGTGGGCGCCTTTTCCAAAAGCTAAATGACTAAACAGATCATCTCTGTCCGGATCAAAAGTGTCGCCATCAGGAAAAATACTCGCATCACGATTAGCTGATGCAAACATCACAACCATTCTTGTACCTGCTGGAATTTTTGTACCTGCAACCTCCACATCATTCTTAGCGAATCGCCAAAATCCTTGTGTAGGAGTAGTCATTCTCACGGTTTCTTCTACTACTTTTGCAGCTCTCTCCGGATCATCCCTTAGCATCTCCCACTGTTCAGGGTTTTCGCTAAGTAAACGCATCATTTCCGTCAGTGTTTTAGTAGTAGTTTCATTTCCCGCCACTACAAGTTGAGAGATAATACTAAGCATTTCTTCCATAGTCAGTGGTTTATCAGGAAGGTCTGGATCCTCATCTTTATCTATTCGCGCGTTGAGTAAATTAGTGAGAATGTCATCTTCTGGATTTTCCCGACGCTTCTCAAACTGTTCCGCAAAATAATGCTGAAATTCAATAATTCCTTTTTCATGGACTAAACGTTGATCATCAGAAAGATCAGTACCAATTGCCGCAATATTGTCATCACTCCAACGTTTGAAGTCTGCCAGACGGTCTTCGGGGACATTCAGCGCCTTGGCAATTGTCCTCACCGGTAATGGAACTGCAAATTCTTTAACGAACTCAACTTTTCCTTTACTAATAAACGAGTCGATCAAACCTGCAGAAATTTCTCTTATTACAGGCTCCAAAGAACTCACAGCACGAGCAGTAAACGCCTTGTTTACCAACTTTCGATAGCGAGTTTGCTCCGGAGGATCAATGGTGAGCATTGTTCCTACACGGTCATAGCCACCCTCTTCTCTATACAATTCTCGTATTCGATCTGCTAATTCAGCCTTAACTGGCATTGCTGCCCCTGCACCAGTATTTGAGGAAAAAGTTTCTGTATCTTTAATAATCTCGAGGACATCGTCATATCGTGTCACCAAAACTATTGGAACTCCTGCTACTTCAGTTGAGTACACAGGGCATTCCTCACGCATCTTTTCATAATAAAGATGTGGACATTGCTGCACAGCAGGATCTAGAAGTTTGAAATTCTCAATATCAACAGTCACGTCACTCATTTAAAACCCTTCATTCTTATAAAAGCTATTAAAAGTTAACCGCTTATTAATAGATTAAACAATTTTTCGTACTTAAAAATTAAATTAGTGACAAAGGTCCCTTAGTTCTATTTTCAACAATAACTAATTAGTTTTCTAATACAGTTACTTGGCCCGCGTCTCCATTTACTTCAATTTCTGCTCCATCTGGTATTCGTTTTGTGGCATCAGTTGCAGCTACTACACATGGCAACCCAAGCTCGCGACTAACTATGACAGCATGACTTATCTGACCACCTACGTTCACTACAACTGCTCCTGCTGTCATAAACAAAGGAGTCCAAGCAGGATCTGTTAGCGGAGCTACCAGAATTTCTCCAGGTTCTAGCCCACGGGGATCTGCAGGATCTGTTACAACTCTGGCTTTACCACGATAGGTTCCCGGACACCCTGGAACACCTTGAAGAACTTCTCCTGGCGATGCTGCTTCCATTTTCTCTTCACCACGTACCTCCCATTCGGTCATAGGAGGCACGAGCCCATCCTTTACAAAAAACGGAGGTTCGATCGTCCATAACTGTTCATAATCATTTGCACGTTGTGCCAACTGCTCAGTGAAATCCGAAGGGTTGGAAACAAAAGATTCAAGCTCTTCATCTAAAAGCATGAAAATGTGCGTTGGTTCTTTAAGATGCCCTTCATCTGCCATCCGATTACCCAGTTCATAGAAGATGACACGTGATTCGTTGATGACCCTTACCAGATTGGTTTTAGTTCTCTCACGGAACTCCATCATGTTCCCAGCTACTAAAGCTCCTTCGAACATGCCTATTAGTTCTTCATTGCCCATCTCAGCAAGAGTTGATCGAACGCCTTCAACTACTTCTTCACGCTCAGCAGTTTTTGCTGACTGTCGAATTTCAGGCGCTTCACTATCATCTTGTAACCTGACCCGGTCCAGAAGAGCCAACGCTAACTCAGGTCTAGTCTCCCAACTGTTAGCACTTACTTCCCATTCATTCGGACCCCGACAACCAAAACGGAAAATAAAATCGTTCCAATCATTTAGAAAATCCGCCACATCATCACTATCTGAAGAAGCCAAGCGATCCAAAAGACCCTCCACTCCTGCATCAAATTCACCAGTAAGAATCTCAGAGTTACGCACCTTACGAGAAATATCCCAGAGAACAAATGAGGGCTCTGCTGAGTCAACACTGCCTAAACCTGACAATACCTTCATTGGTATTGTCGGATCACCAATTGCTTCACCAACTGCAAAAAGCAAACCTGGAGCTAACCCAGATCCAGATGAAGTTAAACAGTGCAATGTGAAACCTGAATGGTGCAGTGGTTGAATCTCTCTTATTCTTGCCAAAAGTTCGCTTGATGAAGTTGAAGAAATATCAGGCCTACTTGCACGAAGCGCTATAGTCTCCTCTCTTCCCTGGTCAAGTTCCGGCCATTCATTAAGAGTCATAATCCAACCAGTATGAGCGTTTATATCATCCACTAAATCAGGTCGATCATCATCTGGATGTGGTTCATACGGTGGAACGTCTGGGTGGTCACCGAAAAATGCCATATCAAGTTGCTCGACAGTTAATGCAGGATTTCTAACACCCTGCATTCGAACGTTCGAAAGATTTATGTAGAAATAACCACCAAAAAATCCAACCGCCTCAGGTCTTACTTGAGCCATTTCTCCTTCGGCTATGTTTCCTGTTCTCACGTAACCATCTCTCCAACCTTGGAGCATTGCATTTTCCCAAGAATAAGTTTGCCCTAATGGAGTCGCTGGTGTAGCTAAAACTTCACCTGCATTCGCTCTCGTGTAATGTGGCCACCGCTCACTTGGCGTCCAATCGCAAAACCATTTTTCGATCATTTTTTCTCCCTCCCGAGAATTAAAGATTATCGTCACTCGAGTCACAGTAGCTATCTGGCTGGGATTATCATATTAAAGTCTTTAAGGAATAAAAAATATGGTCTCTTCAACAAGTCGAACTTTTTGTCGCATCTGTCATGCAGCTTGCCCGGTCGAAGTAGAAATTGAAGAAAATAAGGTTATTTCAGTTAAAGGTGTGAAAGAAGATCCTCTTTTTAAGGGATACACGTGCATTAAGGGAAGACAAATTCCTGATCAAATAAATTCACAAGAAAGATTACGTTTCCACCTTCGAAAAGCTCAAGATGGACATTTTGAGGAAGTTGCTAGAGATAAAGGACTTGACGAAGTTGCAAAAAAACTTGAAGAAATCATTGAAAAACACGGTCCCGGTGCAGTTGCGAGTTATACAGGCACAGGTGGGTATCAAAGCTCCTGTGCATTAGCGACTGCAGAAGCTTGGCATAAGGGAATTGGATCACATCAGCTGTACACATCCGTAACAATAGATCAACCTGCTAAAACTACTGCCCCTATGAGAACAGGTTCTTGGGGTGCAGGTATTCACAACTTTCGTGACTCAGATATTTTTCTTGCAGTGGGCAATAACCCAATGGTTTCTAGTTATAGCCCACTTGGTGGTCTTCAAGGCACTGACCCGTTTACAAAAATGCGAGAAGCGAAGAAGAGGGGGATGAAACTTATAGTTATCGATCCTAGAAAAACTGAATTTGCTTCTTCTGCCGATATACATTTGCAACCTATTCCTGGTGAAGACCCGACTCTTTTGGCAGGAATTTTGAATGTGATTTTTGAGAACTCCGTTTACGACCATGATTTTTGCGATAAATGGGTTGAGCTTTCAGCACTGAATGGTTTGATTAACTCGGTTTCAAGGTTCACTCCTGAATATGTTTCGAAACGCTGCGATGTTGACCAAGGTGAAATGATTGAAGCGGCATTAATGTTTGCGAATGAGGTAAATGGAGGCGCGGGAACAGGAACAGGGCCTAGTATGGCTCCCCATTCGAGTCTTACAGAACATCTAATAATCTGCCTCAATGTAGTTTGCGGGCGCTACAACCGTGAAGGTGATTTAGTAGAGAGCGGTAATTTCCTATATCCCGACTCTCCAAGATTGGCTCAAGTAGTACCTGCAAAAGATCCAACTCCTGGACCTTCTTCTAGATTTCGGAACTTACACGGTTACAGAGGTCAAATGCCTTGTTCAACTTTGGCTGATGAAATCCTCGAACCAGGAGAAGGGCAAATACGTGCATTAATAGTTAGTGGAGGTAACCCTGTTGTTGCTTTCCCTGATCATGAACTAACGATAAATGCTCTGAAAGACTTAGACCTGTTAGTTGTTTTGGATCATCGTATGACTGCTACTGCAGAATTGGCTGACTACGTATTCGCTCCCAGGTTGGCTTTAGAAAGAGCTGACGTGCCTCACCTGATGGATCGTTGGTTTGCTGCCCCCTACACGAATTACACCGATGCCGTCGTAGAGGCTGATTCTGAGCTCATTGCGGAATGGGAATTCTTCTGGGAAGTTGCATCTCGAATGAATACACCTATTCGCCTGCCTGGTGGAGAGATGCCGCTTGACCATAAACCTACAGATGATGATGTAATTGACCTTGTCTATTCGAATTCAAGAATGCCTATCGATCAAATCAGAGAAAACCGAGGGGTTATCCACGCTGGTAAAGAATATGTAGTGCAACCTGCAGATCCCGATTGCACTTCAAAATTTAACCTCATGCCCGATGGGATTGAGGCAGAACTTGATGAGGTTTTTATGGAATCGACCGGAGCGGAGCTATGGCCAGGATTTGATCCTGCTATTCATACTTTTCGCCTTACAAGCCGTCGCCTTAAAGATGTACTTAACTCTTTGGGAACTGAGCTACCTCAGATCGCTTCAAGGTCCACTACCAACTACGCGTACATGAACCCTGATGACATGAAAGATCTACAAATCAATAATGACGATTTGATCGATATTAGTTCTCCTAGATCGACAATCACTGGTGTGGCAAAAACAGATTCAACTCTTAGACGTGGAATAGTTTCAATGGCACATTCTTGGGGTGGCTTATCTCTAACCGATGAAAAGGTTAGAGATATAGGAACGCCTACTAGCCGTTTAACTTCCGCAAGAGAGGCAATCGATCCGATCAACGGCATGGTCGTATCCAGCGCTATACCAGTAGAAGTGCAGCTCGCTAAAGAACTTTCTTCAAACTGACTTTAGAGAATAACCTCTTCCGCCCGAAGTCTTTCGACCGTTTCCTCGTCTCGGTTTAACTCACCTAAGATTTCATCATTGTGTTGACCTAACAATGCTGCGGACTCGCGCATTTCCGCTGGTGTATCAGAAAATCTAGCTGCTGGGACTGGTTGTCGGATTTTTCCTGCTTCTGGATGTTCCCAGATTCTCAATACTTCATTATGTAGAACCTGAGGATCTTCAAGAGTTTCTTCACCTGTCAAAATAGGTCCACATGGAACTTGGTGCTCTATAAGCTTTGGGATGATTTCATCATTAGTGACTTTTTCAAATTCTTTTGCAACGACCTCTCCCAATGCAGCAAAATTTTCTGGATTGGAAATTGCTGCCAAACTGCTGAATCTTTCATCTTCGCAAAGCTCGTCTCTACCCAAGGCACGTAAAAGCCCAAATCTTTGTTTGTCAGTGGCTGCGAAGTAAATCAGTTGACCGTCTGAGGTGTTGGTAATGTTGTATACCTTTGCGAGGGTGATGCCTGGGCTTACATCCTCATCCAACATCGTTAGATCCATCATCCCGTCAACCCAGAAAAAATACAGACAAGAATCAAGCATAGGAATCTGCAAAAACTGACCCTCTCCCGTTCTTTCGCGTGAAAAAAGAGCTGCCGTGATTGCTTGAGCAGATGTAAAAGCAGTGCTTTTATCTGCAACAAGATTTCTCACCAAGTCTGGAAACGGAATCTGTGGATTTAATTGACGGCTGACCATACCGGTTAGACCTTGTATAACTGGATCTAAAACGGGTCGGTCTGAGTATGGTCCATCTGGGCCAAAGCCGCTTATTGAACAGTAAATCAACTTTGGATTCACTGCTTTTAGTTCGTCATAACTGAGACCTAAACGTTCGATAGCTCCAGGGCGAAAATTCTGGATGAATACGTCAGATTGTTCTACCAAGTCAATAACAATCTGCTTACCCTCTTCTTTCGTGAGGTCAACCGCTAAAGAACGCTTACCACGATTGTTGTTAACAAAAAGAGATGAAATTCCGGCTTTTGCGAATGAGGGCAACCTCGTTACATCGCCTCCGACCCCAAGTGGCTCTACTTTCACCACCTCAGCTCCTTGGTCCGCAAGCAACATTGTTGCTAAAGGCCCAGAAACAACTTGTGTAAGATCCACAATGCGGATTCCTTCTAAAGGTCCTGCCATCTCATCTCCTCTTAATTAGTTTGTTTTGTTGATACTACTTATCTGATGACTCTTTAAAGAAAGTGGAGATCTCATCATCAGTTGTATTTAGCATCTTTTCTACAAACTGATGAAATCTTTGACCTCCACCTTCATTCAGACCAAAATTTACAAATTCTTTCATTCCAGTATTTAAGGCACGTTGTAACCGAAGACCTGTGAAATAATCTTCATCTTCAACGACAACGCGCAAAAATTCCATTTGTTTTTTGACTACTTCTGCTTGTTCATCATCTGGAGGTTGAGTATGTAAAAAAGTTTGAATCGTTTTCGAACTATCTGGTGTTGACCCTGGAAACAATTGTGAAAGCATATATATCTTTCCATTGGCATCAAAACCCGCAATCGATACGTGGGGGAAAATAGTCCACACCCCACCAACCAACTCCGAGATTAACCAATCATCTTCATCTCTTCCCTCAAGTTTTGAAAAATAAACATCAGGTCTTGTTGCTCTCTGATGAGGTCCCCACGAATCATAGACTGCATGACCGCCTCCTTCCGGCCCAAAAGTATTTCTGTGTAAGACCGGAAGATGGTATAGGTCTAGATAGCCATCGTATGCAACTTTCCAATTCGGTCCTTCGATTACTTGTCTGCCAACGACATGACAATCAGCTAGGCCAAGATATTCCAACATCTCCCCATAACCGCATAAGAAAGTGTCAATGTCAACTACTGGGTTGGTGTTTAGAGTCACCCAGATCAGTCCAGCACGTTCATCACACGGAAGTTCGACCAATCCATTGCACTGGTAATCTATTTGACCATAATGCTCTTCTTCATAAACTCCGACTAGTTCACCTTGAGAGTTGTATGTCCATGCGTGGTAAGGACAAGCGTGGCGTCTGGAAGTTCCTGTTCCCTCTGGAACAACCATTGCTCCTCTATGTGTACAAGAGTTTAGAAATGCTCTTATAACTCTGTCTTCCCCTCGGGTTACTAAAACAGGGACTCCGAAAACCTCAATTGCGTGATAGGAACCGGGTTCACTGAGTTCTGATGAGCAGCTCAAAACGAGAGGCAACCGGCGAAAAATATTTTCTATTTCTAAATTCCATTTATCGGAATTTGTGTAATTTTCAGCTGGAACCTGAAAGATTTGGTCTACACGATCTTGTGTCCCATTTTGGAAGTGCTCAAGCCCTCTTTGACCGAAAGCTACTAGACGTTCTTTGCTCATACTCACACCTCCCAACAATCAGTACTCTAATTTTAAACTCTGACTAAACAAATTTAACTTCTATCACAAACCTTCTAACAAAATCTTTTCATTCAGTTAAGGTTTCCGCCAAGTCTCTCTATAAATCATGTCCTCTAGTGGTATCCGGGGATGAGATCGAGACGTTTTAGAACTATCTGTAGGAAAACCCATACCTACAACCATCGGCACGTCGTACTCATCAGGAATACTTAGTGCATCTCTGAGCTCTTGCTGACGGTAAACAGTCATTGGACAACTTGACAAACCTTCAGAATTCGCAACAATCATTGCGTTCTGAGCCATTCTGCCTATATCGAAATCTGGTCTGAGTCCACCATCTGAATGAATTGCGAACACTAATGCAACTGCAGCTTCTTTTATCCAATCGCCAAAATCGCCACTATCAGCGACAGAATTTCTTCCTTCTTGATCTGTTACAACTACAATCCGACCCGTTTGCCGATTCTTACCACTCCCTGCCATCCTTGTCGCTTGAAGCACTTTCGATAAAACTTCTTCAGGAATTGGATGAGTCTCAAATTCTCTTTTATCACGTTTTTCTACAACAGCTTTATAAGCATCCATACCCAATAATCTCATTAGTAGACGCACAGTGTCTAGATCGGGCATGATAGAAACTACAAATCTTAATATTTCATGAAGGAGTCAAGATGTCTTCAAATTTGCAAAATGCTTTTACTCACTTAAAAGCACTAGAGGGATCCGATCAAGGCCATGGAGAGTGGTTTGAAGTAGACCAAGATCGGATCAATGATTTTGCTGATGCGACAATTGATCACCAATTCATTCATGTCGATCCAGAGAGAGCTTTGGTAGAAACACCTTTTGGCGGAACAATAGCTCACGGCTTCCTTTCCCTTTCTCTTCTTGTTCATCTGACAACAAGCCTCCCTGTTGAAATACCTAAAATGGAAGGTCAAGTCATGGGAATCAATTATGGTTTTGAGAAAATTCGTTTCATTAATCCCGTATTAGCTGGATCACGCGTAAGGGCACAAAGCATTGTTTCATCAGTGGAGTTGAAGGAACCTACTGCTGTAAACATAACTAGATCTATCACCGTTGAAATAGAGGGAGAAGAGAAACCAGCACTGGTGGCTGAGTGGATAACACGATCTGTGTTCGCTTAAGGACTGACCGATCTCATACCGAATTAAAGTCTTATGGAAATAGAAAGTTTTACTCCTTACATCAGTGAAGAAGACTTAAATTCACTGAAAAACCGTCTTTTAAACACTCGTTGGACTCACACAATCGGTGAAGATGATTGGAAATACGGGGTTCCAAATGAATGGCTACGCGAAATGGTTGATTATTGGGCGAATACATGGAATTGGGAAAAGGTCGCTCAAGAAATGAATCGCTATGAACATTTCAAAGTTGAGGTAGAAGGAATCAGTATTCATTTTCTTAGATCAAAAGGAACTAAAACTGATTCAATCCCCATCATTTTAACTCATGGATGGCCATGGACTTTTTGGGACTTCCGTGAGGTAATTACTCCACTTTCATCTCCGAACGAAGAAAGACTCCCTTCATTTGATGTGATTGTTCCTTCGCTCCCCGGTTTTGGTTTCTCTACACCACTGACACAAGCAGGAATAGATGTCCCAACTGTTTCATATCTTTGGAACAAATTAATGACTGAAGTACTTGGGTATGAAAATTATGCAGCACATGGCGGAGACTGGGGATCTCTTATAACTGCGCATCTCGGTCATGCTTACAGCAAAAATATTCTTGGTGTTCATCTCGGATTACCTGTCGTACCCGGACTTGTGAGAAGTGAACTCGCTGAAAATTCTTGGGCTCCAGAAGAACAAGAATTCGTGAAACGAGCCAACGAAGCTGCCCCTTCTCTCAGAAGCCACCTAGCTGTACATACAAATGATCCTCAGACTTTGGCTCATGCGTTAATTGATTCTCCAGTAGGTACGGCTGCTTGGCTTTGGGAACGAAGACACAATTGGAGCGACAACAACGGTGATGTTGAATCAGTCTTTTCACGGGAGGATTTATGCACCAATGCATCTTTGTATTGGTGCACGGGTGCCATCACTTCTTCTTTAAGAATATATTTTGAGCATTTTAATAAACCCTGGCCTCTTGCCCACGATCGCCTTCCGGTTATTGAATCTCCAACTGCTTATGCAATTTTTCCTAAAGACGTTGTAATGCTTCCTAAAAAAGTAGCTGAGGAAAAAACTAATCTTATTCGATGGACGGTAATGCCAGAGGGTGGACATTTTGGTGGAGCAGAGCAACCCGCATTACTAATAAATGATATTCAAGAAACTTTTTCACAAATTTGCAACTATTAAAGTTTTCTCTATTTGATTTTTATGTGCATCTCTTCCAAAGGAAGTAGGAAGAAACTGGGTTCGTGAGCAGGATCTTGTAATGGTTTAGCAAAATCGAACCATTCACTACGTTCAAGCAAAGCAGTGAATGCACTTTTTAGTTCCTGACGGGCGAGAGAAGCGCCGGGACAAAAATGCGCACCGAATCCGAAAGCTAAATGTCCGCCGTTATCGTTTCGTGTGATATCGAATTTTTCTGGATCTTCAAACTGTTCTGGATCACGGTTCGCTGCTCCATACCGAACTGAAACCATAGAACCGGAAGGAATCTCAGTACCACAGACCTCTGTATCTTCAGTAGTCATTCGAGCCAAACCTTGAACAGGACTCCAAAATCTCAAAGCTTCTTCTATAAAACTTTCAATAAGTTCAGGGTTGCTTCTAAGCAATTTTTGTGTTTCTGGATATTCAATCAATAACCAAATCCCGTGTGCCAATGCGCTAGTAGTGGTTTCAAAACCTCCAGTAATTAACTGGTGCATCAAGTTTTGCAACTCCGCAGTTGTAAGTGGTTCTTCACCCTCTTCATGTGAATGAACTAGTGCGGAAATCAGATCATCTGAAGGGTTTTCACGTCTTTTTTCAAATTCTTGCGCAAAATGTCTTTGAGCTTCTAACTCTATTTCCGCCACTTCTCTAACTTCTTCTTCTGTCAGAAGTCGCATTGAAGGCGCAAGCATTGCATCTGCCCACTTCTTAAATGTGTAAATTTGACTCCTGTCAAGACCCAGTTGTTCAGTAATAATTATTCCTGGTAGAGGCATTGCAAACTCACTTACAAATTCACATTCTCCTGATTCCTCAAATGCATCAATGAGAGAATTTGCTACAGCGTCAATATTTGGCGCCATAGCAGCGACCCTTCTAGGAGTGAAAACACGATTTATAAGCTTGCGATAGTGTGTGTGTACAGGTGGGTCGGTGCGTTGCAGAGTTAAAACATGTCCCCATCCTTCTTTACTCAAGATTTCTTGATGGAGCCGAAGTTTTTCTGCCTGATGCCCTGCAGCCGCTCGAACAGTGCTGGAGAAAATCTCAGGTGTCAATAAAGCTTCTTTTGAAGCCTCATAATTAACCATCAGCCAGACTCCTGTTTCGGGCACCTTATGGACTGGGCATTTCTCATGTAGTTCTGAGATAAATTCCCAAGGTTCACTCTGAACCCTGTGATCCATAAAACTTGTTGTTACAGGGCATTCATGCTCTGGCGATACAGACTTTTCTTCATGTTCGGTTTCTTCAATAGTCATAACATTAGGCTACGCAATCTTGATACAGAAGTCGACTTGAAGCCGATGTAAGGTTAAGTCATGGCAAGAATGAATGGAAAAGTAGCCGTAATAACTGGTGGTGCAAATGGTCTAGGAAGAGCTACGGCTTTACGTTTTACTCAAGAGGGAGCAAAGGGAATCGTTGTTGCAGACCTGCTCGAAGAGGCTGGAATGGAAACTGTGCAAATGATCGAAGATGCTGGAGGAAGAGCAATATTTGTAAATCTCGATGCAGTAAATCGTCTCAACAACCAAGAAATGGTCGAATCAGCTGTAACAGAATTTGGATCAATTGACGTTCTGGTTACTGCCGCTGGTATTACCCATCAGGACTATCTTTCAGGTGACCGAGAAGCAGAAGTTAAAATGGCAATAAAACGAGCTCAGGAAATTGAAAACCCAGCTCAACAATTTGTCGATGGAAGTCTTGAAGAATGGCAAAAAGTTATAGATGTCAATTTAACAGGAACCTATTTTGCTTTACAGGCTGCAGCATCAAAAATGATCGAGCAAGGTAAGGGTGGTTCAATCATTACTCTTGCATCAATTGCTGCAAAACATCCAGATGCAGGACCAACTCCTTACGTTGTTTCAAAAGCTGGAGTTTGGATGCTTACTAAAAAAGCTGCACGCGAACTTGCTCCTGAAAATATTCGAGTGAACGCTATAGGACCTGGTTTTATTGAAACTCACATGACTACTATTTTTGAAATTGCCCCCCCTGAAAGAGTCGAGGAAACGCTAAAAAGTGTTCCGATGGGTCGAAGAGGTCTGCCCATTGAAGTGGCAAATACTGCTCTCTTCCTTGCATCTGATGAATCTTCCTATATGACAGGAGAGATTCTGCACCCTGACGGTGGCTATTTCACTGATTAAATTTCGTAAACTTTACCCGTCTATTGTTACGGTTCCTGTTGAGCCATCTACTGTGATGGTGGAACCATCGGTTATACGATCCGTGGCATCAGCCACTGAAACTACACAAGGAATTCCAAGCTCTCTGCTTACTATCGCAGCATGACTGGCAACTGCTCCTACATTTACTACAACAGCTGAAGCTGTCATAAATAATGGTGTCCACGATGGATCAGTTGTCGGGGCGATCATGACATCACCTGGTTCAAGCGAAGAAGCATCACTTGGATCCAAAATTACTCGGGCCGTACCAGTAGCAATACCTGGTGAGCCAGCACTACCTTGGAGCACTTCCCCTGCTTCCGCCGGATCAGACTTATTTGAACCTCTTTTTGGCCATTCAGAAATTGGCGGTAAGCCAACTTTTCCATCAACTATGTAAGGTGGTTCGACTTCGTGAAGAAAAGAGAAATCTTTATCTCTCTCTAAAATGATGTCTCTCATTGACATAGGATCAGCAACAAAACCATCAAGCTCTGATTCAGTAACCATAAACAGTTGCTGGAGGTCATCAATAGCACCCAGCTCCACCATTCTTCTTCCTAACTCCATCATCGCTAACTTTGCTTCATGGATAGAGCGAATGGCGGCATTTTTTCCCATTTCTCTATATCCAAAGAAAAGAGCAGCGGATTTGATCGCAGCAGCAAGACTTGCATGGGTTTCTTCATCATCTTTTATGAGATCTAATACTTCGGCAGTTAGTTTTTCTCGTGTTTCGGCTGACCTAATAGAAGCTAAATGAGGTGATTTGTCATCTTCTTGGAAACGCAGGCGCTCCAACATACCGAATGGCAGTTCGGGTTTTGTCGTCCAAGAATGTGATCTCATGTCCCATTCGTTAGGTCCGCGGTGGCCGCATTCATCAATTAGTTCTTCCCAGTTTGTAATAAAACTTTTTGAGTCATCTGAATCCAAAGATTTTATTTTTTCCAATGCACCATCACTTCCAGCATCAAAAATATCTGAAAGTTCCTCTGAGTTTCGAATCATTCTGCTCAAGTCCCACATACGAAATGAAGCCTCCGCGGATTCAACATCTCCAACTGCTGACATTAGTTTCACTGCATCATCCGAACGTCCGATTCCATCACAAATAGCCTGAACCGCCCCCGGTCCAAGTGAGCAGGCTAGTGCGGCTACACAAGATGGCACCCATACGTATTCAAGCAACTCAACCATCTCACGCGCATACTCGACTAGTTCCTCATTAGACGACTCACTGTGATTCGGGCGATTTTTAACAGTCTCTCGAGCTGCTTTGGATCTTTCTTCCATCATTGGATAATCATTGGTGCTCATTACCCAAGCCATGCTTTCAGCTACCAATTCCTCAGCTTCTTCTTTGACATCTTCAGGGTGTTCTTCATATTCGGGAACATCGGAACGTTCGCCGAAATATGCTTTATTTATTGCCTCCGGAGTGGCTCCAGGCATTCGAACTCCAAAAACCCAGGTCATTGAAAGACAGTTGTAGAAATATCCCCCCCAAAGTCCAAAAGTGCTACGTGCCTCGTGGGGAAATTCGTCTAGATCAAAAACCCCATACTCCACATATCCGCCTGCAACTCCAGGACAACAACCTTTCTCCCAGGCCATCGTCCAACCAAGCGGACTCCAAGGATCTGGTCCTACTTCATCTGCATTTCCACGTGTGTAATAACGAAATCTTTCATTAAATGGGCTATCTGTAATCCAGTTCTCCATTTCCAACTTCCTTTATCTCTGGTATTTTTAGTCTCAATTATTTCTATTTAATAAGTTCATGGAAAACTATCAATAAATATAAGGAGATACTCCATATGGCGCGTATAGAAATTCCTGAAGGTGAAGGACATGAGATGAGTAGGGTCTGGTCGATCGCACCTCACATGGGAGAAGGAGTGCATGCTTTAAGCAAGGCTGTTTACGAAAAAAGCGGTCTACCTGTACGTGAACGCGAAGCCGCTAGGATGCGAATCGCACAACTTAACGCATGCGATATATGACTGAATACAAGAGCTGCATCGGCGATGGAGCAAGGATTTGATGAAGATCACTACCATTCAGTTCACTTATATGAGGAGAATAAATCTTTTACAATTCGTGAAAAACTAGCAATCGAATACGCAGAGTGTTTTGCTCTTGATCATAAAGCTATTAATAACGAATTTTTTATTCGCTTGAAAGAACATTTTACTGAAGAAGAAATTCTGGAACTAACAGTCACAATAGGTTTTTGCGTTGGGATGGGACGGGCATTAACAGTCTTGGATGTGGCACAAGACTTTGACATCAATTGGAGTCGAGAGCCAAAGAAGCAAACGTAGAACTGTGGCATATTCTCATATAAAAAGAGCTAATGATCTAGAGCCGTCTGATGGTCACCGAATTTTACGCGAAGAATACCCTCTTCACCACGAAGAAAATTTCGACCCACCTTTTTACGTGATTAGCAGACATGACGATGTACTTGGAATTTTAAAATCACCGGAAATATGGGGCAACTCTGATGGACCCGGTGTTTTTTATCAAAGAGGTGGCGTTCTAGGGTCAACCGACGATCCTGACCATGCACGTCAACGTCAGGTGCTCAGGGAAGTGTTCCTTCCTTCAAAAATGCGTCTACTGGAAAAAAGACTTAAAGCAATCCGTGATGACCTATGGAAAATTTTTGAGAAACCCGGAGAAGGAGATTTTGTGGAACTTTTCGCATTTCCTTTTCCTGCACTCGCCATAGCTGAAATTCTTGGTGTCAATCCAAACGATAGAGAAAGGTTCCATAAATGGGCTGATGACATCGTCGCCGGTCTTGGAGGTGGAGATCTAGAACTTGTTGATAAAGCTAATCATGAGCTCTGGGCGTATATCGACGATCTTGTAGAGACAAGACTCACGTTGATAGACCAAGGTGACCAGCTTCCTGATGATGCTATTTCTACAATGACAATCGCTTTTTCAAACGGAGATCTTTCTAGAAGAGAAATTCAACGTTTAGGCCATCAACTACTTGTTGCTGGACATGAAACTACTGCAAGTCTTCTTGCTCTTATGGTTTACCGACTCTCTCTACAGCCAGAACTACTTGAGGAGCTCAAGAATAAACCAGAATTGATTGAACCTGCTGTTGAAGAATTCCTCCGGTTCGACTCACCAGTTCAAGGTTTGTTTAGAACTAATTCAGAAACTTGTCCAGTTCGTAATTCAATGATTCCCGCTGGAACAAAACTTCAAGCAATGTTCGCTTCTGCAAATCGAGATCCTGAAGTGTGGGATGACCCTGATTCAATCAGATTTGACCGCGATCCAAGACTTTCTAGACAACATCTAGCTTTCGGATGGGGTGTCCACTATTGCATCGGAGCACCTCTGGCGCGGTTAGAAGCCCGTTTAGCTCTAGAAAAAATTGTTGCATCAAATACAAGTATTGAAGTTTTGGAAAATCCTCCTACAACTCCACCATTTATTCTTCGCGGATTTACAGAGCTTAAGATCAAGTGGAATTAAGTAATTATTCCAACAATTCTGGCCGTGCTGAAGCTAAATATTCGATATCGAAAGCTGAAGGAAGTTTCTGTGTAGAAGCAGCTCCATCTACAGCAATGGTTTGACCGGAAATATAACTGGATTCCTCTGAAGCTAAAAAAAGAACTGCATTCGCTATGTCTTCAACACTGCCCATTCTCCCCAAAGGTGTTTGAAGACGTGCTGCTTCAATCACCAGTTGGTTTTTAAAGATTCCTTCTGTCATTGGAGTTTCAATTAGATGAGCAGCAATGCAATTCACCCTTACTTGATCTGGTCCGTAGTCTAAAGCTGCAATTTCAGTCAAATACTCAAGTCCGCGTTTACAGGCAGCGTAAACAGGATGCCCTGTAGAAGGGTTGTGGGCAGTCAGAGATGAAGTAGAAATAATTGACCCACCGCCAGTAGATGCCATCGAGTTTCCGAAATGCTGAATTACCTGCATAGCGGCTATCAACTGGACTTCAACCATAGGTCGAACATGTTCAGGTGTTAATTCACGGATCCGTTTTGATTCTTGGTATCCCGCATAATTTACTACTACATCAATCTTCCCTTCGTTTTCCATGATTGAATTCACAAGATTTTTTACCTGCTCATCTTCAACTACATCACACCCAAAACCTTTTCCACCGAATTCTTGTCCCACCTGTTCGGCTAATTCTGCGCGTCTACCTACCACTATGACTTTGGCTCCATGTCGCGCGAAAAGTTCAACGGTGGCTCTACCAAAACCTGTGGCGCCACCGATTACAACACTTACTTTATTTTCTAGTCTCTGCTTTGTTGCATCCATGGAACTTGAGCGTAACCTCTCTAGCGTGAACACACTAAAAAAATTTCAACTTGATAATAAAGCCGCGGTTGTTACGGGCTCTGGGCAAGGTATTGGTCGTGGTATTGCTTTGGCATTGGCCGATGTTGGAGCAAACCTAGTGATTAACGCCAGAAGAGAAAGTGACGTTGCTGAGACCGCTCAAATGGTTCGTGATCTAGGTAGCGAAGCAATTGAAATAGTCGGAGATATTAGAGAAATAGGATCTGAAGCTATAGGTGACGCCTGTGTTGATGCTTTTGGGAGTCTAGATATTTGGGTAAATAACGTTGGTGGTACTGATGAAAAACGTAATAGAACTCTTCTTGACACTCCTGACGAAATCTTTTCAAGTCAACTCGATTTAAATCTAACTACCGCCTTTCAAGGATCAAAAGCCGCCGCGAACCGGATGCATGAAGGGGGTTGCATCATAAATATTTCTTCAGGTGCCGGCATGAGAGGATCGGCTTTTACTGGTCCTTATGCAGCTGCAAAAGCTGGAATGCTAAATATGACAGAAACATTTGCTCTGGAACTAGCAGATAGGAACATACGTGTTAACGCTGTTTCACCAGGGCCAGTGTTAACTGAGGCCTATCAAGAAATGGTCGATGTGAACGAAGAAAAAGCAAGGGAAATTGCTGCATCAATACCTCTTGGTCGCTTAGGGACTCCCGACGACATTGCTACTGCAGTAGTTTTTTTATCATCAGATGCATCATCATGGATTACGGGACAAAATATATTGGTTTCTGGTGGTAGAACACATCGCACCGTGCAATATCAAGATAAAAAATCATCTTGAAACTAACCAATAAAAACTAGGAGAAAAAATTGACACCTTTAGAAACAGTAGAAGCATTTATTTCGTCTCTTGAAGAAAAGAACATCGATGCCGCTATCGCTCTTCTTGATGAAGATTGCGAATATGACAATGTTCCTATGGGAAAAGTTTTCGGATCAAATACTGTTAAGGAAATGTTAGGTCCCATGATTGAGAATTGTTCAAATGTTGATTGGCCTACACACCGTGCGTCCAGCACTGGAGATTTGGTTTTTAATGAACGTTTAGACAGGTTTGAAATGGGTGGTAGTTGGATCGAGATTCCAGTTTGTGGAGTTTGGGAGGTTGTTGATGGCAAAATTACGCTTTGGCGAGATTATTTTGACCTTGCAACTTATAGAGATCAACTTCCCAAGTGAACAGTAGAGAATTTGAAAAACCTCAACTTGTAGCAATTGATGTAGATGGAACGCTTGCTAGATCTGATGGCTCACTCTCAGAAAAAACCTGCGAAACGATTGCAAAAGTAAGGTCAGCAGATACAAAAATAGTTATTGCTACTGGAAGACCTTGGTTAGTTGCATTTGATTGCGTAGAAAAGTTGGGTGGAGTTGATTTTGTTGTGTGCTCCAATGGGGCAATGACAGTTGCTTTACCAAGTGAAGAGATACTCGAAGATATATATCTTCCTTTTGAACTACCTGAAAAACTTGTAAGAAGTCTCCGTTCAAAGATACCCGGTATCGCTTTTGCATATGAATTTAGACGTGGAGTTAAAGCCCAATCTGGATTGGCTGAACGTTTACCATCCGGAGTCCCGCTAGGTGACCCAATAGATGATGTCTTGAATCTTGACCCTAGACCGGTTAGGAAAATTCTTACTTGGCATGATGATTTTGAGCTTTCCGCTCTCGGTCATCTGATCAATGAAGTGGTTGGAAATGATGTAGAAATTTCTAGTTCGGGTTTAAACTTTTTTGAATTTGGAACAATTGGGGTCAGTAAAGCAACTGCACTTGAAAAACTAACCATGCAACTAAAAATTGACACGGAAAGAACTTGGGCTTTCGGTGATGAACAAAATGACATTGAAATGCTTAAATGGGCCGGTTGTGGCTACGCAATGT
Source organism: Acidimicrobiales bacterium (assembly GCA_030748555.1). GTDB lineage: Bacteria > Actinomycetota > Acidimicrobiia > Acidimicrobiales > MedAcidi-G1 > MedAcidi-G1. The sequence continues at coordinate 20,017 of JASMLT010000016.1, forward strand.
CAAATGCTGAACCTTCAGTTATAGAGGCAGCTGATTTTGTAGCTCCTTCTAACGACGAAGATGGTGTCGCTGTAACACTTGAAAGTGTTTTTAAATAAGATTTCGATAAACGCGAAACAGCCCGGCCGCTAACGGCCGGGCTGTTTAAATTTATTGCGTAATTAACTTATTCGCCGCCCTCATTAAGAGTGATGCTCTTTGGCTGCCAACCACTTCCAAAGGTTTGAACACCCTTACCTTTCAATATGTCTAAAGCAGCCTCAACGTACTCATTTGTATAAGCACCTGCATCAGGAGCTGCCTGGAGATCACCAGAGGATGTTGCCACATCTACCGTCTGAGACCAAGCATCAGAATTAATCATTCCTGCACCTTCTGGAGATGGCCAGATCAAATTATTAATCTCGTTCATCTGCCATGCCTGATGAGATGTTCCTAATGCTGAACCGTTGTCTAGTACTGCACCTACACAATCATCAGCGTTATCACGACAATGCGCCCAACCCTCGAGAGATCCAGCTACAAATCGAGTTGTTATATCCTCATAAGCTGGATCTGATGCTAGGCGCTCACCGCTAGCCCAGATTGCATCTTGGAGCATTGCTGTTCCAACATCATTCCAATCAATTACTGCAAGGTCTGATGCTTCATAAAGACTACCAGTTGCTGGATTCTTAGCTTCGAGAACTTGAGCATACTCGTTGTAAATCATGGCTTGAGCTGCATCAATCTCTCTGTTCAAAAGAGCCATCATGTCAAAACTCTGACCTACCATTTCGTAAGATCCATCTTCTACACCAGCGTCCCTAAGGCCTGCGACAAGTTCGAATTCATTGCCCCAACCCCAGTTACCTACTTTTTTGCCTCTTAGATTTGCTGGATCTGTTCCAATACCAGCATCAGCCCAAGAAACTTGAAGTGTTCCTGATCTCTGGAATACTTGAGCGACATTAACAATGTCTGCTCCTTGTTCGCGTGAAACAAGAGCCTTTGGCACCCACGAAATAGCAAAATCAACTGCTCCAGAAGCCAACTGTTGTTGTGGCACAATATCTACGCCACCTTCAAGAATTGTTACATCCAAGCAGTAATCGTTGTATATGCCTCTATCGACTGCAGCGAAATAACCAGCAAATTGAGCTTGTGTGACCCACTGGAGTTGAAGGCTGACTGAGTCTACTGAGTCACAATCACCTGAACCCACAGCAGCTTCATCCGAGCCACATGCTGTAGCAAGAAGTGACACTGCTGCTACCAGCGCAACCACTCCTCTAGTAAAACGTTTATTCATTCTTTCTTTCCTCCCCCTCCCGGGTTAGTTATCTTTAATATCCCCTGAAATTCGCCAAGGCATACTTAATCTCTCAGTAACAAGAGCACTACCAAACAACAATAGCCCCAATCCAGAGGCCATTGCTATGGCGGCCCATGCTACATCATATTTAGCAAATCCTGCACTAGATGTAATGACATTGCCAATACGGTCTTGAGGTCCGCCGAAATATTCTGCGACAATCGCGGCAATTACTGATAAAGGAGCCGCTAAACGAAGCGAATTAGCAAAAAATGGCAGTGCATTTGGTATTCGGACTTCGCGTAAAATAGTCCAATCTCCTGAAGCGTAAGAATGCATCAACTCGATTTCGTTGGGATGAACTTCATTAAGACCTTTTGCTGTATTAATAAAAACAGGAAAGAAAACAACTGCGATCACTACAGCCTGATTACTGAAAGTTCCTGTGAGACCGAACCAAACATTAAAAATTGGAGCCAGTGCAACAATCGGAGTTGCATTTATTGCGATCGCGAAAGGAGTCAACCCATCATTTAAAACTTTGAAACGATTAGTTATCAGAGCCAATAAAACACCTAGTAATATTCCAATTAATAATCCGCTTATTGCAATCTTTCCGGTTTCCCATGTGGCATGTCTTAAAACTCCCCATTCATCAATTAACCGAGCCCAAATAGATGAAGGTTTAGGTAGCAAAAACTCTTTGATTTCAAAAACTGTTACTGCTCCTTCCCACAGAGCTAAGCCAATAATGCCAACAAGCACTGGGGGTAAGATAGAAGCTGTCCTGCGATTTTTCATCAACCAGCCTCTACCGCTCGAAGGGCTTCACGCACTTCCGTCGTAGCTTGAAAGAATTTAGGGTCTTCTCTGGTTTGATCGGTACGATCGCCTAAATCAACTGTTATCTCAGAATGAATTCTTCCTGGCCTTGGGGAGAGCACGACCACTTTTGAGGAAAGAAATGCTGCTTCAGGTATTGAATGGGTGACGAATGCAACAGTAGTCCCTGTTTCACGCCATATTCGTAGCAACTCAACTTGCATGTGCTCCCGAGTCATTTCATCTAAGGCACCAAAAGGTTCATCCATGAGCAGCAAGCGCGGTTCGAAAGATAAAGCTCGGGCTATCGACACACGCTGTTGCATGCCACCTGACAATTGTCTTGGATAATGATCTTTGAACTCTTCTAATCTGACTAGTTCCAACATTTCTCTAGAGCGTGCTTGCCGGTCGGCTTTAGACCATCCCTTAAGCTCAAGTGGTAATTCAATATTCGCTGAAACATCTCTCCAGTCAAACAGGCCAGAGTGCTGAAAAACCATGCCATAATCTTGATCTAATCTTGCTTGATTAGCTGTCTTACCGAAAACTTTTACTTCTCCTGCTGTTGGGACAAGTAAGTCAGCGATCAATCTCAAAAGAGTCGACTTTCCACAGCCTGAAGGACCAATAAGTGAAATAAAATCACCTTCTTTTATATCCAGATCGATTCCTAATAATGCTTGAACTTCATTGTCGCTGTCTGGATTAAATACCTTGTCAGCTGCCCTGATTGAAACAGCTTCTTCTAAGTTTTCGCTGTTTTCTCTCACTTGAGAACCTCTCTTCCTCTTTTAATGACTAACCATTCCGCAGCGTTAACGAGCCCGAATACGAATAAACCCAACAAGGAAGCAGCTATTACTGAGCTGTAAAGCCTTTCTGGCCATACTGCGTATCTTTGTGCAAAATCCAAAATGGCTCTTCCTAAACCAGTTTTAGTGCCAATAGAAATTTCACCAACAATTGAACCGACAACACTTAATGTAGCTGCAAGTTTGAATGCCGGAAAAAGATAAGGCCTGGCTGCCGGCAACCGGAGCTTGATTAGCGTAGATGACCACGATGCAGCATAAGAATGCATAAGCTCAACATCACTGCTGTCAGGTGATTGAAGACCTCTTAAACCACTTACTGCGACTGGGAAAAAGGTCAAATAAGTCGCGATGAGGGATATCCCAACCATGTCGGGGTATCCCTGAAGGCGAGCCCAAGTAACAACTATTGGAGCTAATGCAATTAATGGAACAGTCTGAGAAACATTTATCCAAGGCAAAAACCCTCTTTCAGCAAACCTCCATCTCAACATGAAAATAGCAAGCATCAACCCTACTATTACCCCTAGAGAAAACCCGATAGCAGCTTCTAAGAAAGTAAAGGCTGCTTTTTTAGCAAGATAAACGGTCATGGGTAGAGTTTCACGACCAGCACGAATTTCATCAGTTAATTCATTAAAAATGTCGCTTGCATGAGGCATGGTTAAGTCATCGGTCGAAACAGGTAAACCGAATTGTGTACCGGGCCAATGATCTTCAGTCTGTTGACCCATCCATTTGTACCCTTCCCACAGGAGTACAAATAGAACGAGAGTAACTATTACCGTAAAAGCTGTTCTAAGAGCCTTTCTTTTAGTCACACTCACCTCTAAAACTTTTTAATAGCTAAATTTTTACTTATTTAAAACTGGGATAATACTCTGACCATAGGCTTCCAAGGTCTCATCTTGCTGATCATGCATTAAATAAATTGCAAATTGGTCTACTCCTAAACCTTTCAGTTCAGAAAGTTTCTCGATATGAGATGACACATCACCAAGAATACAGAATCTGTCAATAATCTCATCTGGAACAAAATCCGTATGAGTATTTCCAGCTCGCCCATGCTCAGAATAGTCATAGCCTTCTCTAGCTTTTATATATTCTGTCAAGGCTTCGGGAACTAAAGATCCATCTGATCCATATCGTTTAACTAAATCTGCAACATGATTTCCTACCATGCCGCCGAACCATCTGACTTGATCCCTCTGGTGAGCTAAATCATCGCCTACGTACGCAGGAGCTACTACACAAATGGTTAATTCATCGGGGTCGCGGCCAGCTTCTTCTGCAGATTGTCGAACGGCTTTTATTGTCCATTCGGCAATTTGTGGATCGGCTAATTGAAGAACGAATCCATCACATACACGGCCGCATAGAGCTAGCGCTTTCGGTCCGTAAGCTGCCATCCAAATCGGCAAAGAACCACTATTCCTCCAAGGAAGTGACTGTGTCGTATCGTTGTACTCGACTTCTCCGCCTTCAGCAAGTGTTTTAATTACGCTAATTGACTCTTCAAGGGTCGCTAAATTACATGGAGGGTAGCCAATTACTCTCATGGCGGAATCTCCTCTGCCAATCCCACAAATTGTTCGTTCCCCATACATGTCATTTAAGGTCGCAAACAAAGAAGCTATAACCGTCCAGTCGCGTGTGCCGGGATTTGTAACCATTGGTCCGACCTTCATCGTTTTAGTAGCAGCCAGCATTGCACTATAAATTACAAAAGGCTCCTGCCATAGAACGTGGCTATCGAATGTGTAGCCGTGAGAGAATCCTAATTTTTCTGCTTTGGTTGTTAGGTCAATTACTCTCGATGCTGGTGGATCTGTCTGAAGAACAACACCAAAATCCATTCTTTCTCCTTCGTCGATTTCAGTTGTTTTGTGGGAAACCCAGGTCCACTTGACTGGTCGTTGGGTCGGGCCATCTGCTGGTAATTACTTTGGGGCGCGAATAGAAATTTAGTCCCTCAGGTCCGTACATGGTTGTATCGCCAAACAGGGAATCATTCCACCCTCCGAAAGAGTGGTAACCCACTGGGACTGGTATTGGAACGTTTATACCTACCATTCCAGCGTCGGCATCTTGCTGGAATTGACGTGCCGTCCCTCCATCTCGGGTGAAAATTGCGGCACCATTTCCATAAGGATTACTTGAAATCATTTCCACCGCTTGGTTGTAATTTTCAACTCTTACAACAGAAAGAACGGGTCCAAAAATCTCATCCTTGTAAACGCTCATGTCGGTTTTTACGTGGTCAAGAAGTGACACTCCGATAAAGAACCCTGAATTGTCGAAAATCTGTTCACGTCCATCAACAACGAGGTTCGCTCCTTCGTTTTCTCCAGCTTCTATATAACCAGCGACTTTGTCTCGATGTTCTCTCGTTATCAGTGGCCCCATCTCTGAATCTGGATCATCTCCTGGGCCGATTACCAACTTCTCCATTCTCAACTTGATGGCGTCTACTAAAGGATCTGCTATGTCGCCAATTGCGACGACCACGGAGATTGCCATGCACCTTTCACCTGCTGAACCATATGCAGCTGAGACTGCGGCGTCTGCTGCAAGGTCCAAATCAGCGTCGGGTAAAACCAGCATGTGATTTTTAGCTCCCCCAAGAGCCTGAACCCGCTTCCCGTTTGAAGTGCCTGTTGAATAAACGTATTTAGCTATTGGAGTAGATCCAACGAAACTGACAGCAGAAACATCTGGGTGTTCCAATAGTCTGTCGACTGCAGTTTTGTCACCATTGACTAAATTTACTACGCCGGGTGGAAACCCAGCTTCTTGTATCAGTTCAATAATAAATCTCGGAGCGGAAGGATCTCTTTCCGATGGTTTCAGAACGAAAGTATTACCGCATGCAACTGCATTGGGAATCATCCACAATGGCACCATTGCAGGAAAATTGAACGGCGTTATTCCAGCACATACACCGAGAGGCTGTCTTACTGTGTAAACGTCGACCCCTGTTGATGCATGTTCGCTATAAGTACCTTTTAGAGAATCTGCGAATCCGCAAGCAAACTCGATATTCTCTATCCCTCTAGCAACCTCTCCTTTTGCATCATCAGAAACTTTTCCATGCTCTTCTGTCAGTCTTGAGGCAATCTCTATTTCATTTTCATTTACTAGATTTCTGAAATTATGTAAAAGTTTTACTCTCTTTGCAATAGAAACATTTCCCCATTCTTGGAAAGCTTTTTTGGACGATTCGACTGCAAGATCAACTTCTTCAACTGAAGCAAGGTCAACTTCTCCTGTTTGTTCTCCTGTAGCAGGGTTATAGACAGGTCCTACGTTGCCTGAAGTCGATTCAACACTTTGTGCATCAATTAAATGTGTGATTTTGCGCATGGTTACCTCAATTACTTTTAGTAATCAAATCAGATATGAAGAAAGACCGCGACGCAAGTAACGCCCATCTCCTTTTGCTCCGTGATAGGCACCGTCTTCTATCAGTACTTTTCCTCGTGAGATGACTGTGTCGACGTGACCGTCTATATCGAAGCCTTCATAAGCAGAATAATCCATGCTCATATGATGGGTATCCACCGAGATATGTGTTTTGGCATTTGGATCGTAGAGAACTATGTCTGCATCAGATCCAGCAGCGATGACACCTTTCTGTGGATAGAGACCGAACATGCGCGCCGGAGTTGTGGAACAAGTTTCAACCCAACGTTCCAGTGACAACTCGCCCATAACAACTCCCTGATAAATGAGATCCATTCGGTGTTCCACTCCACCTATTCCATTTGGAATTGCTCTGAAGTCTTCAAGTCCTAGTTCTTTTTGTTCTTTCATGCAAAACGGGCAATGATCCGTTGAAACTATTGCTAGGTCATTAGTTCTAAGACCTCTCCAGAGGTCTTTGTGGTGTGTGTGTTCTTTAGTTCTAAGTGGAGGTGAGCAAACATAACCTGCTCCTGCAAAACCAGGTGCGCCTAAATGGTCCTCTAGGTTTAAGTACAAATATTGAGGGCACGTTTCGGCGTACACGTTATGTCCTTCGTTTCGCGCTTCCGCAACACGTTCTAATGCTTCGCTGGCTGAAAGGTGAACAAAATAAACAGGTGCTCCTGCTACAAGTGCTAATTGAATGGCGCGATTTGTAGCTTCACCTTCAAGTCGAGGAGGTCTGGTGATTCCATGGTAAACGGGATCTGTCTGCCCACGTGCTGCAGCCTGTTCAGCTATCACGTCTATAGCTATGCCGTTTTCGGCATGCATGCAAATCATCGCCCCGTTTTCTGAAGCTTTCTGCATGACTTTGAGTATTTGACCGTCATCACTGTAAAAGACACCTGGATAGGCCATGAATAATTTGAAACTGGTTATGCCTTCGTCAACTAAAGCATCCATTTCTTTTAATGCTGCGTCGTCTACTCCGCCCAAAATCATATGGAATGCATAGTCGATAGCGCATTCACCCTCAGCCTTGGCAAACCATGAATCAAGACACTCTCTGACATTCTCCTCGTGCTTCTGTACTGCAAAATCTATGATTGTCGTGGTTCCACCCCATGCTGCAGCGCGGGTGCCGATTTCAAAAGTGTCGGATGCGAAAGTACCTCCGAAAGGAAGTTCCATATGCGTATGGCAATCGATCCCTCCGGGGACAATATATTTGCCTGTCGCATCGATAACTTTTTCAGCTCCTGATTCAGCGCTATCAGCAGCTGAAGTGCCTGGTTGCAGGATTGCCGCTATCTTCTCTCCGTCAATGAGAACGTCTGCTTCATGACGTCCGGTTGCACTTACTACGGTTCCATTTTTTATTAGAGTCGTCATATCTCCTCCTTCAGTTCAGACTTTAATTATCTAAATCCTTTATAGCCTCATTCAAGATTGCAATTCCTTCGTCAATCTCGTCTGCTGTAACAGTCAACGGTGGAGCTATACGAATTACATTTCCGTAAAGCCCTCCTTTTCCGATTAGTAAACCTGAAGCCCTGGCAGCCTCCATTAGTTGGGCTGCCGCTGGTGCATTGGGTTCAATGGAGTCAGGAACTACGGTCTCGATGGCAAGCATCAAACCTCGTCCTCGCATCTCGGCTATTACGGTTGAATCTGAAACTGCTTGACTTATTCCTTCAGTTAGCCTTTCGCCCATTTCTTTAGAATTTTTTTGTGTGTCGTGTTCAAGCATGTAATTGATTGTGGCTAATGCTCCGGCTGATGCTATTGGGTTTCCTCCAAAGGTGGAAATAGAGTTAGCTGGCATCGCTTCCATTACTTCTGCTCTAGCTACTACTCCTCCTAAGGCTAAGCCGTTTCCAACTCCCTTGGCGAAAGTAAGCATGTCGGGCACCATTCCATGTGCTTGATATCCCCAAAAGTTTTCTCCGGTTCTTCCCCATCCTGTTTGAACTTCGTCAGAAATGAACAGAACTCCTCTATTGTCCAACTCTTTTTTCATAGCACCAAAGAAACCATCGGGTGGTGTGGCGAAACCTCCTACTCCTTGGATTGGTTCAGCGATCATCGTTGCCACATCTCCTGATGTCATCATGTCAAAAACTTGGACAAGGTCATCAACACAGGCTTTGGTGTAGCTTTCATCATCAAGTCCGTTAAATGGGCTCCGTAATCTATAGCCGCCGTGAACATAATTTACAGATAAGCCGCTCAGACTGGTGGGTGACCAAGACCTGTGAGAGGTAATTGCTACTGTTGAGAAAGAACGTCCGTGGTAGCTGTTTCTGAGTGCCAAAATTTGATTTGAGCGACGGTAGGCAGTGGCTAGCAACAAAGCCGCATCGTTAGCTTCTGTTCCTGACGTAGTAAAGAAGACCCTTGCGTCTGGTATGCCTGATAGTTCCGTCACCAGTTCCGCTAGTTCGATCATTGGTTCGGATAGATACAGAGTTGAAGAATGAAGCACTTTTGATGCTTGGTCGTTGATAGCTTGAGTTACTTCAGGGACGTCGTAACCAAGGCTTGTTGTCAGGATTCCTCCGAAAAAATCAAGGTAACGGTTGCCTTCAACATCGTAGACATGCCGGCCTTCTCCATAATCCATAGAGATGGGAGGGTCGTAATATAGAGCCAGCCATGAGGGAAGAACCTCGGAATGACGCTTTAAAAGTTCTGAGTTAGTAGCCATTTATATCCTTGTCTCTTGGTTAAGGAGTTACCAGGTCTTCATAGGTGCTTGGTCTGCGATCTCTGTAAAAGGCCCACTGATTACGAACTTCATCGACCATTTCCAGATCCAAATCTCTTATTATCAATTCTTCTTCTTGATCTGAGCAAACATCTCCAACGAACTGGCCTCGTGGGTCGACGAAATAAGTTGTTCCGTAAAAATCGTTTTCACCTAGAGGTTCGATTCCGACTCGATTGATGGCTCCTACGAAATACATGTTCGCAACTGCTG
>JASMLT010000017.1 GCA_030748555.1 Acidimicrobiales bacterium
ATTGTTAGCCCATCGAAAGAAAAAGAGAGTCTCATGACTTGGGGAGCAATTATTGCTTTATCCGCGGGCAGTTATGCATTCAAACTTTTAGGAGTAATAACCGGTCGGAGATTCTCTAAATATTTAGCACCTGGAACGGTACTTTTGCCTGCAGCGCTCTTTTCAGCTTTGATCATAATTATGTCCGTTTCGGACGACGGCTCACTAGTGGTGGATGCTCGACTGGTAGGCATAGGAATAGGAGGCCTAGCTGTTTGGAAAAAAATGCCCTTTACATTGGTTGTATTGACAGCAATGCTTTCTACAGCCGTTATACGATTAGTCGTGTGACTGGAAGCAAAAAAAGAGAACAGAGCGTTTATTGCCGTGACTAGTTTGATTGAATCCAAATATGAAAACGAAGCAATTCCTGATGAATTGATTCCAGAAAACGTTTCGCCTTCTGTTTATAGAGTTCTATCTAACCCAAGGCCAAAATGGAGAGGGCGCTTACACAGAATTGCAGGACCTTTAACGCTTATCGCAGGAGTATTCCTAGCTTTATCCGCACCAGCAGGCCGTGAACGGATAGGAGCCGCAATTTTCACTGCAGGAACATTCGCAATGTTCGCTACCAGTGGACTTGTTCACCTTCGACGGTGGAAAATCTCTCTTCTCGAAATTTTATTTAGGCTAGATCACGCCGCCATATTTTTGATGATCGCTTCTGGAGCTTCGTCACTCGCGCTGATCGCCATGGATGGAACTCCCGCAAAAGTGATGCTTTGGAGTGTTTGGATTGGAGCGGGGATAGGAATTCTTCTCAGAGTTTTGCCTTTTCATCCACCTAAAGGACTGATGAACACATTATTCATAGCTCTCGGATGCCTCCCCCTGATTGTCGCCCCCAGTCTCTTTAGAGCAATAGACATTTTTCCGGCTTCGTTTATAATCCTAGAAGGAATCTTTTATATAGGTGGGGCACTTATGTTAGGTGCCCAGTGGCCAAAACTTAAGCCTAAAGTTTTTGGGTACCACGAAGTTTGGCACTCTTTAGTAGTTTTAGCCGTAGCAGCCCACTTTGGGGCTGTGGTATTGATACTGCATTATTGATTCGATGTTTGGAGGTTTGAGATGAAGGGGATTGTTTTCGACGGAGAAGAACTCCGACTAGTAGAAGGTTTAGAAGTTCGCTCACCACAACCAGGAGAAGTTAATGTCAAGATTGTTAACGCTGGAGTTTGTCACAGTGATGTAAGCGTCATAGATGGCACAATACCATTCCCCACCCCTTTAGTTCTTGGACACGAAGGAGCCGGAGTTGTTACAGAAGTTGGTTCTGCCGTCACCTCAGTCGCTCCCGGCGACCATGTTGTGCTATCGACATTAGGCCAGTGCGGGGCATGCCCCTCCTGTGATGCAGGACAACCAACAATGTGCAAATCCACTTTTGGAGCTAGAGACACGCCATTTTCTTTGGACGGTGAAGCGTATTACAACTTCGCTAACATCTCCGCTTTTTCAGAAAACGTAGTTGTCAAAGCAAACCAAGCAATTCGTATACCAGAAGACATTCCTTTGACCGCAGCATCTCTAATTGGGTGTGGAGTTCTCACAGGCTCAGGCGCAGTTTTCAACCGCGCAAAGGTCAAACCAGGCGAAAGTGTTGCAGTTGTAGGCGTGGGAGGGATTGGTTTGAATGCCATCCAGGCTGCAGCAATAGCTGGAGCTAACCCCATAATTGCGATTGACACAAACGCTGAAAAAAGTGACTTAGCGATAGATTTCGGCGCTACAGATTTCATCAATGCAACAGACGTTGATACAAATCAGGAAATCCGAAAAATACGCGCTGATGGAGTCAACTATGTTTTCGAGTGTGTAGGTTCCAAGGCACTGATTGAAGCATCAATAGGTTATTTGGATTGGGGAGGAACTTTAGTGATACTCGGTGTGCCGCCGCTAGGGAGCACAGTGGAGTTCATGACCGTAGCCACATATCTAGACGTGACAATAATGGGATGCCGCTACGGGACTTCGAGACCACAGACTGACGTAACGCGCATCTGTGAGCTCTACAAGGCAGGCAAATTCAAACTTGATGAACTGGTAAGTCGTGTCTACCCCATGGAAGAAATACACACACTTTTGGAAGACATGCATGAAGGGCGTCTTGCCAGAGGTGTGTTGGATGTTTGCTCCATTTAGTTGTATGACTTTTTAAAGTGCTGTCAACAAAAATGAAAAGATGCGCCTTAACAGTAGTTATTGCGCTATTGACATTTAGTTGTGCCAAAACAGAACCAAGCAAACCTGGCCAAGCAAGAAACTGTGAAGAGCTAGTACAAATTGGAAGAAACATAGCCGAATTAGTACTAGACGAAATAGAAGAAAAAGAACTAAACGAAACTCAAGAAAGAGAATTGAATAACACCATCAAAAAAATCGAAGACATGGCACAAACAAAAAATTTTCTCACGAGGTCTGCTGAATTAAATTGCAGTGAAGAAGAACTCAAGAGAGTAGCGTGTCTTTCCTACCAAGGCTTGTCTCAGAAAGCTCGCGGTGATATTACAAGAGAGTACCTGAGGCCTTATTTTGAAGCATGCGGTTAGAAAATATAATAAAGCCTTCACTGTTGCACCGCATAGGCTCTAGATTCGTGTTTACAGACATAAGAAAATGGGACAATGACAAAAAATCGAATATCACACAGAATCGCCTCAATATCTGAGTCTGCCACTATGGCAGTAACCAATAAGGCAAGAGCTTTGAGGGAAGCAGGCGAACCAGTAATTGGTTTCGGAGCAGGTGAACCCGATTTCCCAACACCTGATCACATCGTTGAAGCTGCAATTGCTGCTTGCCGTGAACCGTCAAATCACCGTTATGGGCCAGCATCCGGTCTCCCAGAATTGAGAGAAGCGTTAGTAGATAAAACTGAACGAGATTCAAAATGGAGACCTGAAACTGCACAAATTCTGATAACAAACGGAGGGAAACATGCTGTCTACAATTCATGTGCCGCATTGATCGATCCCGGGGATGAAGTGCTGCTCCCAGCCCCATATTGGACCACTTACCCTGAGGCCATAGCACTTGCAGGAGGAATCACAGTCGAAGTCCCAACAGATATTGAATCAGAATTCAAAGTCACAGTAGAGCAATTAGAAGCTGCGACCACAGCAGCGACAAAAGCTCTCTTTTTTGTCTCACCTTCGAACCCGACAGGCGCCGTATATTCAGCTGACGAGATAATAGCGATTGGACAATGGGCAATTGAAAGAGGGGTCTGGATTATCGCAGATGAAATATATGAGCACTTAACTTACGACGGACATGAACATCACTCCATTAGAGCGTTAATACCGGAAATAGAGGATCAGTGCTTAATAGTGAACGGAGTAGCTAAGACCTATGCAATGACAGGTTGGAGGGTCGGTTGGATGATAGGCCCGACTGACGTTATTTCTGCTGCGGGAAACCTTCAATCTCATGCCACTTCAAACGTGGCGAATGTCTCACAAAGAGCAGCATTAGCGGCAGTTAGTGGGGATCTCGAAGATGTCATCCGGATGAGGGAATCTTTTGACCGTCGGAGAAGAACCATGAATGAAATGCTGACCAGTATTGACGGTGTCAAACTTTTAGAAACTCAAGGGGCTTTTTACGCCTTTCCTGACCTCTCAGCTTTTTATGATCGCGACATAGCTGGCAAAAAGGCCCAGAATACCCTTGAACTCGCTGCAATAATTTTAGAAGAAGCAAAAGTAGCCATAGTCCCCGGAGAAGCCTTTGGTTCTCCAGGGTATGCAAGACTATCTTTTGCTCTTGGAGATGAAGATCTGGAAGAAGGCCTCGCTCGAATTACTCAGTTGCTGAATAATTGAGTTCATGACCATCACCAAACCCTGTGGAACATGGGAATCGCCCATCACATCAGGAATGTTGGTTGGTGGAGCAGTACGGCTTGGAGAAATAGTTACAGATGGAGATGACGTCTGGTGGGCTGAATCGCGACCAGATGAAGGAGGACGCACAGTCCTTGTTTGTAACGGAATAGATCAAACAGATAAAAATACAAACGTTAGAACATTAGTTCACGAATATGGAGGCAGTGCATGGAGGGTTAGGAATGAAACCCTCGTATACAGTCAATATTCGGATCAACGTTTATACCTTCGAGACAAATCAGGTGATTCAATCCCGATAACCCCTGAACCAGAAACCCAGCAAGGTTGCAGATATGCCGATGGCCGAATAACTAACAATGAGGAATGGTACGTATGTGTAAGAGAGATTCACACAATAAGCGGTGAAGAACCTTCAAATGAGATTGTTGCAGTTCCGTTAGACGGATCTCAACAAATAAAGGTTTTAGTTTCAGGACCTGACTTTGTCTCTTCTCCGAGAGTATCGAAAGAAGGCGACCAGATCGCTTGGGTGCAATGGAACCATCCAAACATGCCGTGGGATGACACCCAATTGTGTATTGCATCATTAGAGGAAATGGTCCTTACCAACCAAAAGGTGATGAAACCAAAAGCAGAGGCCTTCTTCCAACCCGAATGGGATGGTCAGGGAAACTTGCATGTAGTAAGCGATCGAAACAACTGGTGGAACCTTTTCCGGGTTGACCAAAGCCCAAAAGAAATGGATTTAATACCACTGACCAATATCGAAGCAGAAATAGGTCTGCCCCAATGGGTCTTCGGACAGTCTAGATATGCATTTGTTGGAGATGATATCTGGTTCGTTTATAGGGAAGTTGGCATCGATAAGCTTGCAGTACTTTCACCGGATGGGCGACTAGAAGAAATAAAGATTGACGCAACTGAAATTGAGTCTGTCACAAAATATCAAGACGGAATAGCCGCAACTGTCAGTTCATGGAAGTCTGAATCATCAGTTATGTTCATCAACAGAAAAGAGACTCGTCCTTTAAGTAAAACTCGTGACCTTAATATAGACGAAAGTTGGTTTCCGGTACCAGAAACTTTCACTTATCAAACTTCCGACTCTGAAAAGGCACACGCTCTTTTCTATTCACCGACAAATCCTGAATATGAAATCAGCGAAAAAGAAAATCCACCACTCATTGTTCTCGCACACGGAGGACCTACAGGAGCCGCAAGACGCCAACTCCAACTGTCTATCGCCTATTGGACGAGTCGGGGATTCGGTGTAGCCGACGTGGATTACCGAGGCTCAACAGGATATGGAAGGTCATTCCGCCATCGTCTACGCAACAGTTGGGGATTAGCAGATGTGGAAGACTGCATTGCTGTAGCAAAGCATCTAGTCACCCAAAAAAAAGTAGACAAGAACAAACTAGCTATAAAGGGAGGTAGCGCAGGAGGGTTCACGGTCTTAGCGGCTCTTACATTTCATGACACGTTTACCGCAGGTGCAAGCAGATACGGAATCGCAGATTTGGCGATACTCGCAAAAGATACACATAAATTCGAATCTAGATATTTAGACCGACTGGTTGGGGAATGGCCTAAAGACGAAGAGATATACAAACAAAGATCACCGATACATCACATTGAACAACTCACAACGCCAATGGTGATACTCCAAGGATCAGAAGATCCGATTGTCCCACCTAATCAAGCTCATTTAATGGCACAAAAATTGGACGAAAACCATGTACCCCATGTACTAATAGAATTCTCAGATGAAGGACACGGATTCAGAAAAGCTCCAAACATAACAAAAGCAATTGAATCAGAGCTAGCTTTTTTTGCTCAGATTTTCAATTTTGAGCCTTTCGATGATCTCCCAAAAATATTGGTTAAAACAATATTTGAATCAAAATAAAAAAGTTTGCTTACCTTTAGCTAATAGCCACTAGAATGAAATTTATGAGAACCAAGAACCTTCTCTTGCTTATGTAGGGCGGACGCATATAAAACGCGTTCGTCCGCACCTCCTAGCCAAAGGCCAGGAGGTTTTTTACTTTTAGAAACAAGAATGAAAACAGTTAAACAACGGAGACAAAACAATGAGCAACGATACCGCTAAAGAAAAAGTGGTTATTTTTGACACCACTTTGCGAGATGGTGAACAATCACCAGGTATTTCTCTTGACGTAGGAGAAAAGCTAGAAATAGCTGGACAGCTTGCTCGACTAGGAGTTGATTACATCGAAGCAGGGTTTCCAATTGCTAGCCAAGGTGATTTCGACGCGGTGCATGCAATAGCCTCGAATGTCAGAGGCCCTGTAATCTGCGGGCTTTCACGTACGAGCTATAAAGATATTGACCGTTGTTGGGAAGCAATAGAGCCGGCAGAAAAGAGAAGAATCCATACATTTATAGCTACAAGCCCAACCCACATGGAACATAAGCTGAAAATGACACCTGAACAGGTTTTAGCTGAGGCTGCTTCTGCAGTGGGTAGAGCTCGAGAATACACAGATGATGTTGAATTCAGCCCTGAGGACGCGTCAAGGTCAGATTTCGATTTTATGTGCGATGTGCTCCAAGCAGCAGTTGACAACGGGGCAGGAACATTAAACATCCCTGACACTGTGGGTTATGCGACACCTCATGAATGGGCTGAGAGAATCAAGTTAATAAGAGAAAGAGTTGAAGGTGAGTACATAATCAGCACCCATTGCCATAATGACCTCGGTTTAGCAGTGGCAAATTCGCTGGCAGCCGTTGTGTCGGGAGCTCGACAAGTCGAGTGCACCATCAACGGGATTGGAGAAAGAGCAGGAAACGCAGCTATGGAAGAAATAGTTATGACTTTAAGAACGCGTCCTGACATCTACCCAAATCTTGAAGTAGGAATTGAAACCGAAGAATTAGCGCGCTCAAGTCGACTGGTAAGTCGACTAACTGGATATCCGGTTCAATACAACAAAGCTGTTGTAGGGAGAAACGCATTCGCACATGAGTCTGGGATACATCAACATGGTGTCCTAAATGAAAGAACCACTTATGAAATTATGGATCCTTCTGTAGTTGGGCAAGATGGAAGCAAATTAGTACTAGGAAAACACTCAGGTAGGGCGGCATTCAAAGATGCGCTTTCAAAAATGGGTCTGGATATACAAGGAGATGCGTTAAATAGTGCGTTTACACGATTCAAAGAATTAGCTGACCGGAAAGTGCAACTTAGTGATGCAGATTTGGAAGCATTAGTAGCGGAAGAGTTGGGCAGTTCAATTGAGAATTCGTATGAACTAGTGACACTTGACGTTAAAGGAGGTAATGCCAACACTCCTAAAGCAGAAGTTGTTTTAGAATCAGACGGAGTCCAAATAAAAGCGGAGTCTGAAGGCGATGGCATGGTTGATGCTGCATGCACAGCAATAAAAAAAGCGACAGGTATAGAGGGACGGTTAACTGATTACACCGTGATGTCAGTCACAGGTGGTGTGGATGCATTGGCAGATGTGGCTCTCTCATTCGAAAGCGCTGATGGGTTGAAAGTATCAGGTCGGGGTTTATCTACAGATGTTGTTGAAGCTTCGGCTAGAGCGTTCATTTCTGCATTGAACAAAGTTGTTCGAGTACGAAATTCAGGAGAAAATCCACAAGAAATAGACCGCCCCGGCCATATCGGATAGTAAAGATTAGGATCAAAAGTTCTTATGTCAGGTAAAACATTAAGTCAGAAAGTTTGGGAACGACACGTGGTCCACAGTGATGGAAGTGGTTCGGACCTACTCTTCATTGACCTTCACCTTGTCCACGAAGTCACTTCGCCACAAGCTTTCGACGGTTTGCGAATAGCAGGTCGAGAAGTACTCCGTCCAGATTTAACAGTCGCGACTGAAGATCACAATGTTCCAACAGAGGAAATTGATAAACCAATAGCCGATCCCATTAGCCGCAAACAGATAGAAACTTTAAGAAACAATTGTTCTGAGTTCGACATACGCCTTTTCTCGATGGGTGATCAGGGTCAAGGAATTGTCCACGTCATAGGGCCAGAAATGGGACTTACACTCCCTGGCATGACCGTCGTTTGCGGCGACAGTCATACCAGCACCCATGGGGCATTTGGAGCACTTGCATTTGGAATCGGGACAAGTGAAGTTGAACATGTTTTAGCAACACAAACACTTCCTCAAACGGAACCTGGGACCCTAGCAGTGACAGTAGATGGGAATCTTCCTGAAGGGACCACTGCAAAAGATCTAATCCTCGCGATCATCGGAGAGTTAGGAACAGGTGGTGGGATAGGAAAAATAATTGAATATAGAGGTGAGGCCATCAGAAATCTTTCAATGGAAGGAAGGATGACTGTCTGCAATATGTCGATCGAGGCTGGGGCTAAAGCAGGATTAATAGCACCAGACGAAACAACTTTCGAATACCTAAAAGGTAAAACCTACAGTCCGAGTGATAATCAATGGGAAGAAGCAATAGAAGACTGGAAATCGTTGGCTACCGACGAAGACGCTAAGTTTGATGAGGAAATAGTTTTAGATGGAAATGAAATTTCACCACATGTAACTTGGGGAACAAATCCAGGACAGGTTGCACCAATAAAAGGTCTAATCCCAGACCCTGAACAATTCTCTGAACCTGCACAACAAGAATCAGCAAGAAGGGCACTTGAATATATGGGGATTACAGCAGGGACTAAAATCTCTGAAATTCCAGTAGACACAGTCTTTATTGGCTCGTGCACGAATAGTCGTATAGAGGACCTCAGAGAAGCCGCAAAAGTAGCGCAAGGTAAACAAGTAGCATCTGGAGTTAGAACCCTCGTGGTTCCGGGGTCAGGATCGGTTAAAGCTCAAGCAGAAGCTGAAGGGCTTCATAAAATCTTTCAAGAAGCTGGATTCGACTGGCGCGAGCCTGGATGTTCCATGTGCCTTGCGATGAATCCAGACAAACTTAAAAAAGATGAACGTTGTGCAAGTACAAGCAATCGAAATTTTGAAGGACGTCAAGGTAGAGGGGGTAGAACGCATTTAGTTTCGCCCGCAGTAGCAGCAGCTACAGCTATTGCAGGAACTTTTGCTGTACCGAAAGACCTAGACGAAAGAGAAGGAAAGTAGTAATGGAACCAGTAGAAATAGTTTTTGGTACAGCGCTTCCTTTAAGCCGCTCAGATGTAGACACGGATCAAATAATTCCAAGCGATTGGCTTAAGCGGGTAGAAAGAACTGGTTTTGATAGAGGATTGTTCAGCGAGTGGAGAGATGATCCTTCTTTTGTGCTTAACGATGAACGCTTCACAGAGGCAACAATCCTTGTAGCTGGACCAAATTTTGGAACAGGATCCTCAAGAGAACATGCAGTTTGGGCGATTCAACAATACGGATTTAAAGCAGTGGTATCACCTCGTTTTGCGGATATTTTTCGAAACAACTGTACGAAAAACGGACTGGTGCCAGTTGAAGTATCTGACGAGATAGGTGAAGAGTTGCTTCAAGCAATAGAGAACAGTCCAGAACTAATTTTGACTATAGATGTGGCACAACGCACTCTAGAGGTTCCTGATGCAAACATTTCTTGCAGTTTTCCTCTAGAGGAGACAGTGCAAGAGAGGTTTCTGAAAGGTTTAGACGATATAGGCATCACGATGAAACATGAAGAAGTGATCCACAAATATCAACAAGACAGACCAGCTTGGCTTCCTTCTATTAGTGTTTAAAGAGAAGCAAAAATAAGAAGTCAAAATATGAAAATACTAAGCCTCCTAGTCTTCTTGATCTTATTTTCAGCTAATTGTGCAAACGAAACTTCCAGTATCAGCACATCTGGCTACTCCTTAACTTCAACAGAAAACGATCCTTCGCCAACAAATTCTTTTGAGAATGCGAACTTAACTACAGTCACGAAAGCGACAGTAAACATAGAGACAATGGAGTTAACAAGCGGATTGATTCCTTTTAAGGCCTGTGAGGAACTACTCAGGTATTTTCAGGATGAAGCTTTAGAAAGAGTCGGGCCATACGGACTTGATGGAATGGGCTGGGGGCCAATAATGCCAATGGCATTAGAGTCTTTTGCTGTTGCAGATTCAGGGCCAGTAATGAGAGCTGCACCTGGAATTGACTTTTCAGAAACAAATGTTCAAGAAGCAGGAATAGACGAACCAGATTTTATTAAGACTAATGGAAAAATAATCTCCGTATTACAAGACAACATTTTGAACATAATTGATCCGGAATCAAATTCATCGCGACCATTAGGCTCCTTACGTCTTGAAGGTCTCGGATGGGGAAGCGAAATGTTCCTTTCAGGCGAAAGAGTTTGGGTGATGGCGCAAACAGACCTGTACACGATATCTCCCCTGCAGGCAAGATTTATTCCTGAGGGCACCTGGGATCCTCACATGACCATCGTCGAAATAGACATAACAGATCCGACACAACCAATTCAATTATCTAGCATGATAATTGAAGGACGTTATGTAAACGCCAGAGTGATTAATGACATCGCCAGAATAGTTATATCCTCACCGCCATCTGACCTTCCCTTTGTAACACCTCAAGGACCGTCAGCAGAAGAAGTCGCTTTAGAGGCAAATAAACAAGCAATAGTTGAAACAACAATCGATAACTGGGTGCCTTCCTACGTGCATGAGAGTAGAGAAGACAAAGTAACGAAAGGTCAATTAGTTGATTGTAAAAAAGTTTCACATCCATCGAAATTCTCAGGGTTTACATCCCTTTCTGTTTTGGATTTAGATTTAACTTCCGATATGAAACCTCCTGAAGCCACATCAGTTTTGACAGATGGAGAAACCGTATACGCAAGTCAAGAAAACCTCTTTATATCGACAACTGATTATCCGGAAATAGTTCCATTTGGTGAAGAAAATTTTCAGAATACAGAAGAAGAATACTCAACTTCTATACACCAATTCACAATGAAGACCGGAGATAAAACCGAGTACAAAGCATCAATAGATGTAGAAGGTCACCTGCTCAATCAATTTGCTATGTCGGAGCATAATGGAAATTTGAGAGTTGCTACCACAACTGGAACTCCTTGGGGTTTTGATGAATCAAATGAGTCAGTTGTCACTGTTATAGAAATAAGCGATGAAGGTCTAACAGAGGTAGGACAAGTCGGAGGCATGGGAAAAGGTGAAAGAATCTTCGCAGTAAGATTCATCGGAGATCTTGGCTATGTAGTGACTTTTAGGCAGACCGATCCCTTTTACACACTTGATTTATCAGAACCCAAAACACCAAAAGTGCGCGGTGAATTAAAGATCACTGGCTACAGCGGCTACCTGCACCCAATAGAAGAAAAGTTGATTTTAGGAATAGGGCAAGAAGCAACTGAAGAAGGGGTTACTACAGGAACAAAAGCAGCTCTTTACAACGTTGAGAATCTTGATGATCCAAAAGTTATTACTACCTGGTCACCCGGAAGTGGAAGAAGTTCAGCTGAATGGGATCATCATGCTTTCTTGTGGTGGGAGCCAGAGAAAATTGCAGTCCTTCCTATCAGAGACTGGATAAACGGTAGAGCAGAGGCAGTCATGCTGAAAGTCAAAGACGGAGATTTACAAGAGTTTGGCCGCATTACTCACTCTGAGCCGGATTCACCTCCGGATGCAAAACCAGCATTTATGATTCCGATTGAACGATCACTTATAGTTGGGAACGAAATTTGGACTTATTCGCGCGGACAACTCCAAGCAAATTTACTAACTGACCTTTCAGTTAGTAAAAAAGTTCAACTTGAAGAATTTGGCATAATAGTGCAACTGACACCGGAACCGTTTTTCGATTAATAACAACGGTTCTGATACAGGGAGTTATTAAGAAATATATTTCGCTTTTTCAATCAGAGAAAAAATTCCATTTAAATCCAAATGCCCCATGTGGGTAAGAACATTGCCCTCGGAAGTTACTACTGCAAAAGCCGGTTGGTTGATGACGCCAAATTTGCTCCACACCTCACCCGTATCAGCAATATTCGTAAAATCTAGACCCCACTCTAAAACTCTTCTTTGTCCAAGCTTAGAATCGAAAAT
This sequence comes from Acidimicrobiales bacterium, assembly GCA_030748555.1. Classification (GTDB taxonomy): domain Bacteria; phylum Actinomycetota; class Acidimicrobiia; order Acidimicrobiales; family MedAcidi-G1; genus MedAcidi-G1. Next base: position 11,944 of record JASMLT010000017.1, read on the forward strand.
TGCTCCAACCCCCACAACTTTCACTGAATTATTTGCTGCAACGACCGTTGGAGCCTCTCTGAGACAGGTAGTTCAATTCGGTGCCCAAAACCATAAGAGCATGTCCTGACCAAACCCATTTTCTGACTCGAGCGAGCTGTCTCCTGATTCAGAAGTATCTGTTTTTAGCCAGAGGTCTGAACCGCTAACCAGTTCACCATCGGTAGTAAGAGCAAGAAAATCCAATTCTGAAGGGATTTCGATTTCCACAACCGTAGTGGTTGAAGTCGGCTGAGTGGTCACAGGTGGACTAGAAGAAAAAACAGCAGGAACTCCGGACTCATCCATAGTTGAACTTGAACAACTAAAAATGAGCGCACAGAGTCCAAATATCAAATAAAAACGGCGCACGGAACAACTTTACGGCGGATACCGTCAAAATAAGTGAGCACAAGGCGTTTAATTATTTCAGCACTTTTATGCGGACTGGCAATCCTCCTTGCTTTCGCCATTCAAGTGCTTTTGGCTTGAAAGAAACTAAACAGACATGAAACAATTCAATAACCAAGAAGTGAACATATGACAAAAAATTATGATCTAGTAGTAATCGGTGGTGGACCTGCTGGTTACGCCGCGGCTCTGTATGGTTCAGCTGCTGGACTTAAGGTCGCCATCGTAGAGGAAAATAAAATCGGAGGAACTTGTCTCCATGTCGGTTGTATACCAGCAAAAGAATTACTAGAGACGGCCTCAGTTCTCAGGTCAGTACGTCAAGCAAAAGACTTTGGGATCGCAATATCACAAGACCCAGTTATTGACTTATCGATAAGCCAGAATCGCAAACAAACAATCATAGATCAACTATTCACTGGTTTAAATTCCTTACTTGCAGGAAGAGAAGTAACAATTTATTCAGGCACAGGCCTTTTGGGAGCCAATAGAAAAATAGAAATACAACAAAATGGTGAAACGGAAGTAATTCAAGGAACAAACGTGCTTTTAGCGACAGGTTCAACACCACGTACCATCCAAGGCTTTGAAATAGATGGAAAAACAGTGATGACAAGCGATGAATTCCTATCCATCGAAGAGACACCTGATCGAGTTGCAGTAATTGGAGGTGGCGCCATCGGTTGCGAATTCGCTTCGCTTCTCAATGATTTAGGATCGTCAGTCACATTACTTGAGAGCCTTGACGAAATACTCCCAGGATGCGACAAAGACATATCCACTGCAGTAAGACGATCATTCGTAAAAAAAGGAATCGACATCCAAACCGGAGTGCAAGTGGAAGGACATGAAGGAGATGCCGAGAAAACAACAGTCAGTTGGTCCGATAAAGGAGAAGCAAATCAACGAGAAGTTGATTTGGTCGTCGTAGCTGTAGGTCGTAAACCAAATGGGCACACGGCGGGATTACAGGACACGGAAGTAGTAGTTGATGAAAAAGGCTTCATAGAGGTAGATGAGAAATTAAGAACCAAGGAACAAGGAGTATGGGCCGCAGGAGACGTTATTAATACTCCGCAATTGGCACATGTTGGATTCGCCGAAGGCATTTTCGTAGTCAAAGAAATCTTAGGCGAATCTCCGGTATCAATAGACCCGTCAACTGTCCCTTGGTGCATATATTGCGACCCTGAAGTCGCTTTCGCCGGCTTGACCGAAGAGTCAGCAAAAACTGCCGGCTACAAGGTGACGATCTCAAAACACCGTTACTCCGGAAACGGGCGAGCAATGATAATCGGAGAAACAGAAGGATTGGTGAAAGTAATCGCAGAGACAGACGAATCAGGAAAAGCAGGCCGGATTCTAGGAGTTCACATGGCAGGGCCATTGGTCACTGAACAACTAGGCCAGGCATATCTGGCTGTCAATCTGGAGGCGACAGTTGATGAAGTCGCAAACCACATCCAAGCCCACCCCACTTTGAGCGAACTCTTTGGTGAAACCGTAATGTCGCTTACAGGCCGATCCCTTCACGGTTAACAATGACAAAGTCAACTATGACTCCAGAAGAAAAAGAACTTCAGATCCGATGGATGGGAAAAGTCCGTTACCGAGATGCACTCGCTGTACAACAAGCAATAAACAAATATGAACGCGGAGACTACCTTTTACTGCTTGAACATCACCCTGTTTACACAATGGGCATCAGAGCTTCTTTAGAGAATTTAAAGACAGACCCAGAAACCATTGGAGCTGAACTAGAAGAAGCAAACAGAGGCGGGGACATAACTTTTCACGGGCCAGGTCAGCTGGTTGGATATCCCTTACTCAAATTAGAGGGCAAGCGCGGAGGAGGCATGGCTGACACAGCGGCTTACGTGCACGAGATTGAAAATCTCCTTATAGAAACATGCAAAGACCTCGGTATTGAAGACACAGGAAGAATCGAAAGATATCCAGGGGTTTGGGTAAACCCCAACGGGCCAGAACCCAGAAAGATCGCGGCGATCGGAGTGAGACTAAACAAGGCTCGAACGATGCATGGCTTTGCGTTGAACGTTAACCCTGATATGACTTTCTATGACCACATTGTCCCTTGCGGGATCACAGAATACGGCGTCACTTCTTTAGAAAAAGAAGGAATAAATACGACAATGAAAGAAGTTGTCGACCTCGTATCTGAAAAAGCTGAAAAACTGTGGAGCCAAAGAAAAGCTATTCGAGCAGATGTCCTTTGGGGTCATGAAACGAATGGAGACAAAACACTTATACAAATAGATATCGATCAGACTACGAAACGTCGAAAGCCAGAATGGATGAAAGTGAAATTAGAAACCGGGCCAGAATACAGACGTTTGAAAAAACTCATGGAAGAAAAACAATTAGTAACAGTATGTGAAGAAGCAGGATGTCCGAATATTTTCGATTGCTGGAACGACGGCACAGCGACCTTCATGATAGGAGGTGAACGTTGCACACGAGCTTGCGGTTTTTGTCTAGTGGATACCAGAAAACCAAAGCCCTTAGATATTCATGAGCCGCAAAGAGTTGCTGCGGCAGTTTCAGAAATGGGGTTGAGACACGCAGTCGTAACATCTGTGGCTAGAGACGACCTGAAAGACGGAGGAGCAGAACATTTCGCAACGACAATAAATATGATCCGTGAAACAAACCCAGAAACAAAGATTGAAGTTCTCATCCCAGATCTCAAAGGGAACCCAGAATCCCTCAATACTATTTTCGAAGCTAAACCTGACGTTCTGAATCACAACATCGAAACCGTTCCACGACTTCAAAGACAAGTTAGACCTTCAGCAGGCTATGCGCGAAGCCTTTCAGTGTTAGCGAGAGCCAATAAAGCAAACCTCATAACCAAAACATCTCTGATAGTCGGCTTAGGCGAACAAGAATCAGAAATAGACGAATGTCTACTAGATCTGGCAGCCATTGGTTGCGACATCGTAACTATCGGACAGTACCTGAGACCGTCGCCACGACACTTGCCCATAAAAGCATGGGTTAACCCGAGTGCATTCAAACGATGGAAGAAAATAGGAGAAAATCTCGGAATTTCACATGTTGAAGCAAGCCCGCTAACTCGATCCAGTTACCACGCCCGGCAAGCTCTTGAATCCACAAGCAGTATGCCGGTCATTATTGGGCGTCCACAGCTAGTTCTTGCAGATAGCTAAAAAAATAAATGATTCGCCTTGATGCCGCTACGGTCCTTTTGCAATGGGCAGTTGGTGGTCTGCTATTTCTTTGGGTCACCTGTCGTCACCGACAAGTAGGAACAGGTTACGGATGGTTATTGCGTATCACATACATAATCATGATGGCTTCAGCTTTGGTGGTCGCAGTCTTAACCGAAGTAGTAATAGAACGAGAAATAATCATTATGGGAGCACTGGCAGCCACAACAGTCCCATTACTTAATTCTTTTTTAAAAAGAAAAGAAGAAAACAAGCATCTAAATCCAAACTTAGACCTTGTAGCCCCAATACTGGGTATGGCCGCCCTTGTGGTAGCAGCACTCGATGCTGGCGGTCCTCCGGCATTAGCGATAGCAAGAACACTTGTAGGGGCAATTTTCCTAGGTGCTGTAAGTGACGCAATGCTTCTTGGACACTGGTACCTAGTTCAACCAGGTTTGACCAGAGCCCCACTTTTACAACTAGTACGGCTAATAGGAATAATTTGGCCATTTGAACTGGCTGTACTCCTATACCCAACAGGAATGCTCTCAGTTCTCAATGGAAACATCGATGATGGTTATGGGGGTCTTCTTGGCTGGTTTTGGCTTGCTTGTACTCTTATGACAATTGTTCTGGTTTTCGTAACACGCGCAGCATTAAAAGAAAGACAATATTCCGCAGTTATGGCAGCAACCGGCTTATTGTACCTAGCAATATTGACAGGATTTGGAATGGATTTAGTGGCAAGAGCAACACTTGCTTAAAATAGAAAACTGCTCGATGGTCTAAGCATTTGCTGCCGTTAGGATTATTTAAATGAAGGTATATACGCGACGAGGAGACGACGGCTCTACAGATCTGCTTTACGGAGGCCGTGTTTCAAAAAATGACTCTCAACCCGAAGTTTATGGAGACGTAGATGAAACACAGGCATTTATCGGCCTAGCAAGAGCAGCGGCAGGTGAAGAACTTTCAACTCTCTTACTGAAGATTGAACGTGAACTTTGGACATTAATGGCAGAACTGGCTTGCAACCCAGAAAAAATCGACAACCTTGATGAGAACAGTCGCGTTACCAAAGAGATGGTTGAAGGTCTTGAAGGCATGATAGATGAACTCAGCGAAAAGTTTGAAATGCCAAAAGAATTCGTGGTTCCCGGCGAAGACGAAGTATCAGCGAGATTAGACGTTGCAAGAACTGTGTGTCGTCGCGCAGAAAGGTCAGCAGTTGGACTTGCGCTTGAAAATTCACACGTAGTTCCGTATTTGAATCGCCTTTCAGATCTTCTTTGGAGCGCTGCACGTTGGCAAGAAGGCGAATCTGTAACAACAAAATCTGTTCCAGCATCTGAATAAAAATTTTCAATTAGGAGAAAACATGACAATAAGCTTTACGACCGCCCAACGTTTACCAGCAAATACAGCAGTAGTTGCTCATGGAATTAATTCGGACAAATTAAATAGTCTCCCAAAAGGTCTTAATCCTGCAGAACTTAAAAAACTTGGCTTTAAGGGCGAATTAGGTCAAGTCCAAATACTTCCATCAGGAAACAAGCTAATAGCTGCCGTAGGTCTTGGAGAGTCAAATGAAATAAGTCCAACAAGATTAAGAAATGCTGCTGCTGCTCTTGCGCGAGCAGCACGTAGACATAGTTCGGTAGCGACAGATCTGGTCTCGAAATCAAATCTTGAAACCACTCAAGCTATCCATTCAGTAGTGGAAGGAATGGCTTTATCCCTTTACAAATTCGATTACAAATCATCTTCAACAAAGAATAAAGAAGATGAATCTCTAAAAAAAGTGGTACTTGCTGGCAGCACATCATCTTCAGCTAACTCTGCGATCTCGAAGGCAACTGCTGTTGTTGAAGGAGTCGTATTAGCTCGTGATTTGGTGAACGAACCTGGAGGAAGTCTCACCCCTCAGGTATTCGCCCGCAAAGTTACACGTATGGCAAAAGAAAAAGAACTCACAGCAAAAGTCATGGACGAAGCCGCTATAAAAAAAGCAGGCTTAGGAGGCCTCTTAGGAGTGAATCGAGGTTCTGACAATCCACCAAGATTCGTTGAATTAACCTACAGGCCGAAAGGCAAAGCAAAAGCAACTTTAGCTCTAGTAGGTAAAGGGATTACTTTTGATTCCGGCGGACTCTCGATCAAACCATGGCAAGGCATGTCTGAAATGAAAACTGACATGGGAGGAGCCGCCGCCGTAACTGGGGCGATGTCCGCACTTTCTTCTTTAGCTCCCAAAATAAGAGTAAAAGGCTATCTGCCTATGACTGACAACATGCTTGGAGGGGATGCGACAAGACCAGGAGACGTCTTAAAAATCCGAAACGGTAAAACAATCGAAGTTATAAACACTGATGCAGAAGGACGGCTCATACTCGCCGACGCGCTTTCTTTGGCGAGTGAAACCAAGCCAGACGCAATAGTGGATTTGGCTACATTAACAGGGGCTTGCATGGTCGCACTTGGCTCAGACATTGCAGGATTAATGGGTAAAAACGAGGCCTTCTTAAATCAAGTTGAAAAAGCAGCTGAAGATGCCGGCGAGAAAGTTTGGCAACTACCGCTCCCGGACGAATACAGGGATCTTTACAAGTCGCCGATCGCTGACATGAAAAATATAAGCGCGGGAGGATACGGAGGAGCTATCACTGCTGGACTTATACTTTCAGAGTTTGTCGCCGAAGGAATCCCATGGGCTCACTTAGACATAGCCGGACCGGCTCGAGCTGATAAAGACAATGCAGAAATTGTAGAAGGTGGCACGGGTTTTGGAGTTAGAACTCTTATCAAACTAATTCAGTCTTTCGAATCTCCGAAATCTGAATAAAAGATTTCAATAAGAATGACCGAACCGTTACAGCACGCAAAAGACCTAGTTGATCAAGCAACAAAAATAACTGTTCTAACTGGAGCTGGAATATCAACCGATAGCGGAATACCTGATTTTCGAGGCCCAAACGGGGTATGGACAAAAAATCCTGAAGCTGAAAAAGCATCAAATATTCACTATTACATGACTGATCCAGAAATCCGTAAAAGAAATTGGGCTCTAAGAGCTTCAGGTGAACTTTGGCCAAATATCACTCCTAATGATGGACACCGAGCTTTGGCGCATCTCGAAAAAAGAGGGCTTCTGCACATGCTCGTCACACAGAATGTTGACGGTCTTCACCAAATGGCCGGGAACGACCCTGACCGGGTGGTTGAGATACACGGCACAGTTAAAGAAGCAATGTGCCTTGAATGCGACTGGCGAGACGACATCGAAGTAGTCCTTCAAAGGGTCCGAGAAGGTGACGTTGACCCACACTGCTCATGTGGAGGGTTGCTCAAATCGGCAACAGTCAGTTTCGGCCAAAATCTTTTCCCAGGGGACATAGACAAAATGTTTGAAGCTTCCTTATCGTGTGATCTTCTGCTAGCAGTTGGTACCAGCCTTCAGGTATTCCCTGTGGCTGAGATGCTTCCCACAGCAGTGAATAATGGAGCCAAAGCAGTGATAATAAATGGGGAGTCAACAGTTATGGATCAACTGGCAGAAGTTGTAGTAAAAGGCGAAATAAGCAAAGTTTTACCCGAAATAGTTGCACTTTAGAAGAAACTAAAGTGCCAAATATTTACAAGATTCATAGAATTTTAGAGTGTCAACATTCCAAGAACTTCTAGCACAGGCAAAAAGTCTGATTGAGGAAACAGATCCGTCAGGATCTGAGGCTCTTATCGCTCAAGGATGGGTTGTCCTCGACGTTCGAGAAGTCGAAGAATATGACCAAGGGGTAATACCGGAGTCTATTTTGATACCGCAAGGAAAAATTGAAGAGTTGATAAAAGAACGTATACCCGATCATGATCAACCGATAATCGCAATGTGCGCCGGAGGTGTAAGATCCGCATTCGCTGCAGTCACATTGAATGAACTTGGTTACACAAACGTAGTGTCGATGGATGGTGGCTTCAATCTTTGGAAACAACAAGGACGCAGTTGGACATCACCGCAGATCCTAAAACCAGAGCAACGAAACCGTTATGAAAGACACGTATCTCTTCCGGAAATCGGAGAAAAAGGACAACAAAAACTTCTGGATTCTCGAGTTGCAATAATCGGCGCAGGCGGTCTCGGGTCACCAGCAGCGCTCTACCTAGCCGCAGCGGGGATAGGGACAATAGGTATTGTTGACATGGACACTGTTGAAGAGTCGAATCTTCAACGGCAAATCTTACACAGCACAGAAACAATAGGTAAAAACAAAGTTGATTCAGCTGAAAAAACACTTTCAAAACTGAACCCTGACGTAAACATCATCACGTACAACACTCGTTTAAATAAAGACAATGCGATTGAGATAATCGAAAATTATGACGTGGTGGTCGATGGGACTGACAACTTTCAAACCCGATACCTAATCAATGACGCTTCAGTCAAAACAGGAATACCTGTTGTGCATGGATCCATATTTCAGTATGAAGGCCAAATAACAGTCTTTGATCCAAAAAATGGACCCACCTATAGAGATATTTTCCCTGAACCACCACAAAATGGAACAATTCCGAACTGCACAGAGGCTGGAGTGTTGGGGGTTCTACCAGGGATAGTTGGATCTATCCAAGCGTTAGAAACAATAAAACTAATACTGGAGATCGGAGAAGGACTTTCAGGACGACTGATTGTCTTCGATGCCTTAGAAATGTCCTTTCATGAATACAAAATTGACCGAGATCCTAAAAACCAGATCACCTGGAAAAACCGAGATCAGATCCAATTTGAGGGAAACGAAGAAACCTGTCAAACAAGTGCACCTCAGCCACCTGAAACTTGATGCAACTAAAGATAGTCAGTTGACTGTCAGAAAATTTTGAGTTTTATTAATTACGGTCGTACGATATGACCCTTACTGTAAGAAAGTTCATTAATGTCAGAGATTGCAATAGTTGGAACAGGCTACGTGGGTTTAACGGCAGGAGCCTGCTTTGCCCATCTTGGACACCGAGTCGTCTGCTACGACATCGACAAAGAAAAAATCGACAAACTCTCAACTGGGGAAATACCAATTGTAGAGAAAGGCCTTGAAACGCTCGTCAAGGAAGGGTTGAAAGAGAACAAACTTTCCTTTACCAGCAACCCTCAAGAGGCGGTTTCTGAATGCAAAGTGGTTTTCCTTTGCGTTCCAACACCTCAACAGACTGATGGAACTACAGACACCTCGATGCTTGATTCCGCAGTTAGCTTAATAGCCCAGTTTTTACCCAAAAATTCGGTTCTAGTAAACAAGTCAACAGTCCCAGTAGGGTCAGCTCAAGAAGTATTTGAAAAACTCGACAGGCCAGACATAGCAGTTGTTTCAAATCCTGAGTTCCTCAGAGAAGGCACAGCAGTTGAAGACTTCCTTAAACCCGAAAGAATAATTATCGGTTCAGAAAAACCAGATGCGGCTCAAATTGTTGCAGAACTATATGAAAAAGTCGAAGCACCACTTTTGATAACCGATCCAATTTCAGCTGAAACAATCAAGTACAGCGCAAACGCATTTCTCGTAACAAAACTTTCCTTCATCAATTCAATAGCTGCAGTTTGTGAAGTAGTCGGCGCTGATATTACCGATGTAATAAAAGGAATTGGTTACGATTCTAGGATTGGTGAAAAATACATGAATCCTGGACCCGGTTGGGGAGGTAGTTGTTTCCCTAAAGACACAAAGTCACTCATACATATGGCCGGACAAGCGGGTTACGATTTCCGCTTCCTCGATACAGCAGTAGCTGTCAATGAAGAACAGTTTGATCGTGTTGTGAAAAAAATATCCAATGTTGTTGGAGGAGATTTAAAAGGAAAAACAGTCGCAGTGTGGGGGCTCACTTTTAAAGCCGGAACTGATGATCTGAGAGATTCGCCTTCGTTAGCTGTAATAAAAAGACTTCAAGCAGAAGGTGCCATAATTCAGGCACATGACCCGACTGTGCAGGAACATAAAGAAGGAATACCTGTACAGGTAATGATTTCAAAAGAACCACTCGAAGCTTGTGAGAACGCAGATGCAGTTGTGCTCCTGACAGACTGGGCAGAATATGAAACTCTCGACCCTAATAAAGTAATAGAGCGTCTGGCGGAGCCGAATTTGATTGACACGCGAAATGTTTTCAACCCTAAAGAATGGGAAGATAGAGGTTTCACGTATCAAGGTACCGGCCGTTGAAACTATTAATAAATCAACTCTAGAAAAAGAAAACATTTGAAAATTTTCGACAGACTTCCTTTTGGGACGACAACAGTAGGTTCAGGGCTCCTGATCAACGGAGTTTCTGCTTACATCTTCATTTCTGTTGCCTCGAGGGATCTAGGAGCTGAAATGTACACGCCTTTAGGCATGCTCTGGGCTTTGAGTTTCCTTCTCGGGCCAGGGATCTTCCAGCCTTTAGAACAACAAACTGCACGTAGTATCGCAAGCCGTTCAGGTAGAGAGATAATTCCTGTCGCTAAAGCAGCATCAATTATTGGAGGCTCGGTAACCCTTTTGCTAGTTGTTCTCGCCCTGTCTTTCAATGGATGGCTCACCGAAAGCATCTTCAGCGGCGAAAGCAGTTTATTGATAGCAATAATTTTGGTAGTCGTAGGTCTGGGTTCAGCTCACTTAGTAAAAGGTATTCTTGCGGGAGCTGGCCGTTTCAAAAATTATGCACAGTATTTAGTGGGAGAAGGTTTAGGCCGATTAGCAGCAACTGCCTTGTTGGCGATCTTTGCTTCAGGCGAAGTTTGGATGTACGGGTTAGCTTTGGGGCTTTCACCTTTCATCGGAATTTTATTTGCTCTTATAAGACAAAATGATTTGATAAGACATGGATCTCCAGTCAGAGCAAGAGAAATTTCAAGTTCGCTAGGAGTTCTTTTAATGGCGTCACTTGCGACTGCGATGGTTTTAAATGTAAGCCCACTAGCCGTAGAGCTGCTAGCTGAAACAAACCAGAAGGAAGAACCAGGAAAATTTCTTAACGCATTACTAATAGCGAGGATCCCTTTGTTTTTCTTTCAGGCTGTTCAAGCGGCACTACTCCCAAGGCTTTCACAATTAGTGGCGTCTGAGGATTATGAGAAATTCAAGCATGAATTAATGAGACTTCTTAGTTTCGTGACTGTATTTGGAGTCTGCTTTATCGTTTTAATGGGTGTTGCAGGCCAGTGGGTAACACGAATAGCTTTTGGTTCTGAATACGAAATTTCCTCCCGAAACATGCTTCTTTTGGCTATTTCCAGCATCGGACTTATGTACGCATTGTCAATCACGCAAGGGTTGCTGGCGTTTCATCGGCAGGGGCTTTCGGCAACAGCTTGGATTGTCGGTATTGCAACTTTTCCTATAACTACCTCTTTTGGTGATGATCTTTTCTTACGAGTTGAAATCGCACTCATTTTGACTGTGCTTATCACGACCGTGCTTTTAGGGTTTTTTATCGTGAAAAGTTACAAAACTCAGATGGTAAACAAAACTTAAATATTCCTAAGGCTCCACTAGTGCGGCTGTTCTTGCTTCTACAATCCAAGTGCGGACAGCAAGGCAACCTGAGCATGATTTCAGAAGATCTAGAAAACTTTGAAAGACCGACCGGCGTTCTGTTAAAAAGACGCCATAAATTCAGGGCTTTGCTAACAGTCATGGCATTGTTCACCGCCTCCATCGTGTCAATTCCAAACGCGGATGCTGATATCCGAGTCACAGTCCAAGCAGGCGACAGCTTGTCGTTAATAGCACTCGAATACGGTGTGACAACTCAATCAATAATGAACGCGAATGGAATAAGCAATCCGGATCTTCTCTTTATGGGACAAGAACTAATCATCCCAGGTGTAACTCAAACAGTTAGCACAGCTTCTGTGGTGGTAACTGTCGAATGGGGTGACAGCCTTTCAGCCATAGCAGAAGACTACGGTGTCTCAGTTGCTTCTTTGATGGAAGCTAATGGAATAACGAATGCCAATTCGATCTTCGCAGGACAAGAATTGACGGTACCTGGAGTGTCTGGACCCTTGCAGCCAGCAGGGCCAGTAATTGTCACAGTGGTATCAGGAGACACTCTTTCTGAAATCGCTTCAAAATACGGAGTTGGACTTTCCGTTTTAATGAACGAAAACGGTATAACACAACCCGATTCAATCTACATTGGTCAAAAAATACGAATACCTGGGACTGGTGCACCACCTACTACGACGCTCCCACCAATAAGAATCACCGTGAAGTCAGGAGACACTCTTTCAGTCATTGCAGACACTTATGGTGTCAAAGTTTCTTCAATAGTCTCTGCAAATGGTCTAGCCAACGCTAACTACCTTTCAGTAGGCCAAGAGCTGGTCATCCCCGGCGTATACGGAACAGCAGCATCACCTCAATATTCGACTAATTACGGCCCGGTGGTAGTGAACGGAAGAGGTTGGGGGCATGGAAGGGGTATGGGTCAGTACGGTTCCCTTGGATACGCGATTGATGAAGGCTGGGGGAGAGATCAAATACTTAATCATTATTACGGCGGTACCACAGCTGGAACAGTGGCCAATGAAGAAATAGGTGTCAGATTACTTAGCCATGATGGGAAACCTACAACGGTTTATGTTGAAAGTGCCCTTCTGGCAATTGGAGGGGAGGCTGGAAATTGGACTCAACTAAATGGTAAAGCAGTACAGGTAACCCTCGAAGGTGATTCTGATCGTTACCGGGTGGCCACCGGACAATCATGTGCAGGACCATTCACTAATACTGGATTTGTTTTTTCACGTCCTATAGTCAGATTAAGGGCAGCGCTTTGGGCACCGCCTGGTGCCACGACGACCACGACGTCTACGACGACAACTACGACAACGACAACAACGACTTTGCCGGGAGCGACATCGACAACAGTTGCACCTACCACCACAACAACGATGCCACCAACGACGACGACACCACCGACCACAACAATTCCTCAAGCGGGTTCAGTATTTCAGGTGCTAGACACAACTGACGCAGACCTTGATTGGACACTTCAAGTTTGCGAAGGTTCAAACAAATCTTCGTGGTACCGGGGAGAGATAAGAGCAGCTAGAGCTGGAGGAAACCAAAGGACTGTCAATTGGTTGCCAATCGAACAGTACTTACGTTCAGTAGTCCCACGCGAAATGCCACCAGAATGGGCAGACATGGGAGGTGGCGCCGGAATCGCAGCATTAGAAGTCCAATCTGTAGCTGCACGTTCGTACGCGTTAGCTGAAAAACGTTACGCCTACGCGAAAACCTGCGACACCATTCGATGTCAAGTCTATGAAGGAAGAAGAAGTCGTTCTGGAAATAGTTCATGGTCAAATGAAGATTCCAGATCAGATATTGCTATAAGAAACACAGCAGGAATGGTTAGATACCAAGATGGAGAAATAGCTAGAACCGAATTTTCTGCATCAACAGGCGGTCACACAATTACTGCAGATTTTCCAGGTGTCCCCGATGCCGGAGATGATGTATCAATCAACCCCGTACACAAATGGACGAAAGAAATAACCGTAAATGATGTAATTTCAAGATTCGGTTTAACGCCACTTTATGAAATAGAGGTGATCACACGCGATGGGTTTGGTGACGATGGTGGGAGAGCGGAGGAAATAGAATTTAGAGCGAGAGACGGACAACGTTTCGTGATTACCGGAAATCGCTTTAGAAGAGAATTTGGGCTTAAATCAAACTGGTATGGGGTCAACTATGGCCCACCCGAAGCAGCAACTCAATTTCCAGAAGAAAGACTTGATGAATACAGAGTCACCACTGGTTACACGGAAGAAGAATGGCAGTCGTTGCTTGATTCAGCAGATCATTTGAAAATGACACCAAATGAATTCCAACTTTCCGCAGTATGGGCAGTTGCGTTCCTATTGAACCTTTCATCTAGTGGAAACGACCCCAAGCCATTAGCAGACCCTCCTTTAATTGATGGTGTTCACAATGTTGAAACCGCCTACAAGGCAGCTGCAGAAGATCAGAAAGCTCTTGAACAGATAGCAGAAGTATTTGCCATAAACGGAGGGCAAGCCCAAAAAGCGGCTGTAACAATACTTGTTTTTCTTGTTCAAATAGCAAAAGCTGCAGGCCGTTAAATTCCCGTAGTCACTTAATGCCCTCAGGGAAGGTACCCTCCGGTGATGAAAGGTCTTATCTTGGCAGGGGGAAGTGGGCGAAGATTACGCCCAATAACGCATAAAACAGCGAAACAATTGGTACCAATAGCCAACAAACCAATACTCCACTATGTGATCGAAGATTTAGTGGGGGTTGGAATCACAGACTTAGGGATAGTTGTAGGGGATACAGCGAAGGAGATTGAGAAATCTGTTGGAGACGGTTCCCAATGGAACGCAGACATAACCTACATACACCAAGAAGAACCACTGGGGTTAGCCCATGCTGTCTTAATTGCCGAGTCCTTTTTAGGACAGGAAAAGTTCGTCATGTATCTTGGTGACAACATGTTTGAAGACTCTCTAAATGAAGTAGTCGAAGGCTTCGAAAATTCTTCAACAAATGCACGACTTCTTCTAGCAAAGGTTGACAACCCGCAAGCTTTTGGAGTGGCCGAACTTGATGAACAAGGAGCAATTAAAGGTCTGGAGGAAAAACCTGAAAATCCTAAATCAGACTTAGCACTTGTAGGTGTTTACCTTTTTGATTCGACAATCCACCGCGCAGTGAAAGCTATTGAACCTTCCGATAGGGGAGAATTGGAAATCACTGACGCGATCCAGTGGATGATCGATGAAGAGAGCAATATAGAACAAAGAACATTAAAAGGCTGGTGGATAGATGCAGGAAAGAAAGATCCCTTGCTGCTTTGCAACGAACTAATACTAGAAAAAATAGAAACACTTCTTCTAAGTCAAATCGGTGAGACAGTAACACTAAAAGGGGAGGTAGTTTCAGGCGAAAACGTTGAAATAATAGATTCGAACATCCAAGGGCCGGTAGTAATTGGATCTGGAGTAAGAATAGAAAGAAGTGACATTGGACCGTACGTTTCAATAGGAGATGAGTGCAAAATAGAGGATTCATCAGTGGAACGTTCAGTGCTCATGGAAAAAAGCTATGTAAGCGGAGTGACACAATTGACCAAATCAGTTTTAGGAAGAGAAGTTGAAATCAACGGCAAAGAATCAGAGTCCCAAGAGCCAACTTCAGTGATGCTCGGAGATAGAACAAAAGTGAACCTTAAAAATGGTTGAAATCAAAGAATCGGAAATCATACACGGGGTAATAGTTGCCGAACCTCAAATATATGAGGACGAACGTGGATTTTTCATAGAAACATGGAGACAGGAGTGGTTGCCCGAAACCCGACCAATGATCCAATCAAATAGAGCAGATCGCTCAAAAGGAACTTTGGTTGGATTCCACTATCACATGCACCAGTCAGATTATTGGTATGTATCCCATGGTCAAGCGCAAGTAGTACTCCATGACCTGAGGCAGGGTTCACCCACACAAGGAGCAACGCAAAATTTTAAACTGGGAACAGGTAACGACGCAGAACAAAAAGGTGTGTATATTCCACCCGGCGTAGCTCACGGATTTGCCGCTATGACAGACATAACAATTACGTATTTAGTCGACAATTATTATGATCCTGAAGATGAATTAGGCATAGCTTGGAACGACCCTCAAATTAGAGCCGATTGGGAAATAGATAACCCCATTCTTTCAAAAAGAGACCAGGCGAATTCTCTTTTGGAAGATATAGACGAACATTTACAACCGGAATATCAGGCAGATTCCTGAAATGCGTCTACTGATAACAGGAGGGGCAGGATTCATAGGGTCGGCTTATGTCAAAAAAATAATAGCACAAGGTGACGAAGCGGTCGTTTATGACGCACTTACATATGCAGGCAATTTAGACAATCTTAAAGAAGTCGAAGAAAACCACTCCTATAGGTTCATTCATGGAAATGTATGCGACTCAAACAAACTTGATGAAGCCCTTAAAGGGTGTGACGGCGTAGTTCATTTCGCAGCAGAAAGTCACGTAGATAGATCCATCACCGATCCAAGTCCGTTTATTGAAACGAACTGCACCGGGACGGCAAATCTTTGCGAACTTGTACTCAAAAATAAAATAGAAAAATATGTTCATATATCCACTGATGAGGTTTACGGGTCGATCGGAAGCAAAATCGGCGACGGTTCTTTCACCGAAGAAGACCCTCTGAGACCTTCGTCTCCTTATTCTGCTACAAAAGCGGCTGCAGACTTGATTGCGTTGTCATATCACCACACACATGGTCTGCCAGTAAGTATTGTTAGACCTTCCAACAATTACGGTCCGAACCAATTTCCAGAAAAAATTATTCCTCTTTTCATCACAAATCTTCTTGAAGGCAAGCCAGTCCCCTTATACGGCGATGGGCTCAACATAAGGGACTGGTGCAACGTTGAAGATACCTGCGAAGCAAT
>JASMLT010000018.1 GCA_030748555.1 Acidimicrobiales bacterium
GCGGATGCTTTCTTCGTTGAGCAGAGGAGGTGTGCCAGGACCAGAAATGTCGATAGGGAAACTTTATTGGGCGTCATGGCATCGACGTCTAGGAGAATTGGGAATGAAAATTCGTGGAAGCTCAGGAATGATAGGTGTAGAGCCAACACCACCTTTAGAGGATTCTTTGAATCATGGCTACTTGCTGGACTCTTTACAACGAACTTTTCTTTACAGTCGTGCACACACTATTTATGCAGGGTCTAACCAAGTGCAAAGAAATATCATTGGTGAAAGAGTGCTGGGTCTACCTAGAGAACCGCGCGAGGGCTGATTGATGCCTCATGGAAGATATTCTGAAACTTGAAGATTAGGAGAAACTATGAATGACGCATACATAGTTGATGCAGTTAGAACCCCAACAGGAAGAAAAGGCGGAGGTCTCGCAGAAGTCCATCCAGCTGACATGGGAGCTCATGTAATAAGTTCTCTTTTGGAACGAAATACTGTCGACCCTGATCTGGTGGAAGATGTCGTATTCGGGTGCGTCGACACTTTAGGTCCTCAAGCGGGAGATATAGCTAGGACAGCTTGGCTCGCAGCGGGATTGCCCGAAACTGTTCCCGGAACAACGATCGACCGGCAATGCGGATCAGGACAACAGGCCGTTAGTTTCGCAGCGATGGGCGTCTGGGCAGGAGTCCAGGATCTTGTCGTAGCAGGTGGAGTGCAAAATATGAGCATGGTTCCAATCGGAATGGCTCTCGAAGCAGCAGCTCCATTAGGTCACGATGATCCTTTTTCAGGCTCTGAGGGTTGGGTTGAAAGATATGGGACACAAGAAATATCACAATTTAGAGGAGCAGAGATGATTGCTGAAAAATGGGATATCTCTAGAGAGAAGATGGAAGAATTTGCTTTTGAAAGCCACCAAAGAGCTCTAACTGCTATAGATGAAGGGCGATTTGACAACGAGATAATTCCTATTGCTCAGACGGAAATGGATGAAGGCCCTCGACGTGACATTTCAATGGATCGGATGAGCACTTTAAATCCACTTGTTGAAGGAGGGCGACTAACGGCTGCTCTAGCTAGTCAGATAAGCGACGGCGCGGCTGCGTTGCTTATAGCTTCCGAAAAAGCTGTAAAAGAGCTTGGATTAACACCAAGAGCTAGGATCCATCACGTAAGTGTCAGAGGGGACGATCCAGTTTTCATGCTTACTGGACCGATACCTGCAACTGCCTACGCGTTGGATAAAACCGGAATGTCTATTGACGAATTTGATCTTTTCGAATGCAATGAAGCATTTGCTCCTGTGCCCTTAGCTTGGATGAAAGAATTGCAAGTTCCTTACGAAAAAGTAAACGTAAATGGGGGTGCTATTTCTCTTGGTCACCCGTTGGGTTGTTCGGGAGCAAAGCTCATGACAACTTTACTAAACGAACTTGAAAGAAGCGGCGGTCGTTGGGGATTGCAGACTATGTGTGAAGGCGGCGGTCAAGCCAATGTTACAATTATTGAAAATCTGAACTAGAACTATTCAACCAGAGAGTCCACTAAACCCCAGTTAAGTGCGGTAGTAGCGTCAACGCGTTCTCCCGTTAGGCACATTCGTGCAGTTAACTGTCTTCCAATTCTTCTGCTTATACTCACCGTGCCTCCCGCTCCAGGTATTAAACCCATACTCACTTCCGGAAGAGAGAACCAGGCATTTTCGCTAGCTTCAATTCGGCTAGCAAACGCAGCTAGTTCAATTCCTGCACCTATTGCAGCTCCTTGTATTTGTACGGTAATTCGTTCAGATAGGAGGTCTAACCAAGGAGCGGCATTAGCTGTGGATCTGATCATGTGACCAGTTGCAGAATTTTCAACAGTTCCAAATTCGGCCGGGTCGCCTCCTATGCAAAAAGTCGAACCTTTCCCAGTTATTAGAATTGACCGACTGTCACCTTCAGTTGCTAGACCTCTAAGAGCCTCCACTAGGGAATCACGCATAGAAGCAGAAAAAGCATTTTTAAGTTTTGGACGGTTCAATTGGAGTTCCACATTTTCAACTCCAGCATTAACGAGAATGGTCGGACTCGCTTCCTCAGGTCTAACTCTGCGACCCCTCCCATTTAACCATTTTTCAAATTCATTTCCATTTTGCAATGTCCCGTATGCGACGGATTCAAGCAGCAAACCAAGATCCGTGGACACATTTTCGCTATGTCTTAAAACCTGGCAACAAGTGACAGAAGCTACTGGGTTTAGAGCAATGCGTTCAATGAGAGTATTAAGTTCTTCTTCCGAATGAGCGATTAAATCCACATTGGATGAAGCATCACCGTTGCGTGAAAGTTCTATTAGAACAAGTGGGAGGAGTCGAAGCGACCTTACAGAGGTTTCCGATAGCTTATGCGCCTCACGTATCACCAATACTGGTAATTCATTTCGCCAATCAGATCTGAGATCAGCAGTTTGGCTGTTCAAAGCATCAGAAAGATCCTCTGCTTGCCACATAACAAAAGACTTGCTTAAAGAGGTGTGGGTATTTTGATTAGACAGTTGAACCATCGCCTAAATCAACCAACTGTTCCTTCAAAACTCTCCTCAGCAGTTTTCCTGTTTCGTTGTAGGGAAGTTCATCCAGAAAAACAATCTCATCAGGGGTTCTGTTCGAACGAAGCTGTTCCTTCACAGAATCTTTTAACTCTTCTTCACCAACTTCTTGTTTTTGATGCAAAACAATAGCTGCGACAATTTTTTCACCCCACTGCTGGTCAGGAACTCCTATAGCGGCAGCGTCCGCTACTGCAGAATGTTGCAGCAAGACTTCCTCAATCTCACCGGGAGAGATATTTTGCCCACCTTTGACTATCACATCATCGATTCTTCCAGTCACAAAAAGGTACCCTTCGTTATCAAGCCACCCTCCGTCATGAGTTGGGAACCACCCGTCTTCGGTAAGGGTCAATTGCAGTCCTTTGTATTCGCCTGAAACCTGCTCACCTCTCACCCATATTTCGCCTGATTCATCCGATGGAAGTTCATTTCCCTCTTCGTCTCTAATGGAAACCTCAATAGTGGGGAGTGGACGACCAACCGAACTAATTCGTCTACGAACTGACTCGTCAGCGCTAGAAAAGGCTTCTCTATGCTCCTCAGGCCCAAGTAGAGCAACAGTGGAACTTGTCTCGGTTAAACCATAGGCATTCACGAAATTGGTATCTGGTAGAAGCTCTAAAGCAGTCTCAATAGTAGGTTGCGGCATTTTTCCGCCCCCATAGGAAAGAGCTCTGAGCGTGGGAAGGCCTGGTGAATCTTGACCTTCGGAAACCAGATACTCAACAATACGAGAAAGCATCGTTGGCACGACCATGGCACTGGTGACTGATTCTGAACGAACCAATTCAACCCATTTTTCAGCATCGAATTCTGGAAGTTGAACTACACGTCGGCCTGCATAGAGGTTAGAAAGGGTAGCGGCTATACCAGCTATGTGATATGGGGGGACACTTATTAGGGCTGCTTCTTCTTCGCCGGCACCCATAAATTCGACTGAACCAAGAATGTATGAAACTAGATGACGTTGTCGAAGAACTGCTGCTTTTGGCTCTCCAGTGGTACCGCTAGTGAAGAGTAAAATTGCTGTGTCCTCTCCGTCCATACTCCAATCTGTTGAAATTTCAACTTCTGGGCCATTAGAAGCAACAAGGTCATCTCGGGTGACTGAGTGGATCTTCGAAGTGTTGGAAATCCTTTCTTGTGTTTCCGGTTGCATCAACGCAATCGAAGGTGAGATTCTTTCCAACAAAGCATCCAATTCTTGATTGGTTAAACGGTAGTTCAGTGGGACAAAAGGAAGGCCTGCCCAAGAAGCCCCGAAAAGGCAAATCGGTAGCGAAGGTGAAGTGATATCTATCATTGCCACATTTTCTGCATTTGCACTTCGAAAACGTTGAGCTGCCGCTCCTGCATGGTCAAAAATTTGTTTAACAGTTAGACCGTCACCCAATGACCCAACTGCTACCCGGTCACCGAAACCTCCAGCGGCCATTTCAAGAAGCATCATCAAGTTCACGTTTTTACCTAACCTTAGAAATCAGTCAGAGGCTGGCAGAGGTTTGGCATCTTTTAACTGAAGAGCATTCCCATTAGCTCCTAACGAACCTGCTCCCGGCTTGGTGCAAAGAACTTCTAATGTGTCTTCATCATCCACATAGCGTTTACCTAATTGCGTGCCATCTCCACTGTCGTCTAACTCTCCAGAAACAGGATCACTACCTGCTTCGACCATGTCTACACCTCCGCAAGTAAGAGAAACTTCGTCTTCAGGTCCCTTCACAACGATTACTTCCGTGTCGCAGACACTGCTAGCCCATCTGCCTCCAGCTTTAAGTAGCGCCATTGGATTTCCTCCTCATTTTTTAAATCGCCTTCCAATCAAGATAATTGATGAAACTGGGATTAAGCACCACTCTGCGGCAAGATAATTGAGATTAAAGTACGATTTTAGGTTTATGAATCAAAGATTTAACGATCCTCAAACAGTTCTAGTCCGATTAAGTGAAGAAGTGAGCCAAGATGTCGCAGATATTGGCTCAAGGTGGGCTATGTCAGGAGCAATGTCTCTTACCGGTGAATCTTCAGGATCGCCACGGCAGGTTCCCATAGGAGTCACTTTACGATTGGAACAACTAGCCACAATGATTGAGGAAATAGCCGGATTGTCGATTGACGGACCTGCTTTGCTCGGTGAGAGAGCTGCCATAGCTGGATTGACAAGACAGGGGAGTAGATCTGTTGGCGGTCATGCACAACTTGTCGAATCCATCGATAAGCCAATATGTATAAATTTCGCCAGACCTGATGACCTTCTTTTAATACCTGCTTGGCTTCAAGAAGAAATAGACCCAAATAACCGCAAAGAACTACTTTCAGTTTTAGAAAAATCTGAAAGTGAACAGTTGATGAAACAAGCAGATCTACTAGGTATTCCCCTAGGGGTACCCGGTATAGAAGAGCATAAACAACCTGCAGAATTAACCGAAGGAAAAACATCTAATAAACGAACAGCGAAAACATTAGTGATTGAATTTGGTTCTTTATGGGCGAGCCCATTATGTGGAGACCTGCTTCGAAGATCCGGTTGTCGTGTCATAAAAATAGAAAGTCTAGCTAGGCCGGATGGTGCAAGAAGAGGGCCAACAGGTTTTTTTGATTTACTCAATGGAGGCAAAGAGTCATTAGCGTTGGATTTCAGTGATGACAGATCTCTAGAATTTCTAAGGAAAATCGTGAAAGAAGCTGATGTTATTGTCGAAGGCAGTCGACCAAGAGCCTTAAGACAATTGGGCATAGATGCAGAAAAGGAAGTTGAAGCTGGAAAAGTCTGGATTTCTATCACCGGTTACGGGAGAACCGGTCCACGTTCGAAAGGAGTGGCGTTCGGAGATGACGCCGCTATCTCAGGCGGACTGTTTTTAAAAGACCCGCTAAGTTTCATAGCAGATGCGGTAGCGGACCCTTCGGCGGGTCTGCTAGCAGCAACACTGGCTTTATCAGCTTTAAAATCTGGAAAAGGATGGTTAATAGACATACCGCTTTCAGCGGTAGCTAATTGGATGTTAGGAACAGGAGAGATACCCGAAGAAGCAGCAGAAAACGTCGTTGCAGAACCGCGTGCTCGAAAAATTGAAATTAGCGCCACAAAAATAGGTCAACATAACAGCCAGTTGAAAAATGAATTTTCATAACATACCCAATCTCTACTGAGCATCAGACTTTCTTGCTTTTATATCCGTTAGCGTTCTGATAATGAAACCACGAGTTCGTTTCGCCCCGTCACCTACAGGCTTCTTGCATGTAGGAAGCGCTCGAACAGCTCTGTTTAATTGGCTGTACGCCCGATCCACAGGCGGGACTTACATACTGCGTGTTGAAGATACTGATCAAGAACGCAACCGACCCGAACTAACCCAACAGTTGCTAAAGGAACTGGAATGGTTAGGTCTCGACTGGGATGAAGGGCCTATTTTTCAGTCAGAGAAACTAGAAAGACATCGTGAAGTTGTACAAACTTTCTTGGAAGACGGCTATGCATACCTTTGCGACAATGAAAACAGGGAAGTTGAAGGAACTGTTTTGACGGAAGGTTTGGCAGTCAGGTTCCGCATGCCTAAAGGTAAAACGATTTCTTTTACCGACTTAGTTCGTGGTGAAGTGACTTTCAACACAGGTGATCTTGAAGATTTTGTTATTTGGCGCTCAAACGGAACTCCTATGTTCCTTTTAGCAAATGCAGTTGACGACGCAGACATGGGGATCACACATGCTATTCGTGGAGAAGATTTACTCTCAGGAGTTCCCAAGGTGCTGCTTCTATTAGATGCAATGGGAGTTAAGCACCCCACATATGCACACTTGCCGCTGCTTGTGAATGAACAAAGGAAAAAACTTTCTAAACGTCGCGACGACGTTGCCGTGGGGGATTACAGGGAAAAAGGATTTTTACCTGAAGCTATGGTCAACTACCTTGCTTTGCTTGGATGGGGTCCGCCTGATGGTGTAGAAATTCGTTCATTGCCAGAGATCGTAAAAATTTTTGACATCGAAGATGTAAACAAGGCTGCAGCATTTTTTGACATCCAAAAATTTGAACACATCAACTCTTCATACCTTAGAGATCTTTCTAAAGAAGATTTCATGCAACGCGTAGAACCATGGATAGGGAATGGAGCGCCCTGGCCTGAAGAAAACTTTGACTCAGAGAAATTTTCTACAATGGCGGATCTCATACAAGAAAAATTAAGAACATTGAGCGACGCTCCAAGATTTGTGGATTTCTTATTCTTAGAGCAACCAGACGTGGATGAAGAATCCTGGAAGAAAACTATGAAAGACCCACAAGTGGCAGATTCCCTACTCGGACACGTAGCAGATTCTTTTGAAGACTGTGAATGGGAAACTGATGTTCTAAAAGACCTGGTAACCAAAGCAGGAGAAAAAGTCGACTTAAAACTTGGGAAAGCCCAAGCGCCGTTGAGAGTAGCTGTCACCGGCAGGACCGTAGGGCCGCCTTTGTTTGAGACAATGTCGTGTTGTATGACCCGAGAGGAGGTACTTAAGAGAATTTCCGATGCACGGAAAAGCTTGTAACTTTATTTTCAATATAGAACTCGCATAAACAACAAGACGTTACGCTTAAATTTGCCTTTATGGGCCACTTTCGGGGGTGGTGTAATTGGCAACACAGCTGGTTCTGGTCCAGTCGTTGGGGGTTCAAGTCCTCCCCCCCGAGCACTACATAAATTTTTTAATTACAATAATCGTTTTGGATATATAAAGTCTGGCCCCGTTCGTCTAGTGGCCTAGGACGCCAGGTTCTCAACTTGGTAGCACGGGTTCGAATCCCGTACGGGGTACAACTTTTGGATTAGTGGTGACAGATCTGAAGCTTTCTCGGTTTAATAATCTGGCTAACCTACGCTTGTGTGTGTTACAACTCCACCATTAATACTAAGATAGACCCTTGATGGAACGTAATCCATAGTCCTCTCGCACCCACCTTCGTTAACGTCGTAGTCACAATGTTCTACAACCCAACCAGCTTCATTGGCTGTCACAGTGGCCTCTTCAAGACTGAGACCCATTATGGGGGTGAAGTCGTGTCTGTAACCTGCTCCCACTTTGCATGATTTTTTAACGATACCATTCGGTGTTATCCAGTCACCCCAACAGATTGTCATCGGCCCCTCTAGGTCAGTTGTTAGCCAATCACCAAAGTCATCAGGGGTCTTGGTATGTCGGTCCGCTAAACCGCCTCTAAAGGTAGCTACTTTCCCGTCTTTGATTATGAGCGTGAGCCTGTCAGGGCGGTATTCGAAACTGGCAGGACATGTTTCACCCTGATTCCAGTGACAGAGTCCAACAGACCACCCCAGCTCGTTGAGTATCAGAACGGCTTCAGTAGAAGGTGTGTGGAGAAGGGGCCAGAACTCGTGAATAGTGCACTTGGAGTCGCCTTGCAGAGCTAAAAGTGTCATGTCCCAGTTAGGTACAGGTAAATCCCAGCATTGCCCATCAGGGGATTTCAATAGAGAAAGTCCGAATTTTTCTCGGTCTACAATATCTTTTGAATTAGCTATCAGCTCAGCCTCTGACATGAGTTTGGTTCCTGTCGTTTCAGACATGTTTCCTTCAGATCCGCACGAAGTAGAGAGTAGTGCTAGAGCTATTAGAAGTGTTGCTGTTCTTTTCATCAAAGAGACCGTCCGTTTTTGTCGTGCATTTCAGTTTCTAAGGAGATCCTAGTCGTGTAACAGGAACGAACCGAAACCCTTGCAGATTCAAGCTTTTCTTTAGCCGTTACGGGGTACAAATTTTAGATTAGAGATGCTAATCAAGTAAATGGCGAACGTGACTAGTTTCATTTATCGATCTTATGGAACGCAAACCTGAGGATGAAGCAGTGACTCTGGTAATGCCACAGTAATCAGGTTGCAGTGCTACCGGGTTGTCATGTTCTAAGATGCTTTGTAAAAAAACTCCCATGACCATTCCATGGCAAAAAACTGCGACAACTGAACCTTTGTGTTCTTCAATCAGATAGTTGAAAGCATTCGTAGTTCTTTTTCTAAAACCCTCCAAGTCACCTCCGAAAATTGATTCGGGATCCTCAAGATACTCTTTGATGAACGGATGATCTGGATCCATTTCTTCAACGGGTGTATACGAGTTACGGTCAAAATCGGCTTCCTTGAGGTCATCTATCATCTCAATTTTCAAACCAGTGTGTTTTGAAAACGGTTCAGCAGTCTGGATTGCTCTCGTCATAGTGCTCGAAACAACATGTTGTATTCCTTGGTCTTTGAGAAATTCTGCCGTTGCCTCAGCCTGCTTAACCCCTATTGGTGATAGAGGAGGGTCAGCTGACCCTTCTCCCTCGGAACGAGTTTCAGCGATCGGTCGTGCGTGTCGTATGATAAGTAATTCCATAGTGGACAGTTCCTCTTATTAGGATTTTATTAGGGTTCTACTACTTCGAGTTGAGCTGGTACATGTTTATGCCAGGGTGTTTTTGCAATCGGATCGCACCAGTTTGTAGATGTCAATTCGTTCGTAGGAACCCCAAATATTTCAGGTTCACCACCAGCGGGCGAGTAGCTCAAACCATGCCCGTTAGGTAGAGAGATATGCCCTTGCATCATTGTTTCGTTTATTTCAGCAACGGCAACAGCACTACCTCCTTGGGTCGTAATACGCACTCTGGAACCGTTGTCAATACCCAACTTTTCAGCATCCCCTAAGCTCAGACGTAGAGTCCCTTCTTTATCTCGTTTACGCCATTCAGGGTTTCGCATTATTGTATTAGCTGTAAAACTTCTCCTTTCACCAGCGGCAAGCACAAATGGAAATTCATCACTTGTGTATTCAGAAGGGGAGTCCGCAAGCCCTTTGACTTCTTCTAACATTTCAGGGATCGCTAGATGGATTTTCGAGTCAACAGTTTCTAAAAGGTCCCATGCCTGATCTTGTTGATGTCGAGTGAAAATTACTCCATCTGGATTCGAGATCATCGCCTCAAACAAAGAATTGCCAAGAGAAGGACCATCACCTTCATAGCCAGCGGCTTTCACTTGCGTCGGGTATCTCAAGGCTGTTTGTTGAGCAGTAAACCAAAGAACCGCAGCACCCTTCATGCCTTCAGGAAGAGTTTCTCCCAGAGTTTCAAAAAGTGTCACTGCACCTAAAGCCGCAAGTTCAGGGTTGTTGATTGAAAACTCCATGAACCCTTCACTAAACTCATCGAGTCCTTTTTTGGCCAGTTCCCGCAAAGGTAAAAAGTCTTCTTCTGTAGTTAGTCCTAATTCACGAATAATCCTTGTGTGTATCTCAGGTTCTGTTAAAACGCCTTCTGGAGGAGTCAGTATCGGAGGTCTGACACAGATCCAGTTCTCGGGGAAACTAGCACTGAAAAATGTGGTTTCAACTTTTTCATACTGGGTGGCAGCAGGAAGAAAATAGGTAGCTTCTCGTGCAGTTTCTGTCAGTGCCACGTCTACAACGACTGAAAAGTCGACTGCTCTCATTGCTTGTCTAAATTTTTCTGATTCGGCCAAAGAGTGAACAGGGTTGGTGCTTTCGATTAGGAGAGCTCTGCTTCTTTCAGGATGGTCACTTAAAATCCCATCGGCTATTTCATTACAGGCAAAGAAATCGGAGATGACTAAGCTGCCCGTAACAGGGTCGGTCGGTTCAGAGCCCGAAGCTTTATAGTTGAAAAGAGGAGCAGCATAGGAGTGCACTGACATACCTCCATGATTTCCGTAATTACCTAAAAGAACCCAGATAACCCTTTGCAAGTATGAGACGAGGGTTGAGTGCGGAGCCATTTCAATCCCCAGATCTTCATAAAACGCTACACTTTCAGCCGCAGCTAGTCGGCGGGCTACATTACGAATCTGTTCTTCAGGTACACCACACCTGGAAGCGAAGTCATCGATAGGTATACCGGAAAAAGCTTTGACTGTTTCATCCAGACCAACTGTGTTCTCAGAAAGCCAAGACTTTGCAGTGAGATTCTCCCCAATAATTATCGAAATTATGGCAGCCAGAAGAAAGGCGTCTGATCCTGGTTTCACGGGTAGCCAGAAGTCCGCCAAATCAGCTGTTTCAGTGCGGCGCGGATCTATAACCACCATTGAACGCTTTGGATCTGCAGAAATTTCTTTAAGAACTCTTCGCGCTTCGTCAAAGCCATGAGAATGCCAAGGATTTTTCCCTAAGAAAACAGCTACTTCCGCTTCATGGAAATTGCCATGGGTGTGAGCTCCAAACATTCTTCCCTCAACCCATGCCTCCCCAGTTTTCTCCTGAGCCAGAGCATTAGAACGTCGAGTAATGCTTAAAGCATTTCTAGTTGCAGTTGAATAACCAACTCCCAGATGGTTTCCCTGCCCTCCACCGCCATAGTAGAGAATTTTCCCATCACCGTACTTTTCGTTAACTTTTTTAAAACCTTCTGCCACTTCTGCGATAGCAGTATCCCAATCGACTTCTATATGAGAGCCATCTGGAAGCCTTTTCAAGGGGGTTGTGATGCGACCCTGAAAATTTTGGTAAAAGTTAACTCTTAGAGCTTTTTCACAGGTGTAACCCTTTGAACCTATATGAGTTTTATTACCGCGAACTCTGGTTATTTCGGTTCCATCCAACCTGACCTCAAGACCACAGTTGCTCGAACAGAGAACACAAGCGGTTTTATGCCAAGTTTCTTTTGGATTGTTTTCTTTCAAGATTCCCCCCTCGGCTACAGATGAGTTTAGTTACACAAACGACAATTACTCGTGTGATTCGATTCCACCTGATGTTAAAGGTTTGAATGCCTCTGGCCAGCGGGTTGTCCCGTCGTGTCTACTCCCGTTTAGTACAGCTCCGTCAAGTTGGGCGCCTCGTAGGTCAGCTCCCACTAGGTCGGCGAGGCTCAGGTCAGCATCAATAAGTGAGGCTTCACGTAAGTTGGCACCGCTTAAGTTAGTTGCTCGCATAATTGCGCCATTGAGAATAGTGCTTCGAAAATCAGCACCCACAGCGAAAGCCCCGGTCAGGTCCACTTCTTTCATGCAGGCTCTCGCTAATGAAACTCCAGCTAATGTGCTGGCTGCAAGTAGAGAATTCGACAGGTCTGCTGCAGTTAACCAGGCGCCACTAAAATCAGCCCCCCGGAGATCAGCATCAACTAAATTTGAATTGCCCAACCAGCATTTGCAGAAAATGGTTTCTTTTGCACTTGCGCCTCTAAGGTCTATGTTCCACAGATTTGCATGATGTAGGTCAGCTTTATCAAAAACTGCCTTATGGCATATTGAGTAACGAAGATCTGCACCCACGAGCCGTGCTTCTGTTAGATCTGACCCAGCCAAAGCGACCCCTGCCATTCTTGCTTTGCTCAGATCCTTTGAAGCTAGAGAAGTGTCAGAAAGATCTGCACCTGCAAGGTCAGCGCCGGGTGTTATAGAAAGACCGTTGATGTTCACGCTTAGAGAGTAGGCGAAGATTGCCTTTTAGGTAGAAGTGGCTAATCTCTGTCGAAAAGATCGTTTACACGGTCAAGCTGTTGTTCGAGCCGTTTGTTGAATTTAAGTGCGAATGTAGCTAAAGCGCTTACTAGAAGAGTCACAGCTAGAGCTGTGATAAACATGCCCAGTAGGGAACTGTTGTCACTATTTGGGATTATCGAATTAACGAGTTCGTTAATCGCATCTTTCCAACTTAGAGCAACAACAAGACCGAATGCGGTCATAACCGATGACATTATGATTCCACGTATGTTCAGCTTTTCAATATTTTCCTTAAAGTCACTCATTTTTAGCTCCTAGCTCTCTTAATATTTATGACATTCTTACGAAATTAGCTTAAATGTGCTAGCAATTAGAGGTTCTATTATTTAACCAGAGCTACGTATCTAAAGAACAGTTAGTAAAGAGGTGAAAATGTGACAGTTCTACTGGGTGGCTTAGCTGCCATATTTTTCGGAATTGGTGACCTCTTAGGCGGGGTAGGAGTTAGAAAGTCGGGGCGTTCTGGTTCTGCTGTATCAATGGCTATTGTCGCTACCATTGTTGGAACAGTAGTCATTGGCTTATACATGCTGGTAATGCCTCCTGAATCTATTAGTGCATCTGATTTGTGGTGGTCAGTTCTAGCAGGTCTGTCGATGTCGGCTACCAGACCCCTCTTATACCTAGGCATGGCAAGGGGCCCTATTTCTGTTTTCTCTCCTTCGTTTGCTCTTGTGGCAATTATTGTTCCGACTTTGATTGGACCGCTTGTCGACCAGAACCCGACAATGTATGAAATTCTGGGTTTAATAGCAGCTGTTCCTGCGGTTATTCTCCTTTCAGGTGAAGGTCGTGTCCCAAAGATGAGCGAAGTGATAAGAAGTCCAGTTCTTGGAATGGCTGTGGTAGTGGGAACTTGCATAGGGTTAGCAGGTCTGTGTCAGTCTTTTGTTGATGATGGGGCGGGAGTTTTCCCTGCTTTCATAACTCTTCTGGTTGGTTCCGCAGTTTTGCCTATTGTTTCTGTATTTACGTCTGGCAGCGTAAAACCAGATCAGGTAGTCCTACGTCATGGGCTTCTGTTGGGGTTCACTAGTTCCACAGCATTCATGTTGGCGGCAGTCGCTTATCAGAGAGGTTCAGCCGCAGTGATCACTGCTTTGATTTGTTTGTGTCCTGGAGTTTCCATCTTTATTGCATGGAGACTCCTTAAAGAGAAGGTCGCGTTATTGCAAATGGTAGGTGGCTTTTTTGGTGTGATCACCATCATCATGTTTGCTCTCAGTAGCTGAATGTTTATTTTTCCTTACGGATAATGAGATCTATAGCAGTCCATAGTGTTTGAGAAATTGGATAAAGCAAGATAGGTGAAACGAAACCGACAATTAGAGCAGGTAATAGCATCGGGATTACTTTCAGGTCAGGCCAAAGAAACAAAGTTGAAACGACGATTGTCAAAAGAAGCGAAATTACAGAAAGAATAGTGTTCATGCCTACAGACCCCACCCAGTGTCCGGGTGAGCCGTCGAAATCCATTTTACAAGAATGACACTTTCCTGAAAGACGCATTCCTGATCTGAACAACTTTCTAGCTCCGCATGAAGGACATGATCCAACAGCGCCTCTTAGAAGAATTAGCAGGTTGGATCTGTTTTTATCATTCATCAGCTGAGGTTGCGAAGTTTTTCCCCTCCCAAGAATTCCACCAGTTTTCAAACAGTAGAAGTTGTTGTTCGGCATATTTAGCTTGACTCAAAGTCAATTCATCTGAATCATTGAAATGCAAACTGTACTTAGAATCACCTTTAAGCACGAGTAGGTATTTGTAGAAAAGAACCAGATCGGGGCCTTCATCAAAGGTTGAAAGCACATGCAGGGCATCGTCAAGTTCTTGAGCATATTGTCTTGCTTTTGTATCACCAGATTGGGCGAGAGAGCAAAGAGATAAGAGAGTTAGAACTTCGTCAGGAAGGACGTTGCCTATGCCGGTAATTGCTCCTTCCGCTCCACAATTAACGTAGCCATGAAAAACTTGAGTGTCGACTCCTACCATCAGTAAAAGAGATTCTGACTGGTTTGTAATATTCTCAGCTGCATAGCTTAGTGACTCGGCACCACCAAATTCTTTGAAACCCACAAGATTCGGAAAGTCTTCGAGTAGGTCAAAAAACAACTCAGAGCGTGTTTCAAACCCGTAGTAAGGGCTGTTGTAGATAACAGCTGGGACTTCCGGAGCAGCGGAGAGAATATCGGAAAAATGGTTTCTTTGAGCTTTGGAAGAAGTTCCACGTGATAAAACACGAGGAATTACCATAAGGCCTTTCGCACCTACAGATTGGGCATGAGCGGCATGTTCCGATGCAATAGTTGAATTCTGAGCTCCTGTCCCGACTATTACTGGTATATCAGCTTCGCATAAACGAGCCACTCCTTCTTGACGTTGTTTGTCTGTAAGAAGAGGCCAGTCGCCCATAGAGCCACAGTAAACAACGCTGTTCATTCCTTTTGAAGTTAGTTCCTTTGCTTTTTCAACTAGGGAATCAAAATCAGGAGAATGATCTTTATTGCATGGAGTCATCAAAGCGGGTATTCCGCCCCGGAAAGCGCTCGTATCCATTGTTCCTCGTTTCTGCTTTAAAAGTATTGTAATTCACTCAAGGCAATGTTTTAACTGTGGGTAAAACAGTTTCAGTGTTGGTTAGCTTTATTAACCGAGTTGACGACGTATTCAGTCTCTGTTGTGAATGGCAGCCCACCTTCAGATCTGCACGTGATTGTAGGCACTTGCCTGCCTGGTGTGATGTCAACATCCCATCTTTCATTACGGAGTAGAACTTCTACGAACCAACCGTTGCCGGAAGCACTTACATTAATATCGCGTTTTTGGTCGTCTATTCCCCAGCCTATTTGTTTAAATATTTCGATTTCAGCTATCTGTTCGGGGCCTTTTGCGGCACCTACCCAGCCTCTGCAAAATTCGGCTACTTGTTCTGTTTCGATCCGCTTTTCGAGAATAGAACCTAGAGTTTCTAAATCTAATCCCGCCCACATGCGCCCATCTGGCATAGTCATAACTGTAGGGGAGAAGCGGTGACCGCCCAAATGGCTGACCTTGAATAGATCAATCTTGCTTTCCTGTTCTTCAATCTGGTTTGCTAGACGAGTTCCTCTGCTACCGCAACAGATATCGTGACTTCCCTGTGTGCAGAGTAGAACTGCTTCTTTGTTTTCCTTAATTTGGTTACTGGTAGTTAATTTTTCAGGTTTTGAAGAAATTAGTGTTTCGATTAATTCCATAAGAGAGTCTTTGCTTTCCAATTCAAAAACCCATCTATCGAAAGTTGCATCTTCTTTAGAGAAGACGGTGACTGTGGTGTTTTGCTCATCAGAGCGTGGTTGGCAGGCTAAAACTCTGGTTACTCCCATTGAAGTATGGATTAAAGACTCAAGGCCTTTTAAGTCAGAGTGTGTGAACACTGGTTTCGGCCACGGTAGTGGCAACTCTATTAGAACGACTGCATCAATATTTAAAGCAGTACCACGAGGATCCAAACAAATGGTTTGGGTGTGTTCAGAACAACTCGGTGCATCGGTAGCTAAAGGCAGGAGTTGGTCTATGTTGCCAGAAAGATTTTGCATAGTTTTATTTTACTAACCCATTGATGTGTATCGATCTGGTTTTATTACGCCTGTGATCCGATCTTCGATCGGAGTTGCATGTTCGCGCGGAAACTGTTCTTCGTTTCGGTATTTTTTAGCCATTGAGTCAAGAAAATCAAGAGCTCCTTCTGATTCCCAGCTCACGAGTCTCCCTCGGATCTCTAGATAACGTTCGGGATTTTCCGGATCAGTAGCCGACAGGGAAACACGTGCATCGATTTCCAAGTTCTTCCATTTTTGCCGTCCACTTTTGTGAGGAAATCTGATGTGAGTTCCATCAAAATCTGCCCATACGGGAGAAACATGAGGTTCTCCGTCAGGACCAATCGTGGCCACGTGCCAAACAGTAGGCATGTCAAACAAATCTAAATGACTTTCTGGAATCGAATTCATTGGTGTGCTTTCCTTTCAGTGAGCAGATGTGATTAGACCTGTAACAGCAGATCTCAGATTCAAACATCCTCACTTCTAGTTTGTCACAACCATGCAACTGTGTGGGGGTGTTAAAGGCTGAACACCTCATCAACTAGACCTAGTGAACTTACTTGGCGTATCTTTTAGGAGTAAATCTCTTATTTAATGAATGGAGCAAACATGCAAATTATCGCAACTACCGCCTGGGATGTGAAGCCGACACACTTCGCCGAATTTATGGCCAACTGTTTAAAAGCCAAAGAGATTCACGAGCGTTTGGGAGCAGAACAAGTTCGTCTTGTTCAATCTATGGCTGGTCCTACGCCTGGTTTGGTGTATGCACTTATTTTTCCAGATGGTGCAGCATTTGGATCATTTATTGATGCAATTCGAACTGATGAAGAATGGCTTGCGTTTTGGGCAGAGGCTGCAGGAGACTATGCAACAATAATTTCACAGTCTGTAGGAACAGACCTGCTTTCGTAACTCGTAATCTGAAAACACCGTTTGGCTACCAGAATGGCTACCAATCGATTTACTAGATCCTATAAAGCTGTCGGGATGGGGAGATTTGAACTCCCGACCCCCTGCTCCCAAAGCAGGTGCGCTGCCAGACTGCGCCACATCCCGAATAGATAAGTGTAGAGGCACATTTACGTTCTGGAGACAAGCAATCCATCCGCGAGTACATAAAAAGTGTTTCAAGCGGTTATTTTCTAGAGATGGATGAACCAATTTACGACGCCAAAACATTTTGGGAATTGTTTGTAAGACGAGTTGAACTTAGTGGCGACAAAAAAATGCTCATTGACGACTCTGACCGTTCCTTAACTTTCTCAGAAGTTAAAGAAAAAGTTGAAAAAACAGCTGCAGGTTTCATGGAACTCGGAGTAGGAGAAGGGACACCAGTGACATGGGTTTTACCAACTCGGATAGAAACGATAGTTACCTCGTTAGCTTTGTCGAGAATAGGTGCGGTTCAGAACCCAATTATCCATATTTACCGTGAAAGAGAAGTCGGGTTTTGTATTCGCCAAACAAGTTCAGAACTAGTGTTAGTTCCAGGAGAATGGAACGGGTTCGATTATCAGGAAATGGTGAAAAATTCGACAGCAGATATGGCTAATCCACCAAAGATAGTTCAGATATACGACAACCTCCCCGAAGGCGACCCTCAAGATCTTCCAGGAGAAGATAATTCAAATTCAGAAGAATCTATTAGATGGATTTACTACACATCAGGTACAACTTCAGACCCCAAAGGAGCGATGCATACAGATTCAACTCTGATAGCAGGTGGAGTGGGTCTAGCAAAGGCTCTGAATATGGGAGAGCAAGACATAGGATCCATAGCTTTTCCATACGCACATATAGGAGGCCCTGATTACCTCGTCTGCATGCTCGCCAACGGGTTCCCGGCAGTTTTAATCGAAAAATTCGATCTTGAATCAACTATCGAAACTTATAAACGTCACGGAGTCACAATGGCAGGAGGGAGCACAGCTTTTTACTCGATGTTCCTCGGAGCTCAACGACAACCTGACACACCTCTAATACCAAGCCTCAGACTACTCTCAGGCGGAGGCGCTCCAAAACCACCTGAGATCTATCATGAAATCGTAGAAGAAATGGGTATTCCAGTAGCACACGGTTACGGCATGACAGAAAGTCCAATGATCTGCCAGGGTTCACCTCAAGACAATCCAGATCAACTAGCCCACACAGAGGGAAAACCAGTTTTCGGTGTTGAAGTGACAATAGTCAGACCTGACGGATCAGCATGCAACCCAGGGGAAGAAGGACAAGTAGCAGTTGGAGGCCCTCAACTATTTAAAGGTTACAAAGACCCAGAACTTAACAGCGAAGCGTTTGACTCTCTCGGGAGATTCCTCACAGGTGATCTGGGAGTGATGAGAGAAGACGGGCATGTCTCAGTGACAGGTCGTGTAAAAGACATAATTATTCGAAAAGGTGAAAATATTTCGGCAAAAGAAATAGAAGATATTTTGTACACCCATCAAAAAGTTGCAGCTGTAGCAGTCGTAGGTCTTCCAGATAAAGAAAGAGGGGAGAGGGTTTGTGCTGTCGTTGAAATTGTGGAAGGCAGCGACCCTCTGGAATTCAAAGAAATGATTGAAATTTGTGAATACGAAGGGCTGATGAAACAAAAAATCCCAGAACAACTAATCAACTATGACGGTTCACTGCCAAGAAATCCGACATTGAAAATTCTCAAATACCAGTTGCGAGATGAGATTTCCAAAATTGACTGGCCTTAATTAGCGGCCTTTGAAGTTGCCTTTTCTTCTCTCCTTGAAAGAATCAACTCCTTCTTGGGCATCTTCGGTCGCAGCGAGTACCGCTTGATCTCCACCTAAGGCATCAATAGCCGCTTGTTCTCCATCAACCACATAACGCATTGAAGAGCGCTTAGTTGCCTGAACTGCAAGAGGAGCGCCTTCACAAATAATTTCTGCTATTTCAATCGCTCTTTCAAGCTCAGACCCCAAAGGAACAATTTCCTGTACAAGCCCCACACGGAAAGCCTCTTCAGAATCAAACACATCGGAGGTGAGAAGATGATACATGGCATTACCCCAGCCACATCGTTGAACAAAACGTATCGTCGCTCCACCAGCAGCATGTATGCCACGCAACGGCTCCAGTTGTGAAAAACGGCAATTGTCAGCAGCGACAACAATGTCTCCAGCAATCATTAATTCAATTCCCAGCGTGTAAGTCACACCTTTTACAGCTGAAACTATAGGTTTCGTGCACCGACGACCTAATGAAGTTGGGTCCACTTTCCCTTTCCCACGGCCTCTTTCACCTTTTTGCATTCTCTCTTGAAACTTTGGAAGATCGAGACCGGCAGTGAAATGATCACCATGGGCGAAAAGAACCCCGCACCAAAGCTCGGGATCGTCTTCAAGTTTTGTGTAAGCATCAGAGAGGTCATCCATCATTTCTGGTGTAAAACCATTCATTTTGGAAGGCCTGTTAATTCCCATTAAAAGAATCCGTCCTTCCACTTCTACCGTGATTCCACCTTCTGTATTATTTTCAGACATTTAAAGACCTTGCGTTCGTTGTTTAGCCAAGAACTTTAGCGTATTTTTCTCGTTCAAGTAAAAGTTCTTTCAGATGACCTCCGTAAGCATATTCACCTGCAGGTCCGTCGTTCCGAACAACTCGGTGACAGGGAATCAGTAGAGGAATGGGGTTTGCCCCCAGAGCGGAACCGACAGCGCGTTGAGCTTTGGGGTTATTAATATCTTTGGCGATCTTTGAGTAAGTGGTGGTTTCACCAAAAGGGATTTGAGAACAACTTCTCCAAACTTTTTGTTGAAAAGACGAGTAAGCAGAAATTTCGAACTGAAGTTTTGCAGAATGACCTTTTACCCGCCATTGATTTATACCTTCTTCTATGTCTTCAGGTAAAGAGTCAACTCTTAAAAAATGATTTCCTGTTTTTTCTTTAAGCTGTTTCTTAAAATCTTTGAGAGTAATTATTTTTTTGAATTCAGAAGCGCAAATGCCTGATCTGGTGAAAGCCAACCAAAGTTGTTCTCCTAGAATTTTTGTAAGCCCAATATGGTGAAAAGGTTTTATCTCCAAGAACTTACCGGGCTTTATTCATCTATTAGACCGGTGCGGACTATTACGAGCGGACAGGGACTGTGATGAGAAATCGCTTGACTAACTGAGCCAAGCCTGAGTCCAGCGAAACCACCTCTTCCGCGGTTTCCCACTACAAGCATGTCAGCACCTTCGGCTATGGACATTAAAGTTTCAGGTGCTCTTCCTTTTTGAATTGTCTTTTTGATTTGGACATTTGGATTCCCCGCGGTTTCTAAAGCAGATTCAACAACTTCGTTTTGGAGTTTTTCCACTTCAGCAATCAGGTTTGTTCCATCGAAAGGCACATATCCAAGGTCAGGCGAAGATGGTATGTAAGTAGGCGAATAACAGGTGACAACTTCGACAAGAGCATTGTGATGCAACGCTTCTTCTAGAGCCCAAACCAAGGCTGCTTTGGCATAACCGGACCCTTCAATACCTACAACGATTCGATGCTCTTTCCCCATATAGCCCCTTAATCGATTTGAAAATAATTCGGCTGTTATAACCGCAATTACATTTTGCTACTCTGTGAGAGCGTCTTCAACTTTTTCTAAAGCCTTTTCTTCTGAAAGATTTAGTGCAAATGCTAGTTCTGATACAAGAATATTGAGAGCTTTGTTGTAAAGCGTTTTTTCTCCTGCTGAAAGTCCCTTGTCTTCATCACGTAAAGCCAAGTTTCTCACTACTTCCGCAACTTGATAAACATCGCCACTTTTTAGTTTTTCTTGATGATTTTTAAAGCGACGAGACCAGTTAGCTGGTTCTCTTACGTCTCTTTTTTCAAGAACTTCAAACAAATCTGGAACATCGCGTTTGGCGATAGGCCAGCGCATTCCTACTTCTTCGGCTTTTTCAGCCGGGACAGAAAGAACCATGTCCCCATGAGCCATATGTAAGATCAGGTATTCAGTAGTTTTACCGAAAGCTTTTTTCTTTTCTTTCTTCTCAATTACTGCAGCACCATGATGTGGATAGACAACTTTGTCACCGGGCTTGAATGTCAATTTGGCCTCCGAAAGTGGTAGATCAGAGTTGTAGGATACCTACCTGCGACTGCAATGGTAGTTAAATTCGAAAATTAGTTAGGCGCCTAAACGTTCTCTAGCTGCTCTACTACGTTCTAGAAGATGTTCAGGAATACCGTGTTCATTCCCGCCACTCGAAACCGTCTCTGATGAAATCTCCTCTGTGACAGTTTCCTCAGTTTCATCAGGTTCGTTTTCAGCATTTGCTCTATCGACTTGGAACTGTTCCCAATCTTCGACTTTCACTATGTTTTTATGGTCTACGCGACCCAGTTTTGTTCCGTTATCGAAATCAACCCAGTAACGGAACCATTCGATTCCGTT
The DNA here is from genome assembly GCA_030748555.1 of Acidimicrobiales bacterium. GTDB lineage: Bacteria > Actinomycetota > Acidimicrobiia > Acidimicrobiales > MedAcidi-G1 > MedAcidi-G1. The sequence continues at coordinate 21,074 of JASMLT010000018.1, forward strand.
TGCAACACAAACTTTCCCCTCCGTTCCCTCAGGAACACCAGGGAGATCTATTGTTGCTACAACTTTCTGTTTCCTTTTCAGAGGATTCAAATCTTCCACTTCCAGTAATCTTCAAACTCTTAAGGCGAAACCTTATTCAAAAAATTGTTGCCTCATGCGGTTAAATCTTGTTGAGAGGAAATTTTTTCTAATAAGAAATCTCGCACTTCCGCAATGTTTATCTCAGCCTGTGTTTTTTCTGGGTCAGAACGATCTAAAAATTCGACCACTCCATTCTCTAAACCACGCGGCCCAATAGTCACCCGAAGAGGTATGCCTATTAACTCAGCATCAGCGAATTTCACTCCGGGTCTTTCTTCTCGGTCATCAAGCAAAACGTCTATACCGTTAGTTTTTAAATCTGTATAAATCTCTTCTGCGATTTTCATTGAGTTCTCGTCATCGGTTTTCACAACAGTTAAAACAACTTCGTAGGGGGCGACACTCATAGGCCAGATTAATCCTGAGTCATCGCAATGCGTTTCGGCTATAGCCGCCATGGCTCGACCGACACCTATTCCATATGAACCCATAGTGGGCGTTTGTGATTCACCTTCTGAGTCGAGCACAGTTACGCCCATTGCTTCAGAGTATTTACGACCCAATTTGAAAATGTGGCCTGCTTCAATGCACCGGACAACCCTAAGTGGCTCTGAGCAGGAAGGGCATCCTTCACCATCAGCTATCGATCTCATATCAATCCACTGGTCAATTTTTATGTCTCTTTCAATATTCACACCTGACAGGTGGAAATCGTCTTCATTGGCTCCGGTAGTCATACCAGTCCGCCCTTTGAGGGCAGGGTCGGCAAAAATTGGCATTTTGTCAATTCCAACAGCACCAAGACTTCCCGGTGAAGCTCCTAAAGCTTTTTTAATAGTGTCTTCTTCAGCAGGAGTGACTTCCACTGATGAGGAAGTGTCACAAAACTTTTGTTCTTGGAATTGGTGATCACCGCGCAACAGAATAAGCGAGAGTTCACCATCTATCATGTACACAAGGGTTTTGATTTGATGTTCAGGAGGGTGACCTGCTTGGGAAAGAGCTTCGATGGTACGGATATTAGGAGTATCGAATTTCTCAAGAGTCTCATTTTCTAAACGGTTTCCAACTTCGGGGATTATCGAAGTGGCACGCTCCACATTAGCTGAATATCCACATGAATTGCATACAGCTACGTCGTCTTCCCCGGCAGGAGATTCAACCATGAACTCGACCGAGTCGCTGCCGCCCATAGCGCCTGATGATGCTTCAACGGGAATTGCGTGCAGGCCTAAACGAATAAAAATACGTTCGTAGGCTTGATGGTGAAGGTTGAACGATTTGTCTAAACCTTCGTCATCTATGTCAATCGAGTATGAATCTTTCATATCGAATTCCCTAACTCTTAGAAGCCCTGATTTAGGTCTTGGCTCATCTCTAAATTTTGTTTGTATCTGATACCACATTTGAGGAAGGTCTCGATAGGAAGACAGCTCGAGAGCGACAGTAGCTATGACTTCCTCGTTGGTCATTGCTAGGACCTGATCTGCATCTTTACGATCCAGAAATCGAAACATATCGTCTCCGATTGCATCCCAGCGACCGGATTTCTGCCAAAGACTTGCAGGATGTATGGCAGGAAGCATGACCTCTTGAGCACCTATTAAATCCATCTCTTCACGAAGGATTTTCACGATTTTCTTATTGACTTTCCAAGCAAGAGGAAGCATTGAATAGTGGCCAGATTGCAATTGTCTTATAAAACCGCCACGAACCAACAATTGGTGGCTGACTGCTTCCGCTTCAGCTGGTGCTTCACGAAGAGTGGGTATGAAAAGAGATGTCCAGCGCAATTGTTAACTTTCTTATAAATTTTTATTACAGCAATATCTTAGATGATTTCGCTCGACGTAGCTGAATTAATATATAGCTGACAGAATCAATGTATGAGTGAAATTAACATCGAAGAAATTAAAGCCGAATTGTCTGAATGGATTCAGGACAATTGGGATCCAGATATCACTGTTTCAGAATGGTGGAAGTGCCTCTCCGATGCGGGCTGGTCAGCAACTTCTTTACCTGTGGAGGCAGGAGGCAGAGGGTGGGGTCGCGTACAGTCTGCGGCGGTAATGTCCACATTGTTTACACATGATGTTGTTGGTCCGCCTACAGGACTAGGAATGATGCTTGCAGCTCCCACAATTGCGATTCACGGGAATGAGGATCAAATTGAAAGACTAATACCCCCTATTCTTGATGGGTCGGTTGCTTGGTGTCAGTTGTTTTCAGAACCGGGCGCTGGATCAGATCTAGCTGGACTTCAAACTCGAGCAGTTAAAGATGGAGATGAATGGATAATAACTGGGCAGAAAGTTTGGACATCTGGTGGGCATCTAGCTGAAAAAGGAATGCTTATAGCTAGAACTGATGTTGATGCCCCAAAGCATCAAGGGATCACATATTTTGCTTTTGATATGGACCAACCAGGTGTTGAAGTAAGACCTCTACGAGAAATGACTGGCCGTGCTTTGTTTAATGAAGTGTTCATTGACGAGGCGAGAGTCTCGAATGCCGACGTAATTGGGGGGATTGGCAATGGATGGGCGGTCGCCAACACGACTCTAATGGTTGAAAGGTCGAGTCTCGGAAGTGGAGGCCCACAACCTGTATCAGTACCAGCAGGAGTAAAAGCAGGGAAATTATTGGGCAATCGTTTAGATACGAAAGTTGGTGACCACGTGCTGCCTGACGATAGCAGAATGGAAACTGATGGCGGACGTGGTTTAGATGTCAGATGGCTTTCAGATTTAGCTCAAAAAGTTGGATCAGCAGGTGATCCCGTAGTCAGACAAGAAATCGTAAAATTACATATATTGGGTGAAGTAAATCGATTAAACATGCTTCGAGCCAAAGCAGGGGGCAGCAAAACAGGAGCTGAAGGCAATCTCGCCAAGTTGGCTATGAGTGAACTCGTGCGAAGAAGTAGAGACGTGGGAAATTTGATCATCGGCGCCGACGGCATGTTGAGCAGCTCTGCGAGTTCATTTGATGGCAGAGTTCAGGAGGCAACAATTTTTAGTCCTGCTCCCTCAATTTATGGAGGCACTGACCAGGTTCAGAGAAACATAGTCGGGGAAAGAGTTCTAGGTCTTCCAAAAGAACCTGGTCCAAGTAAAGAGACACCTTTTAAAGAGTTGCTACAAAACTAATTTTGTTCTAAAAATTTGAAAAGTTGTCAACCAACACCTGACGAACCTCTTTAGGGGCTTCTGTCATTGACATGTGACCCACCCCGTCTAACTCAACAACCGTAGGGTTTGTTAGTGCGTCAATAAGAGGTTGAGCAGCACGTCTTGGAGTCATTTTGTCGCGTGAACCAAGAATTAAAGTTGTGGGGCATTTAACGGATCGCGCCTGTTCAAGAGTTTCTTCATAGCTGGAACAAATTGAAAGGTCGAGGCTTAATATTCCCGGCTTCGAGTTTTCCACCACAGCTGTAGCTCCTCCGATCATCCAAAGTCCAGGGGTTGGATTTCCGCCCAGGTGTTGATCCGGACCATGACCCCAACCCGCTATGAAACTAGCTCCTTTGGGCAGGTTGCTGTCAGCAGCTGTTTGCAAGTCAGGGTGCACGGGCATTTCTTCAGCCACAGCGATCAGTGTCGCTGACAGAACAGAGTCAGGGTGGTTGGCGGCGGTTGCTAAAGCTACAAATGAACCCATCGAATGCCCGACAACATGGGCGGGACCTCCAAGTCGTCCGATAACAGAAGAAATCCAGTCAGCCATTTCATTAATCGTTTCCAAGGGAGGCCCTTCAGTGCCCCCATGAGCTGGAAGATCCACAGCAAAACACCTGTAACCATGGTGTGAGAGGAACCGAGTCTGCTGGAACCATACAGTTCGATCCATGCCCGCGCCATGGATTAAAACAACCAGAGGATCGTTTTCGTTCATTTCCTCTAAATCAATACCACCGTTGGCCGCACTGAAATGAGTGTCTGCAAGATTAATAAGCATGACAATTCAACGCTGCGAAGCTTTAAGAGCTCGATCTAGGTCGGCGCATATATCGGCTGGATCTTCAAGACCAACGGAAATTCGGACAAGGTCTTCGCCGATTCCAGCAGTCGATAGATCTTCGGCACTCATTTGTTGATGTGTGGTGGAAGCAGGGTGGATGACCAACGTTTTAGCATCACCAACATTTGCCAAATGGGATGCAAGCTCAACCGACTCAATGAACTTCCTGCCTGCTTCACGCCCACCAGAAATTCCAAAACTCAGTATCGCACCAGAACCTTTTGTATATAGGCGTTTTGCCAGCTCATGATCTGGGTGACTGGGATGATCAGGGTGGCGGATCCACTCAACAGCATCATGTTTGTCCAAAAGATCGAGAACACTGTGAGTGTTCGAAACGTGTTTTTGCATACGTAAAGGAAGAGTTTCGATTCCTTGAAGAAGGTAGAAGGCATTAGAGGGGCTCATACAAGCTCCAAAATCTTTTAACCCTTCAGACCTAGCACGCATTGAAAGAGCTTGTGGCCCGAATTCATCAGTGAAAACTATGCCGTGATAACCGTCATATGGCTCAGAAAGAGTTGGAAATTTTCCTGATGCAGCCCAATCGAAGCGGCCTCCATCTACAACGGCTCCCCCTATGGCTATACCGTGACCCCCCAAAAATTTAGTCAACGAATGAATCACCACGTCTGCACCGTGTTCTATGGGACGAATGAGATAAGGGGTCGCAAAAGTTGCATCAACAACAAGCGGCACTCCGATGCTGTGAGCGGCATCTGCAATTGCTTCAATGTCCAAAACTTCTATTCCAGGGTTTCCTAGAACCTCCGCATAGAACAATTTTGTATTTTCATTTGCTGCATCGAGGAAACTTTTTGGATCATGAGGATCGACGAAAGTCGTTGAGATCCCAAATCGGGGCATCGTGAAGGTCATCATGTTGTGACTTCCTCCGTAAAGGTTTTGACTTGAAACTATGTGATCACCAGTATTTAAAAGAGTCGCAACTGCTAAATGGAAGGCAGCCATTCCACTCGAAGTGCAGACCGCCCCGACACCGCCCTCTAAGGCTGCGATTCTCTCCTCCAAGACTGCCACTGTCGGATTTGAAATTCTCGAATAAATGTGGCCACCAACTTCAAGATTGTAAAGTGCCGCTGCTTCGTCCACAGAACCAAAAACGTATGAGGTTGTTTGATGTATAGGAACAGCTCTTGAACCTGTGGCAGGGTCAGGTCTTTGGCCAGCGTGCAGAGACTTAGTGTCGAATTTGTGAGCTTCCGGTTCCACCATGTATTTAAGGCTACGCAGTAGGAAGCATTTACAAATGCCTCTAAGCGAGTAAGTTGCAAATATTAGTGTTTTTATTCACAACAAGATTGCTTAAACAGAAGGTAAAAAATGAAAATTGGGTTTATAGGTTGCGGAAATGTAGGGGGGAAACTCTCTTACAGTCTGCTCAGAAATGGCTTTGATCTGGTAGTCAGAGATCTAGATAAAAATGTGGCTCAACCGTTATTGGACGAAGGAGCAACTTGGGCAGACTCACCCAAACAAGTAGCAGAATCTTGTGATGTAATCATTACCTGTTTACCGTCTCCTGCAGCTTGTAAGGAGGTTATGGAAGCCTCTGATGGTGTCTTAGCCGGACTTTCGAAGGGAAAAGTATGGATGGAAATGAGCACCACAGATGAGACTGAGGTTCGACGTATGGGGCAACTCGTTGAAGAAGTTGGAGCGCATGCGGTTGATTGTCCTGTCTCGGGCGGGTGTCACAGGGCGGCAACAGGGAATATCTCGATTTTTGTCGGTGGGGGAAGAGAAGCTTTTGACAAAATTTTCCCGATAGTTTCAGCTATGGGCAGGAACATACTTCATACTGGCCCTCTAGGATCAGCTTCGGTATTGAAAGTTCTGACCAACTATCTTGCTAGCGCAAATCTAGTTTCTCTGGCTGAAGCATTAACCACTGCCTCGGCCGCGGGAATGGATCTGAACACCACCTATGAGGCAATCAGGATTTCTTCCGGCAACTCATTTGTGCACGAAACAGAAAGTCAGGTCATACTAAACGGGAGCCGGAATATAAATTTCACAATGGATTTAGTTCTAAAAGATGTAAGCCTTTTCGACCAGATCGCAGAAAGGCATGGAATCCCTCTAGAACTCTCGCCAATGCTGGTGGAAATCTTCAAAGATGGAATGAAACGGTACGGGGAAAGGGAGTGGTCTTCGAATATTATTAGAAGACTCGAGGATGCGACTTCAATTAATGTCCGGGCGTCAGGGTTTCCTGATGAGATAACCTGCGATGAAGAAGAAGTTGAAGGTCAAGAAGTAATTCCGATTCGATGAGTGAGAACAAATTGAATGAAATCCCAGAAGTGATGATGGCAGTTCAATTGACTGGCAATGGCGGACCAGAAAAGCTGTCAGTGTTGCACGATATTCCAGTTCCTGAGATAGGGGAAGACGAAGTGTTGTTGAGGGTCAAAACCTGCGGGATGAACAACACCGATGTCAACACGCGCGTGGGTTGGTACTCGAAGGCGGTGACCGGCGAGACCACGGGTGAGGCGCTCGACGTCTCCGACGGGGACGCCTCCTGGGGAGGCAGCGGCATCGGCTTTCCCCGCATCCAGGGTGCC
>JASMLT010000019.1 GCA_030748555.1 Acidimicrobiales bacterium
ACAGATGGAGCCAGCAGGGCACCGGCTCGAGCGATGTTGCGTGCAGTAGGTATGGGGGAAGATGATTTTTCAAAAGCACAGGTTGGAGTTGCTTCATCTTGGAATGAAGTCACACCGTGCAACTTGCCACTAGATGCGCTTGCAAAAAAATGTAAAGAAGGGGTTTTTAATGCAGGGGGGTTTCCTCTGGAATTTACAACCATTGCAGTAAGTGATGCCATTTCCATGGGTCATGAAGGGATGAGGGCAAGTCTAGTAAGTAGAGAGATTATTGCTGACTCCGTTGAAGCTGTAATGCATGCTGAAAGACTTGATGCATTTGTGAGTTTTGCAGGTTGCGATAAGTCATTACCCGGAATGCTCATGGCATCAGCACGTATAAATCTTCCATCGGTTTTCGTGTATGGCGGTTCAATAATGCCCGGTGAGCATAAAGGAAAATCTCTAGACATAGTTAATGTTTTTGAAGCAGTGGGAGCTCATGCGGTGGGTGACATTGACGATGAAGAACTTCTTTCCATAGAACGAGCTGCTTGTCCAACCATGGGTAGTTGTGCAGGAATGTTTACTGCTAACACAATGGCTGCAGTGGGGGAAGCATTGGGCATGTCATTACCAGGGTCAGCATCTGCAGCAGCAGTCGATAGCAGGCGTTCAGATGTGGCATACGCAAGTGGGACTGCTGTGATGAAACTCTTAGAGGCTGGCATTTATCCCCGAGACATAATGACCCAACCAGCATTTGAGAATGCCATTGCAGTGGTAATGGCTCTTGGCGGGTCAACTAATGCCGTCCTACATCTTTTGGCGATTGCTTTTGAAGCAGGAGTGGATCTTCAATTAGAGGAATTCAATCGCATAGCTGAGAAGGTTCCACACCTTGCGGATACGAAACCACATGGTCTTTATCACATGGTTGATATAGACAGAGTGGGAGGTGTCCCGGTGGTAATGCAAATGCTATTAGAGGAAGGTTTGATTCATGGAGACGAAATAACCGTCACCGGTCTCACTGTTAAAGAAAATTTAGAACTCCTGAATCCACCAAAACCTGACAATGATGTAATCCATTCTTTCGATAATCCAATACATGACATAGGGGGAATAGCAATACTGAGAGGTTCCTTAGCTCCTGACGGAGCTGTTGTAAAAGTCGCGGGGATAGACGTGGATAGATTTGATGGTCGTGCCAGAGTGTTCGACGGTGAAGACAAGGCCATGGAAGCAGTTTTAGGAGGAGCGATAGAAGCTGGAGACATTGTGGTGATCCGCTATGAAGGGCCTAAAGGTGGCCCAGGGATGCGTGAGATGCTCGCTATTACAGGAGCTATGAAAGGTGCTGGTAGAGGGAATGATGCAGCTCTAATCACAGATGGTCGATTTTCGGGCGGGACGCACGGTTTCTGTGTGGGTCATGTCGCTCCGGAAGCAGTTGATGGAGGTCCAATAGCGCTTGTAGCAGAAGGTGATCGAATTGTAATAGATGTTCGCGAACATTCAATTGAACTTCTAGTTGACGAAAATGAATTAGAAAAACGACGAAATGAATTAAAACCCTTTAAACCTCGGTACGAGTCTGGATTCTTAGCCAAATATGCGCGATTAGCAGCGGGAGCAGAGCAAGGAGCTGTTACTAAGGCATAAAAAGGGTTGTTTGCTATTAGCTTCCCAGCGATACTGGATGATGCGAGAATTTTTCGTAGGTGTAGTTGTTATTTAGCGTGTATCCGTTAAGGATGCACGTTTGACCTCCCTGTAGGGAGGTCAAACGCTTTTAATCAAGTTTTTAGTTAAGAAAGCTAATCTGAGAAAAAATGACCAGTGAAAATATAGATGGCGGCAAGGCTTTAATTAGAGCCCTTGAAAAAGAGGGTGTGGAAGTGATGTTCGGGCTTCCTGGCGGGGCGATACTGCCCGTTTATGACCCGATTATTGATTCGACTATTAGACACATACTGGTACGTCATGAACAAGGTGCTGGTCATATGGCCCAAGGTTATGCCCAAGCAACTGGCAAGCCTGGTGTAGCGATGGTGACTAGCGGCCCAGCGGCTACGAATATCGTCACACCTCTATGTGACGCTTATCTGGATTCAACACCTTTGGTAGTTATTACAGGCCAAGTGCCCCTAGCCGCGATCGGTACAGATGCATTTCAGGAATGCGATACCACTGGAATCACCATGGGAGTTACAAAACACAATTTTCTTGTCAAAGATGCACAAGACATCCCAAGAATAGTGAAAGAAGCATTTCATATAGCAACTACAGGCCGACCCGGTCCAGTGTTGATTGATCTACCCAAGGACATAGTTGATCCGAACAATCCAAGGTCAGAGCTTGACTGGGTGGACAATCCTGAAATGGATCTCCCAGGCTATAAACCAGAAAAGAAGATTGATCTTTCTGAAATAGAGAAAGCCATAGAACTTATACAAGTTTCTGAGAGGCCAGTTTTCTATGTTGGAGGTGGGATTCTCAAAGCAAGAGCAGCCGAAGCGCTTAGAGAACTGGTTGAAATTACTGGTATCCACGTCGTGACAACTCTTATGGCAAGAGGGGCTTTCCCAGACAGTCATGAACTTTGTTTAGGGATGCCTGGCATGCACGGAAATTATACAGCTGTGACTTCGATGCAAAAGGCAGATCTATTAGTGGCTTTGGGTGCCCGTTTTGATGATCGTGTTACAGGTAAAGTCGACGGTTTCGCGCCAGATGCAAAAATAATCCATGTGGATATCGACCCTGCGGAAATAGGAAAAGTTAGAAAACCAGATGTTGCTATAAATGGAGACTGCCGTCTGGTCATAGAGGCAATGGTTGACCTGCTTAGACAACAAGATGCCATTCAAATAGATCGTTCGGAATGGAAATCTACTATCAGTGGTTGGCAAGAACGATTTCCTCTCACATATGAGGACTCTGAACCAGGAAGCAGATTGAAACCCCAATACGTCTTGGAGCAACTTAGGGATCTAACTCCTGAAGATACAATCGTTACTTCGGGAGTTGGCCAGCATCAGATGTGGACAAGCCAATACTGGAATTTTGACCATCCATATACATGGATCAACTCAGGGGGACTGGGAACAATGGGATTCTCGATACCTGCTGCTATTGGTGCAAAAGTTGGCAATCCTGACCGAATGGTTTGGGCAGTTGATGGAGATGGATGTTTCCAGATGACAGCACAAGAACTTGTAACCGCAACAGTTGAAAACATACCAATAAAAGTTGCATTGTTGAATAATTCCTATTTGGGCATGGTTCGCCAATGGCAAGACATGTTTTACGATGAAAGATTTTCTGAAGTATTTCTTTCAGATGATGTGCCGAATTATAAAACTTGGGCAGAGTCTATGGGCTGTGTGGGTATTCGAGTTGACAGCCCCGAAGAAGTCCCAGAAGCTATAGCTAAAGCTAATGAGATTGAAGATCGGTCAGTTGTAATAGATTTTCGAACTGCACCCGAAGAGCATGTCTATCCTATGGTGCCTGCAGGGAAAGATAATTCTTCAATTGTCGTTCCACCATCTCAAGGAAGTCAAGAACGGTGAAAAAGACTCAAGCAAATTACACAATATTAGTTATAACAGTCGAAAATAAATTCGGTGTTTTAGCTCGAGTAAGCGGCCTTTTTTCCCGGCGTGGCGTAAACATTAAGTCTCTGGCTGTCGCCCCTACAGATAAAGCAGAATTTAGTCGAATAACTGTTGATCTGGATATAGAGCTTGAATCTGTTTCATTAGATCAAATAATAAATCAGCTTGACAAACTGATAAATGTTGTTGAAATACGAGCTTTGGATCCCGCTGAGTCAATCGAAAGAGAATTGATGATCGTCACAGTTGAAGCTGAGGCTAGTCAAAGGGATGAGCTGGTTGATCATTTGGACAAAGTCGGAGGAAAGGTGTTAAACATCGGAACTGAAAGCATGATGCTTTCTTTGGTGGAGACCTCATCTGTAATTGACGACTTTGAATCCTTTTTGAGTGATTATGGCATAGTTGAACTGCAACGAACAGGCCGCGTTGCTCTAGATTCGTTATAGATAAACAAAGTTTAAATAGTTAAAAGAAAAATAATTAGGAGAAAATCGTGGTAAATATTTATTATGAAAATGATGTAAATCGTTCAGCGATATCAGACCGTAAAGTAGCGATTTTAGGCTATGGATCACAAGGACACGCTCACGCTTTGAACCTAAAGGAATCAGGGGTTGACGTATGCGTAGGGCTGAGAGAAGGTTCTGGATCCATCTCGAAAGCACAAGAAGCAGGACTCGTAGTTCGCTCAATTTCAGAAGCATCGGACTGGGCAGATGTGATAATGCTTCTTCTGCCTGATACTGATCAAGCAGCAATATATGAAGAACATATCGCTCCAAACTTGAAAGCTGGAGACGCCATTGCTTTTGCTCATGGTTTTAATATCCGTTTTGATCTAATCACACCTCCAGATGATGTAGACGTCATAATGATTGCACCTAAAGGACCAGGCCACTTAGTGCGCAGGACATATGTTGAAGGTGGTGGCGTGCCCTGCCTCATTGCTGTTGAGCAGAACCCAACGGGTGCAGCAAAAGACCTAGCAATGGCTTATGCAGATGGGCTGGGGGGAGCTAGAGCAGGGATTATCGAAACGACTTTCACTGAAGAGTGCGAAACAGACCTTTTCGGAGAACAGGTAGTGCTTTGCGGCGGGGTTACAGAGTTAGTTAGAAGCGCTTTTGACACACTTGTTGATGCTGGATACCAGCCAGAGATTTGTTATTTTGAGTGCCTCCACGAATTGAAGTTGATTGTGGACCTCATGTATGAACAAGGCATAGGAGGTATGCGTTATTCAGTCTCTGACACTGCCGAATACGGTGATTTAACTCGTGGTCCTCGAGTGGTCGATGACCATGTAAGAGAAACAATGAAACAGGTTTTAGATGAGATTCAATCTGGAACTTTCGCGGAAGAATGGGTGGCTGAAGCTCATTCCGGCAGGGAGAATTTTTACGCTTTGGAAGAAAAAGGACGCCAGCACCGCATCGAGCAAGTTGGGTCCAAACTCCGAGAGATGATGCCTTGGATTAGTGCTGGCAAAGTATCAGTTCAAGACGCATCAGGCGGCCAAGGTTAGACATCAGCTTAAAGTGTGAAAAATTGACCGAAGATGAAAATGACTGGGAGGAACTTAGCCGTCGTGCAGCTTTTGCTTCCCATAGGCTAATTGGTTGGATTTACTGGGATCCGAGGGCCATTGCAAATTACGAAGCGCTTGGAGTTCCTAATGGATTTGGCTACTACGTGTCCACTCGTGCAGCTTCTCTCGGAAAAGCCGGGAACAAAGCAGTATCTGCAGCTTTTTACTCGATACACCCAGACTTCATTTCAGCAAGCCTTGACAACTGCCGTGAACATACAACTTTCGAAAAAGCGGCAGAAGCCAGAGATGCTGCGATCGCTCCAGGTTTAAAGGAATTGACACCAGAAATCTGTAAGCCCTTCGCAGATATGTCTCCAAACCTTTGGAAAGCAGCTGAAGAACTTCCTGTTTCCGGCCGAGCTTTATTTGCATCATTGATGGATTGGCCACGTCATGATGATCCGCTCACATCGGCTTGGCTAGCTGTTAACGCCATCCGTGAGTGGCGTGGTGATACTCATTGGGCAATCTTGCTAAGCGAAAATATCGACGGCACTATGGCTGACATACTAAATAATGCAAAGCATGGTTATGAAGATCAATGGCTTCCACGTAGTCGAGGATCAGATGATGATGCAATTAGTACCGCATTTAAAAAGTTGACGGAACGTGGTTTAGCAGATGGAGAAACAGTTACGCCTAAAGGTTTGGAATTTAGAGAAGGTCTTGAAAGAAAACTCAACAACATAGCAAGTGCTGCATGGCGTAATCTTGGGATTGACCAAACGACTCAATTTCTCGAGTTGATCGAACCAGTTGGTTCGCGCTACATGGATCACATTGATAACACAGCTGGGTCAAATTGGATGCCAGCCGGGCGAGAAGCTGAGGGTAAATAGTATTGATGATCAGCTCATGCGCTGAACTATCATTGCCATTCCTTGTCCGCCCCCAACGCACATGGTTTCAAGTCCAAATTCTTTATCAGCGTCCTCTAGACCATTTATCAATGTTGTCATTATCCGAGCACCTGTCATTCCAAATGGATGACCTAAAGCTATGGCTCCTCCATTCACATTCAATTTGTCATGGTCTATTCCGGTTTCTTCTGCTGAAGGAATAACTTGTGCTGCGAAAGCTTCATTTATCTCCACGAGGTCAATATCGCTAATTGCCATACCGGCTCTTTGCAATGTTTGGTTGATTGCATCAACTGGACCTAACCCCATGACTTCTGGGTTCAAAGCTGAAACTCCAGAAGCCACAATTTTTGCTAATGGAGTGACTCCTAATTCTGAAGCTTTTTCTTCACTCATCACAACTACGGCGGCAGCACCGTCATTCAGAGGACAAGCATTCCCAGCGGTAACAGTTCCATCAGGGCGGAAGACAGGGTTTAACTGTGAAACACTCTCATAAGTTGTTCCAGCTCTTATTCCGTCGTCAGCGGTAACGACAGTCCCGTCTGGGACTGTGTAGGGGGTGATCTCACGTTCAAAAAATCCTCGAGCTGCAGCAGCTTCCGCACGGTTTTGAGAACGTACACCCCACTCGTCCTGATCTTTGCGAGAAACACTTTTGCTTTGGGCAACGTTTTCAGCAGTTTGACCCATTGCTATATACACATCCGGCAAACCCTGAGGAGGAGTCCAAGTTTCCACTCCTTCTCCGGTTCTTTCAGCAGTTCGTGTTTCTGCATCCTTAAAGGAGTCATTATGAGGCCCAGTATCGGAAGCCCCAAATTGATAACGACTTACACATTCGACGCCTCCTGCGACAAATATGTCTCCCTCTCCAGCTTTAATAGCATGAAAGGCCATACGGATTGTTTGCAACGACGATGAGCAGTATCGATTTACTGTTACTCCAGGGGCATCTATTCCAGCTAGAAGGCTTGATATACGTGCGATGTTATAACCTTGCTCTCCACCTGGTTGCCCAGTCCCCCACAGGACGTCTTCAACTAAATCAGTTTGAATTTGTGGAACTTTAGAAAGAACATCTTTAATTATAAAAGCCGACATGTCATCAGGTCTGGCCTCTGCAAGACTGCCTTTGTTTGCTCTACCTATAGGAGTTCTTGAAGTTGCTACTATTACAGCATCCGTCATGATTAACCTCTCAATTAGTTATTGTGCTGCCGAGATCCTAACCGGCATAAATAGACCTTGTTTATTTTTGCATAAAAACTTTAATGCGTTCGCTTTACTAGAGTCAGTCCGTCACCAATCGAGAGCATCACAGAAGAAACCCTCTTATCTTGAGAGACATAATCATTAAAGTTTCGCATAGCGACAGTGTCATCGTCAGATACCTCTGTATCAGCCACTCTGCCCGACCATAGAACGTTGTCGACTGCTATTAAACCATGTTCTGACAATCTAGACACAATCTCTTCGTAGTATTCTAGGTAGCCGCCCTTGTCAGCATCGATGAAGGCAAAGTCAATTTGTTTATTATCAGGTAAATTAGCCAGAGTTTCCTTTGCAGGTGCAATAACAAGTTCTATTTTTTCAGCAACACCCGCCTTCTCCCAGTATCGATTAGCTACGGAAGTCCATTCTTCAGAAATATCACAACACAAGAGTTTTCCATTCTCCGGCAGGGCTTTGGCAATAGCTAAAGATGAATACCCTGTAAAAGTTCCTACCTCAACGGCAAAAGTAGGTTGAATTGCAGCAACTAGAATTTGAAGAAAAACACCTTGATCTTGGGCAATTTGCATAGCAGAAACTTTCCCTAATTCAGACGTAGTCTCTATGAGGGAAAGTTGAGTTTCATCAGGTTGCGAAGTGTGGTCCAAGATGTATCTGAAGAGTTTTTCATCAAGAAAAAAAGAACGACGGTGTGTCTTTTCGTCCGAAATGTTCGAATTATTCTGCATATAGTTTTCTATCCTTGATATTTCCCATCAATGAATTACTAAAGTAGTACATGCAGAGGTTAGCGAAGAATTTTTTGAGCCCCTCCAAATGGGCTTAAGGGAGAGTGATGGCGAAAATAGACCCACAAGAGCAATGGAAATTGCTTATAGGTGGCGAATGGGTGGAAACTGCAGGAACATATCCAGTCGTGAATCCTTACACGACGGAGACTGTAGGTAATGCACCAGAAGCGACTCTAAGTGAAGCAGCCGATGCAATGACTGCTGCAAGAGAAGCTTTAGATGGGTGGAAAAATACATCGATTGACCAGCGTTGTTATTTACTTGGAAAACTTGCAGAAGTACTCGAACAGAAAACGCCAGAATGGGTCGATTTAGTTCAGGCAGAAACCGGATCAACAATAAATATCACAGAAACTCTGCAAGTCGCAGGAGGGTTTATTGATCGCTTCCGTTATTACTCGAAACCACAACGTATTGACTCATCTGAACTTCCTGTTAAACAAGCTGCCACTGCTCTTGGGCCTGCGGGTCTTGTAGCTGCGTCTGTGTACCACCAGCCAGTCGGGGTTGTTCTATGTATCACACCCTACAATTTTCCTCTTACCAATGTGGCGGGGAAAATAGCGCCGGCTCTGGCAATGGGTAACACCTGCATAATAAAACCGGCTCCACAAGATCCGCTAGGTATTTTGAGATTAGGTGAAGCTATTAATGAAGCAGGCTTCCCTCCGGGAGTTATAAATATTGTTACTTCTTCCGGTCCAGAAGTTCCGGCAGCGATGGTTGCATCAAAAGATGTGAACATGGTCAGTTTCACGGGTTCAACTTCTGTTGGAAAATCAATCTATGAAAGTGGCGCATCGACTATGACACGTGTCCTTATGGAACTAGGTGGGAAGGGTGCCCTAATCATGACCGAAGATGCCAGTGTCGACGCAGCGATGGGTGCTATAGCAAGCGTTTGGGGTTTTCACAGTGGGCAGATTTGTACCGCCCCAACGCGAGTTATCTGTCATCGTAGTATTTACGATCAGACAGTAGAGACCCTTTCAGCTGTAGCGGGAATGCTCAAAATAGGAGACCCAAGGGAACGTGACACCTTAGTAGGCCCTTTGATTTCAGAGCAGCAAAGAGACAACGTTGAAAATTTTGTTTCATCTGGTGTGGAGTCAGGCGCCAAATTGGTTTGCGGCGGTCAAAGACCTGATGAACAAGGTTACTTTGTAGCACCGACACTTTTAGCAGACTGCACAACTGATATGCATGTTGTCAGCGAAGAGGCTTTTGGGCCAGTTGTTGTAGTGATGCCGCATGACGATGACGAACAAGCAATCGAAATGGCAAACGACTCTGATTATGGACTATTTAGTTACGTTTATGCGGGTGATACTGCAAGAGCTCACCAGATAGCTAAGAGTCTAGAAAGCGGAAATGTTGCTCTCAACAGCATTCAGCCGCACATGGAAGCTCCTTTTGGAGGGTTCAAGATGTCTGGAATAGGAAGAGACCGTGGAACATGGGGCTTAAGGGCTTATAGCGAACTTCAGGCTGTTTCTTGGTTGGCTTAATTCATAAAGCCCTTTTGGATGGCCTTGAGAAGCTATGGTCACTATTGTGAGAAATGAAGAAAAAGGGGAGTAATGCTTGAAGTAGGAAACGAAGCACCAAAATTTTCAGCGCTTGATCAAGATGGCAACGAATTATCTTTGACCGATTTTTCAGGAAGCTGGGTTTTGTTTTGGTGGTACCCAAAAGCATCGACACCTGGTTGAACGATTGAAGGCCAGGGGCTCCGTGATAGAGCCTCAGAATTTTCAGATTCAGGAGCTGTAATAGTTGGCGCCAGTTTCGACTCTGTGGAAGAACAAAAGAAATTTGCTGATGAACATGATTTCCTTTTTCCATTAATTTCTGACCCTGAAAGAAAAATAGGGGAGCTTTATGGTTCAGCTCGACCTGCAGATGACCCTGCAGTGGCGTTTCCTTTAAGAACCAGTTTTTTGATTTCGCCTGAGGGGTTAATTGCCGCTATTTGGGATCAGGACTCAATTACAGATTTTCAGACTCATGGTGATGAAGTTTTGTCAGTAATCCGTTCGCAAAGCTGAAAGCGTGGGTCTGATTTGATTCTTCCGCTAGAAGGACTTTCTGTGGTTGAAGGCTCGGCTTTTGTTGCCGCTCCCTCAGGAGGAATGACGTTAGCCCAGATGGGCGCCGAGGTTATCAGGTTTGATCAACTAGGCGGAGGAATCGACTATAAGCGTTGGCCTCTTACCGAAGATGGAGTGAGCCTCTATTGGAATGGTTTGAACCGTGGAAAGAAATCAGTTGTAGCAGATTTACGAGCACCAGAGATACAGATTTTGTTATCGGAACTCATAGCTGCTTCAGGAAATTTTTTAACCAATTTCCCTATAAAGGGCTGGCTAAGTTACGAAAAACTTTCAGAAAAAAGACCAGATTTAGTGATGGTGGCGATTACAGGGAGTCATGATGGAACAACAGCAGTGGATTACACGATTAACTGTGCAGTTGGGATTCCGTTGATAACAGGTCATGTGGACGATCCCCGTCCCGTTAATCATTCGTTGCCTGCTTGGGACCTCATATGTGGTCAAACCGCAGCGTTGGGAATGATTGCGGCAGACCGATATAGAACACAAACTGGGGAGGGCCAGTTGGTAGGTCTTGCTTTGTCAGATGTTGCGCTAGCCGCTGTTGCGTGGAGGGGAGACCTTTCCGAAGTTGAATTAGGTGGAGAGGAAAGAAAAAAAATCGGCAATGACCTCTATGGAGCTTTCGGGAGAGATTTTTTGAGCCTTGATGGCCGCCATGTGATGGTTGTGGCTATCACTCAAAGGCAATGGGATGGCCTTTTAGAGGCCACTCAGACACAGGGAGAAGTAGCCTCACTATCTCAAAGACTCGACCTTGATTTCACAGACGAAGGGGCACGTTTTCAAGCAAGGGAAGAACTTGCGGATTTGTTCAATCCGTGGTTTCAAAACTTGACCTTAAAAGAAATTTCTGAACGGCTCGATAAATATGGAGTGTGCTGGGGTCCTTACAGGACTTTCAGGCAGATGCTCGACGAGGATCCTAGATGTTCAACAGAGAATCCGATGTTTTCCAAAATTGATCAACCTGGAGTTGGAACACACTTAGTTCCTGGATCACCTTTATCTTTCGGGGGTCCTACGGTAGAAGATCGAAATGCTCTCAAAGCGCCATTGTTAGGAGAACACACTGAACAAGTTTTAGCTGACAATCTGAAACTCAGTTCAGTTGAAATAGGAAATTTGATTGACCACGGTCTCATATCCACAGTCTCGTGACTTGGTCTTCAAACCCCAAAAACCACGAGTCGCCAATCAAGAACATTTGATGTTTCATCACCTTTGATAGAAGAAACCTCTGTTTTTATTGCACTAATTTTTCCATTAGGCAATGGTTTTTGTTCTAAGAGAGTGTGCTGAAAAGATAAAACATCCCCTTCATGGACAGGTCCCAAGTGGTCGCAAGACTGCCAACCTAAAATAGTTGCGTTTCCTGGCATCAGCCGGTTCAGAGATGCTTGGGCGAGGCCTATAGTATGGCCACCATATACGAGTCTTTCGCCAGTTGGTGAAGTACTTGCGTCACGGTGGACAGGGGCTTGGTTTTGGGTTAGACGAACTAGTTCCATGGCGTTGCTTACTGTGTCGCACAGGTCGTCTATTTTCTTTTCTCCAACGATCCAGTTTGCCTGTTTTCCCATGCTTAGAGACGAGACGTCCCAAGACTCGGGAACTAAAGACTTCCAGTCGTCTAAAACGATTTCTGTTTCTACTGAGCCGAGGTCATCACAGTGTCCAGGGAGGTTTTTAGGATCGCGTGCTTTGAGCATCGCACACCGTTCATAATCGACCACAATTGAATCATCATCCACACAAGTGGTTGTTATTCCAAGCAATGCAAGGCCTCTTGGTGATCTGTCTTCTCTTAGAGTCAAATCTTTTAAACCTTTGATCACTACTTCGGTATGGAGAGTTTCTTCTTCAAAGACAGGCCTTTTGAAAGAAACTCCGCGATAGAAAAGATTTGCTATCACTCGTCGTGTCGCAACAGTGCTTTGTCCGATTGAAAAATGCATTATCAACCCAGGGTTCACAATACGCTTCGACACCCCAGTTACCTTTTCGGCTACTGGAAGACTTAGGGAAGTTGCCAAAGGATCTCCACAAATTGATTGGTACACAGCGATCTCCCCTGAGGTGATAGTTAGATCAGGGGAAGGTGGGAGAACTTGTCCCACTGTTAAATCATCAAAATATGTTCCAGGAGCTTTTTCATTGCTAGTTATTTTGCTGCCCATCTAATGACTATGGCACGAGTTTCACTTAATGTCATCTTGATATCAGGCGGTTATCACAAAAGGTAATTTACGAACAGCAAGATAATCTGTTTTACAGATAGGTAATTCTCTAATTATTATCGCAAACCTCTGTTCAAAACAGTTTGTATTACCTAAAGTCGCGCGCTCGGAGTAAAACTTCGAAAAGTAGAACGGAGGAGGGCCGGTCTGCATGACTGATATAGCGACGAACTTTTTTATTGATTCAAGAGTTCTAATCTGGATGAAAAATGCCTTGTGTCAAGGCGAGAGCAGTTTGTTCTTTGCACCATTTGCCGAAAGACCTGAAGCAAGAGTTAGGCGTGAAGCAAAAGCTAAAGAGATCTGTGCTGACTGTGCAGTGCAAGTTGATTGCAAACAATACGCTCGCGATAACAGGGAGTTGGGTTTTTGGGGTGGAGAATCCGAAGCAGAGAGAGCTACTGCAGGATTCGCACCGACCACACCGATAATAGGACGCAGACAGGTAGCTGCTGACAGAGCCGCTGCTGCTCTAGCCGCCGCCGCAGCAGCAGGACGCTAAATAAACAAAAAATTAGTCCCTATTAAAGCGAGCCGAAAGAAATATCGGAAAGACTCCAACAGCAACACAAATTCCTGTAGTCAACCATGAGCCACCCGACATATGAACTATTTCAAAGTAGTCACGGCCAAACTCACTCAAAAGAACAGACACATAAGACAAACCCATAAACACTGCTAGCAGTAATTTCCAAGGTTTTATAGGCCTACTTACAACCACAAGAATACCAAGACCAAGGCATAGAAGAGTCGCTGTTGCAGCAGTTCTAGCTTCAATCAATAAAACATCAGAACGCCTAACAATCTCATAACAGACAAAAGTTGCGATTGCAGCAGAGATGCCAGCAGGGATCGAATAACGAAGAACCCTTTTTAGAAAACCGGGCTTAACCAGTGAACTATCAGGAGCTAAAGCTAAGAAGAAACCAGGAAGCCCTATCGAAAAAGTTCCTATAAGAGTTAATTGCTTAGGTCGAAAAGGAAAAGGAACACCGAGTATTCCTACGAGTGCCGTTAATAGAACAGCGTATGTCGCTTTTGTTATGAAAAGATTAGAAACCCTTTCTATATTATTAATCACCCTCCGTCCTTCTTTAAGAACGCGTGGCAATATTTTGAATTGATTATCAAGCAACACCAACTGAGCTACAGCCCTACTAGCCGAACTCCCTGACCCCATAGCGATACCCATATCAGAATCTTTCAAAGCGAGAACATCGTTGACACCATCACCTGTCATGGCGACGGTGTGTCCCTTTTTTTGAAGAGATGAAACCATTTCTCTTTTCTGGTGAGGAGTAACACGTCCAAAAATCGCCGTATTTTCAATTATTTCATCCATGTTTTGATTTTCTGATAATTCTCTAGCATCTAATACCTCCGCATCACTAGAGACGCCAGCTTTTTTAGCCACCGCAGCAACTGTCGCAGGATGGTCCCCCGAAATAACTTTTAACTGAATGCCTTGACCTTGAAGGTAGCTAAGGATCTCTTGTGCATCATCTCGCAAAGTATCTTCCAGAAAGATCAGACATACGGGACTTCGATTTGATGGCAATTCATCTGCTTCACCAGCCGGTTCATTTGACCTAGTAAGAACTAAAATACGCTTCCCCTCATTCGCTAGAATTTCCACACGATCACGATTTTCTTGATCATCTTTCCCGAGGAGAATTTCAGGAGCACCCAAATAAAACAATCCATTCTCACCGAAGTCACACATAGCCCATTTTCGCATTGAAGAAAAGGCTATTGAGTCAACCAGATGCCAGTCAGGGTCTAGAAATTGTTCACCTAGAGCAGCGAGTGTCGCGTTAGGCGAAGGGTCGGCAGCTACCATCGCCCCGAGAACATCAGAAGGATCAGTTCCATCGAGGGTCTCAAATCCTGTATAGGAAATTTCTCCTGTTGTTATAGTCCCAGTTTTGTCCAGGCACAAGACATCAACACGAGCCAACATCTCGACTGATGCTAGCTCTTTACATAAAGCTCTATGTCTAGCCAAAGCGACTACTCCAGTGATGAAAGAAAGACTTGTAAGTAGAACAAGTCCGTCAGGAACCATCGCAACTGCTGAAGCTACGGTTCCACGTAAAGCTTCCTCCCACAGATCTTCAGTAGCTAAAAGTCTAAGAAGTAAAAGACCTACAGAAGGAGGAATAATTACAATCAACCAACGCAGTATTGTGTCTACCCCGGAACGCAAGTCACTATCGACTAGTCTGAAACGCCGAGCTTCTTCAGCCAAAGCAACCGCATATGAGTCAACACCTACACGTGTAGCCCGATAATGACCAAAACCAGCTGATACAAAACTTCCAGACAAAACCTCATCTTGAATATTCTTTTCGACAGGTTCAGATTCGCCAGTCAGCAGGGATTCGTCGACTTCTAAACCAGCAGAATGTGTTAATTCGCCATCCACAACTATTTGGTCGCCTGGCTGAATTTCAATCAGGTCATCAAGTACGACTTCAGAAATATTAATCTCTTTAGTGATTCCCTCACGAATCACTCGCGCTTTAGGAGCTGATAGAACAGCTAACTCCGTCAAGGTTTTTCGAGCTTTTAATTCTTGAAAAATCCCGATGACACTGTTAGAAAAAATAACTCCTGCAAATAAAGCATCTCCTGGGAAACCTGCTACCAATATGAGAACGAGCAGGGTTCCCATAATTCCATTGACCGGAGTTAAAACATTTGCTCTCAATATTTGCTTTGTGGTACGAACAGGAGCATCAGGAACGTTATTAACCTGACCTTTTTCCACCCGTTCAGCAACTTCAGTCTCTGTTAGGCCTATTGCGGTCTCGAGAGAGTTATCAGCACTCATACATAAATATTAGGTTAGAGAGCTAGCTATTTGATTGTTCAAAGTGGTAACCATCTTTAGTCATCGTCAGCCTATGGCGTTCTCCGGGCGTATCAGGATCGGTTTTTTCATAACCTGCGTCCCCAAACCACATTGCTACTGGTCCTTTCGCTGATTGAGCTATATGAGTTTCATAGAACACTGGATCCTTGGCATCAAGGTCATTTAAAGCATCTTCAACATTTGTAAAAGAAATAAGACGATT
Organism: Acidimicrobiales bacterium; assembly: GCA_030748555.1. GTDB lineage: Bacteria > Actinomycetota > Acidimicrobiia > Acidimicrobiales > MedAcidi-G1 > MedAcidi-G1. The sequence goes on from JASMLT010000019.1 coordinate 15,515, forward strand.
CAAGGTCACCCAAGTAGGCGGCGCTAGTTCTATCTCACCGGCATCACGCAAATTGATGGCCTCATGAGGGCGGAACCAATTGTGTTCAATAATTTCAGAATCATCAATAGTGACTTCATCACCTTCCAGTAGCTTCGTTGCAAAAAAGTATGTAGAAAATCTTTTAGGAGTTATAGCTGGTGGAACCCAATGTGAAAACCAAAACAAGTTTTCTTGCGAAACAGAAATTGCTGCTTCTTCGAAAGTCTCTCTTGCAGCAGCATTCGTTGCTGTTGCTAATTCGTCAAGAGATCCATTGGGATTAATAACCCTGTCAGTTTCATCAATTTTACCACCAGGGAAAACCCACATACCTCCAAAAGCAACCTTGGAATTCTTTCGAAGCATCAAAAGTTCAATACCGGATTCTGAATCTCTCATTATTACAACAGTTGCAGCAGGTATCAGATCACTCGTTCCTCGTTCCTCGTGATCTGATTCCCATTTTTTGTAACGACTTTCATCACGATTATTTACCAATGAAAGTCATTCCTCTTCTTCCGAGGTGCCTCTAGTGAGATCGCCAAAAGGAGATCTATCAAACCAAAGAGTTTCCTCGACAAGTTTTCTACTTTTCCAACCTGAGTCTGATCGGATCAGTTCATGTCTATATTTTCCACCTACAAACCAGATTTCTCCTCCTTTTAGACGCATCGGATTATTAAAAAGTGCAAGAACATCAGCTTCGTTCTCTTCTTTCCCCAACACTTCGATGTTGGTGACGAGATGTTGAGACATCTCAAACATGTCTAAAGCTTTAGATAAAAAAGAAACAGTTTCCTCTAAATTGCCAACTGAGCCACCCGAAGATGAGTAATCGATGTGTGCATCTGCTGTGAACAAAGTTCTATAAAGATCCCAATCCCGAGTATCCACAGCACGCGCATAGCGCGAAAAAAAATCTGCTATCTCAATCCTGTCAGCAACCTGTTCAATGTCCATAAGAACGCTTTCCAATCACAGGAATTAAAACCCCTTGAGAAAACTTAAAACCTTTCTCTGTTATAGCAGTAAAACCTATTTGACATGATGTTCTGCAAAGCTCGCCATTCCATCCATCCAAGAAATTTTACATGGGCCAGTTATTGATTTTCTGAAACCTGGATCTGCCGCACCCCCTGATTGACTACCAGGCACATTTTCGTAGAGAAGTTGCGGAGTTTTACCCAAGAGAGAACCGAAAAAAGCACACCAGTCTTCAGCAGTTACAACTTCATCTCCGCACCAGTTCACGATGGTAGAAGGAGTTGAAGCTGCTTCAAGAAGATGCGAAACCTGATGAGCGAGATCCGTCTCATGGATGGGACTATAAGGAGAAGGAGCTGAGTCTCTGAGTATTATCGGTTTGTCGGCTGCTATTGCTTCACAGTGATATTTTGGAAGACCCCCATTGTCACCATAGCTTGCATTAATTCGAGCGATAGTAGTAGGCAGGTCAAGAACTCTAGACATGGTTCGAGCAACAGCTTCTTGGCTTATTTTAGAGATTCCATAGGTAGGGGAATGAGTAACAGTTGAATCACCCAGTGGATCACTTTCATGGTATAGATGCCAAGGGTTTTTATTGGGTTTGTAAACAGAGTTAGTCGAAGCTACCAATACGGACTTAGCGCTGCGACAATGTTGCATCAAGATTCCCGTTGCTTCAGCATTATTCGAAATTGCCAAATCATAATCAGCTATTGGGCCTTGAAAAACTGCAAAATGCACCACATGATCGAAATCGGTTGGGAGAGTTCCGTAGTCTTTCGAATTTAAATCGAGAGTAAAAGTGCGGACACCCAGTCCCTCTACACGTTCTTTGTTCTGTTCATCAGCAAACCGAGCAACTCCCCAAACCTCATTTTTCTCCGCTAAGAAACGAGCTAACGGAAAGCCAATTTGGCCAGTCACACCTGTAACGAGGATTTTTTTATCTGATAGCATTCTCCGACGATAGGCCGATTGGGTGACCTCCGATAGTGTCGCCGCATAACTTTTAGTAAAAAATGTATTAAGGAGGAAAAGTGGCTGGGCATCTTTCAGGTAAAAACATTGCAGTAACAGGAGCCGGAAATGGAATCGGACGTTCTGTAGCCGTTCTCTGCGCAAAAGAAGGAGCGAATGTAGTTGTTGCTGACTACGGGGTAGAACTAGACGGTTCTGCTCCTTCAAGCGCTGTAGCTGATGAAGTCGTAAATCAAATTAAGGAATCAGGTGGAAATGCAATTGCTGTAGCTGGTGATGTTTCAGAATCAGAAGTAGGCCAACGAATAGTTGAAACTGCCATTGAAGCCTGGGGGCGAATCGACGGAGTTGCATGCGCTGCAGGAATTCTGCGCGAAAGAATGTTGTTTAATATGACAGATGAAGAATTCGACGATGTAGTGAGAGTCCATCTCAGAGGCCATTTCAACGTTTACAGAGCAGCCTCTGCTGTAATGCGCAAACAAGAAGGAGGGGGAAGCATCCTAGGTTTCACTTCAGGAGCTTTTGTTGCTTCAACGGCCCAACCAAACTATTCGGCCGCAAAAGGTGGAGTCGTATCTCTTACAAAAAGTGCAGCTTTCGCTCTAAAGAGATATGGGGTGAATGCAAACTGTATAGCACCCGCTGCAATGACCCGAATGTCAGAAAACGTTCCTTTTGAAATAGAAGCAGGAGCACCAGAAGATATTGCACCACTAGCGGCATTTTTACTATCAGATGCAGCCAAAGATATAACAGCACAGATATATACATGCACAGGAAAGCGAATAGCGGTATGGAATCAACCTGCTGAAGTAAGGGAAATGACTGCTAACAACGGAGAAGCTTTTACATTTGAGGAAATAGTTGAACGATTAGATGCCGATATAGGTGTTGAAGAACTCCCATTGTTTGCAGATTTGGAGAGACGGATGAAAGAAATGGCTGAAAAGACAGAACAGGGTAATGCTTAGTTGATCTAAGATCTGATTATGGCAACTAATAATCCTCCAGAATATGTCGAAAGCCACAATCTCTTAGAGGAGAAGGTAGTGGTTGTAACCGCTGCTGCGGGAACTGGAATCGGTTCCGCAGTGGCACGACGCTGCATTGAAGAAGGAGCCACTGTAATTATCTCCGATGTTCATGAAAAAAGACTTGAAGCTACCTGTGATGCATTAGGCCAGATCAATGGAGAGAGACCTCTTTCAATTGTGTGTGATGTAACGAAAGAACAACAAGTGCAGAATCTGTTCGACAAAACGATAGAAGAATACGGAAAACTCGATGTCCTAATCAACAACGCAGGTTTAGGAGCACAAAGCTTGTTAGTTGAGATGGATGATGAAGAATGGTCGCGAGTGGTAGATGTGACACTGAATGGAACAATGCGTTGCACAAGAGCAGCATTGAAAAAAATGCAGGAGAACAACACAGGCGTGATAGTAAACAACGCTTCGGTTTTAGGATGGCGTGCACAAACAGGCCAGTCTCACTACGCGGCAGCAAAAGCAGGCGTTATGGCACTTACACGATGCGTTGCTATCGAAGCAGCGGAATATGACATACGAGTTAATTGTGTAGCACCGAGTTTGGCTATGCATCCAAATCTTGCAAAATCTAGCAACAAAGAGCTAATAGATTCCTTGATAGAACAAGAAGCCTTAGGGCGTGCCGCAGAACCCTGGGAAGTAGCAAATGTGATGGTTTTCTTAGCCAGTGACTACTCTTCCTACATGACAGGCGAAGTCATTTCGGTTTCAAGCCAGCACCCTTAGAGTTTTTACTTGACTCTCCACTCAGCGTCCATGTCGAAATCAGGCTCAGCTGAGACAACACCAATGCGAGCAAGATCCAATAGGTGTGCGTACACAGAACTACCGGCTGCCTTGTGAAGACTTTCATCAACATCAGAATATATATCGTTAACTAACTCTTTAACTGTCTTAGGTTCCTTATTGATTGCGGCAATAATTTGAGTAGTGCGTTCCTCTCGGTGCTCGATCAGAGAATTAACAAAAGGAAGAGGATCCTCAATTGCAGGACCGTGAGTAGGTCGATAAGTCATTTCAGACCGTTCAAGAAGGCGGCGTAAATTAGAAAGATAATGAGAGAGGTTTCCGTCTGGAGCTGGAATCACAGTCGTCGACCATCCCATAACATGATCGCCAGTAAACAAAGTAGATTCCTCTTCCAAAGAAAAACATAAATGGTTGGAGATGTGTCCCGGTGTATGGAGAGCTTCAAAAGTGAAACCTTCACCTACGATCACATCTCCATTTCCTATTTCAACATCAGGAACAAAGTTGGTATCACCTCTACCCTCGAGATCATCAGGTTGCGTCTCGTCGAGATCATCAGGTTTTTTAGTAGCTGCCAGTGGGTGCTTCCCGAATCCGTATGTCGGAGCTGAAGTTATCTCAGAGAGGCTGGTAGCCGAAGGAGAGTGATCAGGGTGCGTGTGTGTCACTAAAATATGACTAACATTTTTGTTCCCTATGGCATCCAAAAGAGCGGTCAGATGTGCATCGTCATCAGGTCCTGGGTCTATTACGGCCAGTTCGTTTCCATTAGGATCCCCAATGATGTAAGTACCGGTTCCGTGATAAGTGAATTTAGAAGGATTTTTTGCAACGATCCTCCTCACCATCGGTGAAACAGATTGCACTACCCCGTAGGTTGGCGGTTCTTCAGTGAGAAAGACAGGTGCCATTATTATTGAAAAATATTACGAGTTTTCTTCGGTGCTCGTATCAGAGATTTCTTTCAAATAGAAAGGACTCTCTCCACCTCCATGAACCTCGACAGTGGTTCCAGTCATCCAGCGAGCCAAAGGTGAAGCCAGCACCATGCACATATCAGCGATCTCTTCGGGTTTCCCCAGACGCTTCATAGCTAAGTGGTTGGCGAGCTTCAAACGTTTCTCGTCACCACCGTAAAAGTCAGATGACTCATCGGTTTCTATCAGTCCAACCGCCAAAGTCAGGACACGTATTTTTGGGCTCCACTCATGAGCTAAAGTTTTGCTTAAATTGTCCAAACCAGCTTTAGCAGCCCCGTACGCCATTCCTGCGGGATTGGGTCTACTACCACTGACTGAAGAGATATTGATTATGACGCCATTGTCTTCTTGTGCAGTCATCACAGGGAAAACAGATTGAGAACAGTGCATAGAAGCTAAAAGGTTCAATGAAACAACTTTTTCGTTAAAGCGAGGTGAAGCATCTGAAGATTTAACTGAAGGAGCCCCTCCAGCATTGTTTACAAGTACATCAATACGACCAAATTTTTGAACAACTTCAGAAATAAGAGATTCGACCTGATCAGGGTTTCTTACATCAGTTTCAAAAAAAACGGCTTCTTTGTCATTCAATTCAGAAAAGACAGGTTTCTCAGGCGCATTACGCGCACATGTAACAACATTTGCTCCAGCACCTAGAAAAGATTCTGAAATAACTCGTCCAAGACCCCGAGTCCCTCCGGTAACAATCACCGTTTTACCAGAGAAATCAAGGATTTCAGTTTTGTCCATAGAAATATTCACACTAGAAGATTATCTCAGGTCGTTGCATAGCGCGGGTTGCTCTAGCGTTGAAGTTGTGATTGACAAAAAAATGACTGAAATGGAAGTCATCGAAGAATTATCAGATGGAATGACTATAGGCATAGGTGGCTGGGGTTCACGTCGAAAACCCATGTCTCTCGTCCGAGCAATAGCATGCAGTAATTTGAAGGACCTGACAATCGTTAGTTACGGAGGGCCAGATGTAGGGCTGCTCTGTGCTGCAGGCAAAATTCGTAAAGCTATTTATGGTTTCGTTTCACTTGACTCAATACCTCTAGAACCGCATTTCAGAAACGCTAAACAAGAGGGAACTATCGAAACTGGTGAACTAGACGAAGGCGCTTTCTATTTAGGGTTACTAGCTGCAGCGCATCGCGTGCCTTTTTATCCAACAAGAGCTGGTCTAGGTAGTGACATGCTCATGATGAATCCTGAAATAAAGACAATTGAATCTCCTTACGAATCAATTGACGGGGAGAAAGGTGAAGAACTGGTAGCGATACCTGCCTTAAATCTTGACGTTTCTCTCATACACATGAATAGAGCTGATTCCCAAGGAAACGGACAATTCTTAGGCCCAGATTTGTATTTTGACGACCTTTTCGCAAAAGCAGCCAAACGAACGTTTATGAGTTGCGAAAAGATAATTCCTACTGAACACTTCCTGAAAGAAGGAAGTGTCCACACTCTTAAAATCCCAAGGCTATTCGTCGACGGTGTAATCGAAGCTCCAAGAGGGGCTCACTTCACTGAATGTCCTCCCGATTATGGCAGAGACGAGGCTTTCCAAAGTGAATATGCCGCCAGTGCTAAAGACCCCCAAAGTTGGGAAAACTTCAAAGAAAAATACTTAGAGGTAAATAGCCACCAGGAATACCTAAAAGCAGTTGACTCAAGAACTCAAATAGAAGAGGGCCAAAATGGCTGACGATGCAACAATCGATGAAATATGTGTCACCGCGATTGCTGACGGCTTCCGAGGTGATGGAGAGATTTTGTGCAACCCCATAGGGAATGTCCCTGTGATAGCTGGGCGCCTGGCTAAAGCCACATTTGAATCCGACATGGTGATGACCGACACGGTTTCTGTCCTGGCTGCCAACACCATTCCTGTAGGAGATCCAGATGCAGAACGATTGGTGGAAGCATGGATGCCTTACCGGGATCTTTTCGACATCGTTTGGTCAGGGCGCCGTCATATAGTCATGGGTGCAAGCCAGATAGATCCACACGGAAATCAGAATTTTGCCGCAATCGGAGACTGGAAAAAACCTAAAGCTCAACTCTTAGGGCTTCGAGGAGCTCCAGGTAATCTGGTAAACAACACGACTAGTTATTGGATACCTAATCATTCAACTCGTAGTTTTGTCCAAAAAGTAGATGTTGTTTCAGGCCCAGGCTACGACAGAGTTTCTGAACTCTCAGGTTGGATACAAAGAAATCATGAAATTCGTCAAATTGTTTCAAATCTGGGTGTTTTTAATTTCTCAAACTCACAGAAACGTATGCAACTAGTTTCTCACCATCCTGATGTGACAGTTGAAGAAATAATTGCCGCAACCGGATTTGAATTGCTAATACCAGACGAAGTTGAAGAGACCCGAATACCCACAAAAGACGAACTTAAACTCATTAGGAAAGTAATTGATCCGCATGGTTTACGCAAAGCAGAATTCATCAAAAAATGACAGACACGAGATTAAAAACTAATTTTTGTGAACTAACCGGAGTCAAATACCCGATAGTTCAAACCGGCATGGGTTGGGTCGCAGGCCCAAGTCTAGTCATAGCCACCTGTCAGGCCGGTGCTCTCGGGATACTCGCAGCTGCAACGCTGACTTTTGATGAAATGGTTAAAGCAATTGAAGAAATAAAAAAGAATACAGACAATCCTTTCGGCGTTAACCTCAGGACAGATGCCTTAGATATCGACTCCAGAGTTGAACATTTAATCGACTCTCAGGTTCCAGTAGCTTCATTTGCGCAAGCACCTACACAACGAATAGTTGAGCGTTTAAAAGAAGCAGATGTGATAGTCATACCTACCGTTGGAGCAGCACGACACGCAGAAAAGGTAGCTGAGTTAGGTGTTGATGCAGTCATTGCACAAGGTTCGGAGGGAGGCGGCCATACAGGTGTCATCCCGACTTCACTTTTAATACCGCAAGTGATCGACTCAGTCAAAATTCCTGTAATTGCAGCAGGAGGATTCACGGATGGAAGAGGACTAGCAGCCGCTTTGGCATGGGGGGCTTCCGGAATAGCAATGGGAACCAGGTTTCTTCTAACAAGCGAAAGCGACGTTCCAGAGAATGTAAAAAACGTGTATCTGTCGACTTCATCAACCCAGACAGTCGTCACTAAAGCAATTGATGGTGCACCACAAAGAGTTATTTCAAACAAAATGGTGGAACGACTTGAAAAGGCCCGGTTACTTGCTTTTCCCATAGCGCTACTTAATGCTTTACGTTTTAGACGACTATCCGGTACAACCTTTAAGAGCCTTATCACTGAAGGTTTAAGGATGAAAAAAACACAGAAATTAACATGGAGTCAGGTAGCCCTTGCAGCTAACGCACCGATGTTGACAAAAGCGACAATGGTGGATGGCCATTTAGAGGTTGGGATTTTACCTACAGGTCAAGGAGTTGGGTCAATAAATGAATTACCCACCAGTGAAGATTTAGTAAGAAGAATTGTTGAAGAGGCGACAAATTCACTTGACCGATTCGGTGAAAGTTAAAGATGGATTTAGACCCAACAAGAGAACAAAAAGACTTTCGTACTGAAGTAAGAAACTGGCTAAAAGGAAATATTCCCAAAGAAACATTACCTTCTATGGACACTCAAGAAGGTTTTGAGCTTCACAGAGCATGGGAAAAAAAACTTTTTGAAAACGGATGGTCTGTTGTTACATGGCCAGAAAAGTACGGAGGAAGAGATTTAGGTATTCTTGAATGGCTTATTTTTGAAGAAGAGTATTATCACTCAGGCGCTCCTGGACGTGTCAACACAAATGGAATCAATTTATTGGCACCCGCCTTGTTTGATTTCGGCTCTGATGAACAAAAAAATCGTTTTTTACAATCGATGGCATCCGGAGAAGAAATCTGGGCACAAGGATGGTCAGAGCCAGATGCCGGAAGCGACTTAGCTTCAATAAAAACAAAAGCCAAAAAAGATGGCGAATGGTTTGTAATCAACGGTCAGAAAACTTGGTGCTCTCGTGGAGCATGGGCGGATTGGATATTTTGCATCGTTAGAACTGACCCAGACTCCGAAAGACATCAGGGTTTGTCATACCTGCTTGTGCCAGCTGACTCGGAAGGTTTAGAGCGCAGACCAGTCAATCGCCTTGACGGTGAACCTGCATTTGCTGAAATATTCTTTGATGACTGCCATGTTCATTCCTCTAATCTTCTCGGCAGAGAAGGAGAAGGTTGGTCAGTTGCCATGTCAACGGCATCCAATGAACGCGGCTTAAACCTAAGAGCACCAGGTCGCTTCACAGCCGTGGCGGAAAGACTTGTCAACCTCCATGAAGCAACAGAACCAAAACCGGATCCAAGCCTTACGGAAGAAGTCGTCAACTCGTGGGTGAGAGCTCACGCTTACCGATGGCAAGCGCAGAGAACCGCAACACGAATCCTAGAAGGGGAGCCACTAAATTCTGAGCCTTCAATAATGAAGGTTTTCTGGTCAGAATTAGATGTTGAACTCCACGCCACTGCTCTACGAATATTAAGAGACCGATCCGACCTCATAACAGAATTCTTAAATCCGAGTGATGAAACTGAATGGTTGATGGGTTACCTATTTGCTTTAGCCGGACCAATATACGCAGGAACAAATGAGATTCAGCGAAACATAATTGCTGAAAGAGTTCTTGGTTTGCCGAGAAAGTAGGAAGTCAGATGCGTTTTGCACCAACTGAACAACAGGAGCAATTTGCTTCCAATATTGCTTCCATTTTAGAAAAAGAGTGCTCAGCAGAAGCACTCCAATTAGCTGGTGAAGAACCATCAGGACGAATAGGTGGTCTGTGGGAAACACTTTCTGAAACGGGGCTTATGGGAATTGCTATACCCGAAGAATTCGGCGGCTTAGGTATGGGTAGTTCCGATCTGGTTTTCATTTTAGAAGAATTGGGGCGTTCAGCCTGTTCTGAACCTGTGGCTGAACATGCAGCAGTGGCAGCACCTTTAATCACACGGTGGGCACAAAATGAAACGGCTCGAGAAATACTAGAAGAATCTGCAGCTGGTTCGAGAAAATTGACTGTTGGTTCTCCAATAGATGAACGTGTCGTTTCAGTTGAAAGTTCTGATCTGATTTTACTCAGTAAGGAAAATGAGCTTCATGCAGTTCCAACAAAGGAAATTGAACATACTCCCATGACGTCGATTGACCCGCGTTATAAAACCAGTGCCATCGAATGGTCACCAACTCCTAAAACACTCATTTCGAAAGAACCTGAAGCAATTGAAGACATGACTAACCGTGGTGTCCTATCTGCTGCGGCACAAGCAGTAGGTGTGGCACAAAAACTTCTAGAAATGACAGTCAGTTATGTTTCAGAAAGAAAACAGTTCGGAAAACCAGTTGGAACGAATCAAGCAGTCAAGCACCACTGCTCAGACATGGCAATAGCAATCGAGTTCGCGAGGCCTTTAGTTCAAGTAGCTAGCTGGGCGATAGATAATGAAAGAAGCCCAACAGAAAATTTCACAGTTTCAGGAGAAGTGTCAGCTGCAAAAACTTTAGCAAGTGAAGCTGTCGAACTTGCTTGCAGATCAGCTCTTCAATGTCATGGAGCGATCGGCTACACAGTCGAACATGACCTGCAGATATGGCTCAAGCGCGGATGGATTCTTGCGTCCACATGGGGCGACGCATTATTTCATCGCCGACGCTTAGGTAAAATCCTCGGTTTGACTGACTAAAGTCTAAAATTTTGATGAAACTAGATGAAAGATAGACGAACAAAGATGTCAGAAAATGAAAGAGACACCGGAATACGGTTAGCTGATCGAGTAAGAGACCTGTTGCTGAAAATACACAAATCAGCACCCACAAGTGAAATGATAGAAAAAGCAATCACACATGTGGATGCAGCAAATGAATCTTTAGAAGAGTCAGTTCGACTTAGATGGTACGAAATCGACGAAAAAGATATTGACGAACTGACTAAAGAACGTTTATACATTGAAGCAAAAGACAACAGTCTGTTCAGAGGGGAAAGAAACCCCTTAGCCCCGCCTATAAGAGTGAGAATCGAAAAAGATCCCATCGGACAAGAAGTCATAATAGGCGAATTGGAAATCAACAGATGCAGAGAAGGCCCCGAAGGCCGTGTCCATGGTGGCTTCCTTGCCGGACTATTCGACGATGTCCTCAGCGGTGCAGTCCGATTAGCAGGAGGAGGACCGGCTGTAACGGGGAAGTTGGAAGTTCGTTACCGCGAAGCCACTCCTATAGATCAAGAACTTCGTTTTGAAGCTCGTCTCGAAAACTCGACAGGAAAGAGAATCAAAGCAAAAGCTGTATGTTTGGTAAATGGTGTGGTCACGGCTGAGGCAGAAGCACTGTTTATCAGGATTGAAACGGATTGAAATGCGATGGAAGAAGAAGTAGAAAAACCAGTCATATGTTTCCTTTGCACCGGAAACGCTGCCCGATCCGTCATGGCTCGAATAATGTTCGAGAAAAGAGCTCCAAACTATGTCGCAATCGGAGCTGGGACACTTGTTCTTGAAGGACACCCAATGAGCCAAAGAACAAGAAAAGCTCTTGAGCGTTTCGAAATTTCTGATCCGACACATAGGAGTACACAATTTGGTCAAAAACACCTTGGAGTTGATCTGATAGTAGCTATGGAACCCAGTCACATTGAATGGATCAGAAAAAATTTTCCTGAAGTCGCAGAACGAGCAGCAACGCTTCCTCGCCTTGTTCGCGACTTAACTGAAGAAGGTTCTCTAACAGAACGAATAATGAAATTAGACCTAGCGGAAGTGGATATTGAGCCATGGGAAGAAGTGGTGGATCCAGCTTCAGGCGATCAAGAAGAATTTGACAAATGCGCTAATCAGATAGATCTATTAATTAACGAACTAATAAACCGACTTCCATAATGCAAAAATTTAACGATTTTCAGAGAAGTGGATTCACGCTGGCTGCTGCTTGTGGGTTGATTGGCATAACTTATGGAGTTTTCGCTGACACCGCAGGTCTTTCTCTATTGCAAGCATCAGCTTTGTCTATTTTTACTTTCACTGGTGCTTCACAATTCGCAGCTGTCTCAGTAATAGATGGTGGAGGTAACCCAGCAGCTGCTGTCAGCAGTGCTCTTTTACTGTCAGCTAGAAACGCGTTGTATGGCCCAGTGATAACAAAATCTTTAAATAATGGGAAATTGAATAAAGCTGTAGCCGCTCATTTCGTAATTGATGAAACTATCGCTATAGCCAGTGCACAAGAAAGCAGTAAGGATTCACGAGACTCATTTTGGTTCACAGGGATAAGCCTTTTCATATTTTGGAATACAGGAACAATCTTAGGAGTGTTATTAGGAGGGATTCTTGAAGATCCAGGTTCATGGGGTCTTGATGCTGCCTTCCCAGCGGCATTTGTTGCCTTAATTATTCCGCATGTCCTCACGAGAGAAGGCAAGATTACAGCGATAGTGGC